>JBFJTN010000125.1:0-10328 GCA_041625325.1 Oceanococcus sp. | reverse complement strand
GCCGGGGAGCAGGCCCAGCTTGACTTCCGGCAGGCCGAACTTGGCCTTGGGATTGTTGATCGCGACCCGGTAGTGGCAGGCCATGGCGATTTCCAGGCCCCCGCCCAGCGCCGTGCCGGGCAGGGCGCAGACCACCGGCCGGCCGCAGCGCTCGATGCGAAACAGGGTGGCCTTGAGCTGCTGGCAGGCGGCAAAGGCCAGGGCCGGGTCGGTGATCTGGAACAGGCCTTCGATGTCGGCGCCGGCGACGAAGCTGTCCTTGCCGGAGGTGAGGATGACGCCGGTGACCGAGTCGTCGGCCTCGATCTTCGCCAGGCTGTCTTCCAGCGGGCCTTCCAGCTGCTCGTTGATGACGTTCATGGAACGTCCCGGCATGTCGATCGTGAGGGTGACGACGCCCTGGGCGTCCTTGTCGTATGCAATGCTCATGATGGGTTCCGTGCTCGGTTCAGACGCGTTCGATGATGGTGGCGATGCCCATGCCGCCGCCAACGCACAGCGTGGCCAGGCCGGTGGACAGGTCGCGGCGCTCCAGCTCGTCGAGCAGGGTGCCCAGGATCATGCAGCCGGTGGCGCCCAGCGGGTGGCCCATGGCGATGGATCCGCCGTTGACGTTGACCTTGTCCATGTCCAGCTCCAGATCGCGCACGGCCTTGAGCACCACCGAGGCGAAGGCCTCGTTGATCTCGAACAGATCGATGTCGGAAACGTCCATGCCGGCGCGCTTGAGCGCCTTGCGGCTGGCCGGGGCGGGACCGGTCAGCATGATCGAGGGTTCGGTGCCGGTGACCGCGCAGGCGCGGATGCGGGCGCGCGGTTTCAGGCCCTGGGCATTGCCGGCTTCGGCGCTGCCCAGCAGCATCAGGGCGGCGCCGTCGACAATGCCGGAGGAATTGCCCGCATGATGCACGTGATTCACCTTCGCCACCTGGGGATAGCGCGTGAGGATGGTGTGGTCGAAGCCCATGTCGCCCATCATCTGGAAGCTGGGTTTGAGCCCGGCCAGGGATTCCAGCGAGGACTCGGGCTTGATGAACTCGTCGTGGTCCAGCACGGTCAGGCCGTTGACGTCACGGACCGGCACGACGGAGCCCTTGAAGCGGCCCTCGTCGCGGGCGGCCGCGGCCAGTTGCTGCGAGCGCACGGCAAAGCGGTCCACGGTTTCGCGATCGAAGCCTTCCATGGTGGCGATCAGGTCGGCGCCGATGCCCTGCGGCACGAAATCCATCGCCGCGCTGACCCGCGGGTCCATGGCCATGGCGCCGCCGTCCGAGCCCATGGGCCAGCGGCTCATGGATTCGACCCCGCCGGCCACGACCATGTCCTCCTGGCCCGACATCACTTTCATCGCCGCCAGATTGACCGATTCCAGGCCGGAGGCGCAGAAGCGGCTCTGGGTCACGCCGGCGACGGACTGGTCCCAGCCGGAGTAGAGCACCGCGGTACGGGCGATGTCCGCGCCCTGCTCGCCGACCGGGGTCACACAGCCCAGGACCACGTCGTCGACCTGGCTGGTGTCCAGGGTGTTGCGCTCGGCCAGGGCGTCGAACAGGTTCTTGAGGAGGTGGATGGGGGTGACCTGATGCAGGCTCCCGTCCTTCTTGCCTTTGCCGCGCGGGGTGCGGACGGCGTCATAGATATAGGCGTGGCTCATGCTGTGACTCCAGGGTAACGTGACTTACCGAATGTCGTTCTCGGGGATTCCGGAGCGACCGGGAATTTCGAGAATCTAGTGCACAAGCACAGTTATTGCAATGCGTCATGGCCTGCTGCTGCCGCTGGCGACAATGTGTAACATCCATTACCATCGACTGAACAATCCGTCTTGACGCCGGGCCCGCATGTGAACCGAAAGAGCAAATCCCAGATTGATCCCGCCACCCAGCTGCGCATTGAACAGGCGGTGTTGCGGACCTTTTCCGAGCAGGAATTCCACCGGGTCAGCCTGATCGAGATCGCGCGCCAGGCCGGGGTCAGCCTGCAGACCATCTACAAGTATTACGGCAGCAAGGAAGCCCTGCTGTTCGGCACCCTGGACACCCAGCTGGGCGCGTTGGCCGGCCGCATGATCGACCACCTGCAGGGGATCGAGAATTACGAGGACCGCCTGCGCAAGGTGTTCTGGGTCATGTTCGACTATTTCGAGACCAAGCCGGAGGTGGTACAGATCCTGGCCAGCTCGGTCTATCTGAACACCTGGAGCCGCAACGACACCTTTCGTCAGCCCGAACTGTTCGCCGTCTTCATGCGGGTGCTGCGTGAGGGCCGCAGCAAGGGCGTGCTGACCGACGAGGTGGACGAAAGGGTCCTGCTGGATGTCATTCTGGGGGTCGCGACCCGGACGATTTCGATGTGGGTGCTCAGAGGTCGGCCGGGCGGCCTGGCCGAGCAGTCGAATCAGCTGTTCCGGCTGCTGTGGCGCGCGATCGCCAGGAATACTGTGACCCCGGTCACAGATTCCAGTGTCTCCTGAGGTCGATGATGGTGGGCCGCTGTCACGACAGGCTGGACCTGGACTGCGGCCTGACGTAGGGTTGCTTATCGGCATATTGGAGGAGGCTGCGGTGGCGCTATGAAGTTCCTCGTAGTGGACGACAGCAAGGTCTTTGCCGCGATGTTTCGCCAGATGCTGGAAGACGCCGGGCACGCGGTCGAGGTCGAGCTCGACAGCACCAAGGCGATCGAGCGGATCAGCGCCGAAAAGCCCGACTGCGTGCTGCTCGACATCATGATGCCGAACGTTGACGGGCTCACCGTGCTGCGGCAGATCCGCAAGGAGCTGGGCCCTGCCATCAAGGTGATCATCGTCACCGCCAAGGCCTACGACACCGACAAGCAGGCCGCCCGGGCCCTGGGCGCCGCCGGCTACATCAACAAGGTGTCCGAGGGCGAGCATCTGCTGGAGCGGATCGAGGAGATCATGTCCGACCAGCCCAAGATCAGCTTCTGGGGCGTGCGCGGCACCTTGCCGGTGTCCGGCCCGAGGAGTCTGCGTTTCGGCGGCAACACCTCCTGCATCAGCCTGGAATTCGCGGACGGGCCGCTGTTCATCTTCGATGCCGGCAGCGGCATCAAGGCCTTTTCCGACACGGTGATGAGGGCCGGGCCGAAGCAGATGAAGGCCAGGATCTTCATCTCCCACCCGCATTTCGACCACATCCAGGCCTTGCCCTTCTTCGCTCCGCTGTACATGAAGGGCAATGAATTCGAAATCTATGGCGCGGAGCAGAAAGGCAAGGGCATACGCGAGCTGATCGCCGGCCAGATGGACGGCACCTATTTCCCGGTGACGGTGAGCGAATTCGCCGCCCACGTGGAATATCGCGACATCGGCGAAGGCGAATTCACCATTGATGGCGTGAAAGTCCGCACCATGCTGCTCAATCACCCCGGCCACTGCCTGGCCTATCGCATCGACTACGGTGGCGCATCGTTCTGTTACGCCACCGACAACGAGCTGTATCCGCAGTCCAGCAAGTTCTACAACGAGGATTATCGGCGCCAGCTCATCGAATTCGTGCGCGATGTGGATTACTGGGTCACCGACACCACCTACACCGATGCGGAATACGCGGCGGGCAAGGAACACTGGGGGCATTCCACCGTCAGCGAGGTGGTCAAGATCGCCCACCACGCGAGGGTTCGCACCCTGTGCCTGTTCCACCATGACCCGGACCAGGACGATGCCGCCATCGATGCCAAGCTGGACGGGGCGCGGGCCCAGCTCAAGGAACTGATGTCGGCCACCCGGGTGATCGCCCCGGCCGAAGGCGACATGCTGCGCCTGCGGGCCAAGGCGGCCTGAGACATTCCGGCGGATCGCCGCCGGCACGGGTTCCGCCGACCGACGGCTACGGTAAGATGCCCGCTTTTGTCACCGGGCGGACCCCATGAGCGAAAGCGTCTATCCCCATCTGCTGGCCCCGCTGGATCTGGGCTTCACCACCCTGAAGAACCGCGTCCTGATGGGCTCCATGCATACCGGCATGGAAGACTTCTTCTGGAACTACCCCAAGCTGGCCGCGTACTTCGCCGAGCGGGCCCGTGGCGGCGTCGGCCTGATCGTCACCGGCGGCATCGCACCCAACCGCAACGGCTGGGTGTCGCCGCTGGCCGGCGAGCTGTCCAGCAAGCGGCATGTGTATCCGCACAAGCTGGTGACCAATGCGGTGCACAAGGAAGGCGGCCGCATCTGCATGCAGATCCTGCATGCCGGGCGCTACGGCTATCACCCCTTTGCGGTGTCCGCCTCGGCGGTGAAGTCGCCGATCTCGCCCTTCAAGCCCCGCGCCCTGTCCACCCGCGGGGTGGAAAAGCAGGTGGACGACTATGTGCGCTGCGCCGAGCTGGCCCGCGAAGCCGGCTACGACGGGGTCGAGGTGATGGGCTCGGAAGGCTATTTCATCAATCAGTTCCTGGTCGAGCGCACCAACAAGCGGGATGACAGGTACGGCGGCAGCGTGGAGAACCGCCAGCGCATTGCACTGGAGATCGTCAGTCGCATGCGTGAGGCGGTCGGCAAGGATTTCATCATCATCTTCCGCCTGTCCATGCTGGATCTGGTCGAGGGCGGCAGCCAGTGGCCGGAGATCGTCCGCCTGGCCAAGGGCCTGGAAGATGCCGGGGTGACCATCATCAATACCGGCATCGGCTGGCACGAGGCGCGCATTCCCACGATCGCGACCCGGGTGCCGCGGGCCGGCTTTGCCTGGGTCACGCAGAAGATGAAGTCGGAGGTTTCGGTGCCCCTGTGCACCACCAACCGCATCAACATGCCCGACGTCGCCGAGCAGATTCTGGCGGACGGCCAGGCCGACATGGTGTCCATGGCCCGGCCCTTCCTGGCGGACGAAAACTGGGTGCGCAAGGCGGAGCAGAACCGCGCGGACGAGATCAATACCTGTATCGCCTGCAACCAGGCCTGCCTGGACCACACCTTCGCAATGAAGAAGTCCACCTGTCTGGTCAATCCGCGGGCCTGCAACGAGACCACCCTGAATTTCGTGCCGACCAACAGCCGCAAGCGTATTGCCGTGGTGGGCGCCGGACCGGCCGGACTCGCCGCCGCGACCAATCTGGCCCGTCGCGGCCACGAGGTCACCCTTTACGATGCGGCGCAGGAGATCGGCGGCCAGTTCAATATGGCCAAGCGGATTCCCGGCAAGGAGGAATTCCACGAAACCCTGCGCTATTTCGGCCGCCAGATCGAACTGACCGGCGTGGATCTGCGTCTGGGCACCCAGGTCAGCGCCGAGGATCTGGCGCAGGGTGGCCATGACGAGGTGATCCTGGCCACCGGCATCACCCCGCGGACGCCGGGCATCGAAGGGATCGACCATCCCAAGGTGCTGAGCTACATCGATGTGCTGCTCAAGGGCGCGGCGGTCGGTGAGCGCGTGGCGATCATCGGTGCCGGCGGCATCGGCTTCGACGTCGCGGAGTTCCTGTCCCACGACAGCTCGCCGGCCGAATCCGCCGAGGAGTTCTGCCGTGAATGGGGCATCGACATGAGTCTGAACAACCGGGCGGGCCTCGCGGCCCCGCAGGCCAGCCCTTCGCCGCGGCAGATCACCCTGCTGCAGCGCAAGGCCGAGGCGGTGGGCAAGGGCCTGGGCAAGACCACCGGCTGGGCCCATCGCCTGTCGCTGAAGCACAAGCAGGTGGAGATGATTCCCGGGGTCAGCTACGAGCGTATCGACGACGAAGGCCTGCACATCCTGATCAACGGCGAGCCGCGGGTGCTGGCGGTGGATAACGTGATCATCTGTGCCGGCCAGGAGCCACGCCGGGATCTGCAGGCCGCGCTGCAGCAGGCCGGCATCGAACCGCACCTGGTCGGCGGGGCCAATGTGGCAGCCGAGCTGGATGCCAAGCGCGCCATCCTGGAGGCCAGCCAGCTGGCGGCGCGGCTCTAGCGGCAGAGCTTGTGCGGCGGGTCCGTGATCGGCGGACCCGCCGTCATCCCTGCGTCGTGCTGGTCCCTCAGGGCCAGATGCGGAAGATCTTGCGCAGACCGATCCGCAGGCTGAGCAGCCAGCGTGGCATGGAGTGGCCGGTGCCGGCCGCCCGGGCGCCCGGATGGGCCTGCAGCACCCGGTCCAGGATGGCTTCCTGGGACGGCTCCAGATCGACGAAGAACACATGCTGCTGGCTGGCCAGGACCTGCCGGAAGCGCTCGAAATCCCGGTTGATCTTCTGCATGCCGACCAGGCCGCCTTCCCAGGTGCAGAAACCCAGCAGCACGATGGCCAGGAACAGGAAGGGCAGCCAGCCGGCGGGTGTTTCGGTCCAGCCGGCGATGCGCGAGACCAGCAGCACGAAACAGCTGGTGAACACGCCGATGCTGGCGCCGATGATGGTCGACTGCACCACATCCTTGCGGGCGAAGGATTTCACCTGGTGCAGATGGTTGTGCTGCTGGACCTCGCTGTCCTGATCGCTGAGCACGTGGATCTGGGCGTTGTCGACCCCTTCCGCTTCGAGCTGCTGCTCGATGGCCTCGAGATCATCGAGGTTGTCGCTGATGAAATAGTGCCTGAGCATTTTCATGACTCGTCCCCCCTTGCGAAGCATCGCGTTGCAGGTGGCTCGATAGGCGATATCCAGACTAGGCAGTTTGCGCGCTGCTGTCCAGATGCCGGGCGGTCCCGAAAGCCGGCCTTGCGGGCCCGGGCGCGGGCCGCCCTGTTGCCGATGCGGAAACCACCCGACCTGCCGGGCCGCGCGTTGAACTGCGGGGCGATTTGGGGCAGGGTGGGGCCGCAATCCGGTCGAGGCCGACAGGCATGCTCAGCCTGCTTTTCATCTTTTTCGCCGTGGCGGTGGTGTTTTCCTTTCTCTGCTCCGCCTGGGAGGCGGTGCTGCTGTCGGTCACCCCGGCCTACATCCAGCGGCTGACGCAGGCCGGCCACCCCGCCGGCAAACAGCTGAAAGCCTTCAAGCGGGACATCGACCGGCCGCTGGCGGCGATCCTGACCCTGAATACGATCGCGCATACGGTGGGGGCCATCGGTGTGGGCAATCAGGCCGCCCTGGTGTTTTCCCAGGCCAATCCGCTGATCACCAATCTGCTGATCCCGGCGGCCATGACCCTGGGTATCCTGATCCTGTCCGAGATCATTCCGAAGACACTGGGCGCGGTGTACTGGCGCGAACTGGCGCCACTGACGGTGAAATGCCTGGTCTGGGTGATCCGCCTGTTCGCGCCGCTGATCTGGATGAGCGAGAAGATCACCGGCCTGATCAAGCGGGGCAATCCGCACCGGATGCTGACCCGGCGCGACTTCCTGGCCCTGACCGAGCTGGGCTTCGACCAGGGCGCGCTGGATGCCAATGAATCCCGCATGATCCGGAACCTGCTCAATTTCGAAAGCCTGCGCGCCGAGGATGTGATGACCCCGCGGGTGGTCATCCACAGCGCCAACGCGGCGAGCAGCTGCGCCGAATACCACGCGCAGCACCGGCCGCTGCGCTTCTCGCGGATACCCATCCACACCGGCGAGCCGGACAAGATCCAGGGCTATGTGCTGAAGAGCGATGTGCAGGCCGCCCTGCTGGAACAGCAGGGTGACACTCCGCTGAGCGCCTATCGCCGGGACATGCTGTCCTTTCTGGGCAGCACACCGATCGGCGTCGTGTTCGACAGGCTGCTGGGCGGCTCCGACCACATCGCGCTGGTGATCGATGAGTACGGCGGGGTGGAAGGCATCATCACCCAGGAGGACGTGATCGAGACCCTGCTCGGGCTGGATATCACGGACGAATCCGACAGCACGGTCAACATGCGCGAACTGGCCCGCGCGCTGTGGGCTCGCCGGGCCCGGGCGCTGGGGCTGGTCGTCGAGGCGCCGTCGGAGCCGAAAGCGCCCGATTAGCCAGGCCGGGTCCTGGCAGGGGTGTCCGCTGGCGCGGCGGCTGCGGACAGTGCCTACCCCTGAAACGCAGAGGTCTTCAGCTGCGCGGTGCTCCGGCCGAGGCCTGTCGCAACAGGCTCAGGGCCATGGACACCACCAGCAGCGCGCCTCCGGCGAGCAGTGCCCAGAGCAGGACTGTGCGGACTGGCAGCCGCTCCGGCGGGGGCTGGAGGCTGGCCTCACCGCCCAGTTCCTGCAGCGCGCCAGCGCTCAGCGGCACAGGGTCGCCGGGCAGGCTGGCGCAGTCCGGCAAGGCCGTGGGGCCGACCCGGGCGCTGCCGAAGGCCAGCAGGTAGGGACCCGGGCCCTGATTCAGCATGCGCAGGCGCAGGGGGCTGTAGGCCAGTTCCAGACGCAGGGGCTGGTCGCCCAGCGATTCTCCGCCCTGCTGGATCCGCACCTGCCACTCGGGGTCCTGAACCGCCGGGCTGAGGGTCCAGCTGCCGGGGGGCTGCTCGCCCGTGCGGCGAATCTGGCCCCGGGCGCGCTGGCGCCAGGCGGCGCCGCTGTCCGGCCGGCTGCTCAGCTGCAGCTGCAACAGCAGCTCGCTGGGTGGCCACAGACGGGCTGCCCGCACCGGCGCGAGGCTGTCATTGCGGTAATGGCGCAGGCTTGGGCTGTGCGCGCCGGCCGGGTCGGCACTGGCCTCGTGCCAGCGCAATGCCGGGGCCTCGCGGTGCAGTCTTTCGCTGCGGGCCTCGACGCCGTTGAGCCAGTTCCGCGGCTGCTGATCCAGCGGCCGCAGGCGCAGGAAGGCGTAGTGCCGGCCGGGCAGTTCGATCTGCGAGCGCTCCAGGACCCGGCCGTCGGCGCCCGCCCGCAGCAGGCTGCTGCGCTCGACCAGGGTCTGCCACTCATCCAGATCGTGGCTGCCCTCGACCCGCAGGCTCAGCTCGGCCCGGCCCTGGGGTCCGCGCCAGTCCCAGTCCAGCAGCAGGGCCTGGACCGGTTCTTCCAGGCCGCGCGCGTCCACGATGTAATCCTGCAGGCCGGTCTGCGGCGCCTCCTGCCGATCCGCCGGCTCCGGGGAGGCCGTTGCCGGGGTGGCCACGGGGACCGCCTGCATGGCGATCTGTGGCGCCAGGATTTCGATCTCCCGCCCCTCGGGCAGGCGGGCCTTGCGCCGGGCCGGACTGGCGGCAGGGCCTTCCCGGTAATCGATACGGGCCCCCTCCGGCGTGGTCAGCCGCAGGCGCGGTCCCAGCAGTTCGGCCGCCTCGCCACCGGGCGGCAGGCCGAAATGCGGCAGGCGCTGTTGCCGGCTGATCCGCCGGCTCAGCACCGGCGGCTCGCACAGGGCATGCTGGACCACCTCGCCACGGGCATTGAAGACCCGCATATCCGCCAGATCGGGCCGGCTCAGCTGCTGGTACACGACCAGGGGCAGTTCGAGTTCGTAGCTTTCGGCCGCATCTGGCAGCGCCAGGCTGATGCCGCTGGCGAAATCCTCGGGGACCGGCGCCGCGGCTTGCGCGGCCAGGCTCAGTGCGCCGCCGATCCAGGCCAGGCTGCGCAGGGCTGTCATGGGGCCGGGGCCTGTTCGTGCTGGCGTGGCGGCAGCGGGGAGAGATAGCCGGCCAGCAGCAGCAGGGCGCCCACCCCCAGGAAGGACACGATGCGTGCCAGGGTGCCGCTGCCGGCCAGATCGATCAGGAACAGCTTCAGCACCACCACCGCCATCAGGGCGGCGCCACCCAGCCAGAGCCAGCGCAGGGCACGGCGGGTGCCGCCCAGCATGGCGCCGAAGCCCAGCAGGCTCCAGAAAATGGACAGGGCCGCCTGGACCAGCACCGAGCGCAGGATGCCGCCCGCATCCAGTGGCGTGTCCAGGCCCCAGTGCAGCGCGCGCAGCAAGGCGGCGTTGAGCCACAGGAAGACCAGCGCGGCACCCAGGCCGGGCAGGGCCGCGGGATGGCCCATGCGCAGGCTGTCCCGCTCGTCGGCGGTCAGCCCCAGCCACCAGCCGCTCAGGCCCAGCGCGGTGATCAGGACCGACAGATCCAGAGGGTTGAGCAGCGGCAGGTAGGGCAGCGGGCTGGCATTGCCATCGCTGTTGAGGTTGATCAGGGCCAGCCAGAGCAAGGCGATCAGGGCCAGCGGCAGGCCGCCGCGGTAGCGATAGTCGGCCCGGAAAGCCCCCAGCGGCCAGCGGTCCGGACCGCGTACCGTGAACCACAGCAGCAGGGCGGGCAGCAGTCCCGGGACCAGCGCGGGCCAGACACCGTCCAGACGCTGGTCCACCTGCCAGTGCGCTTCGGGAATGGCGATCAGGGCCAGGGTCCACAGGCCCAGGGCATGCAGCCAGCCGCTGAGGTCGGATCTGTCCACGCGGTGCAGCAGGACATAGTGGCTGAGCCACAGCAGCGGCCAGCCCAGCCAGGCCCCCTGATCCAGCGGGTGACCGGACAGGGCCAG
>JBFJTN010000124.1:0-10438 GCA_041625325.1 Oceanococcus sp. | reverse complement strand
CGCCAGCGGGGTCAATCCGCCAGGACGGCGGATTGAGGCTCAAACGCGACAGGACGTCGCGTCTGAGCCGACCCTGCTGGCGGGCGTGGCCGCAGGGAACCGCGAAGCGGCGCGGGGGACAGCGCCCGGAACAGGCGGCAGGGCCCGGCGTGAGCTCTCATGGAGAGCTTGCGGCACCAGGACGAACCCAGGCGTCGCCATTTTCCCCCAATGAACCCAGGCGGTGATGCAGCGCTTCTCGCAGTGAGAGGAAGGTCGGCTACGGGACACCAGCCCCCTATCGCGGCGTCTGAAACTGCTGCACGATCATCCCGCTGGTATAGCCGTAGGAGACCCCGGTCTCCTCCTGCTTGCAGTCTTTCCGCTGGTGCACATAGGGCAGGCGCGATTCGACGCCATATTCGATGGTGGGCGGCAGGGCGGTGGGGTCGTCAAAGCTGCCGGTGGCCAGCGCGATCCATTCGGATTCGTTGTAGGCGAAGCTGATCGGAGTGCCGCAATGCGGGCAGAAACCGCGCCGGGCCACGGTCGACGAGGCGAACTGGGCCGGCTCCTCGTCCAGCCAGCGCAGGGCGCTGCGCTTGACCGGCGCCAGTGCGGCGAAGACGTTGCCGACCGCCCTCTGGCACATCCGGCAGTGGCAGAAGTGGACGCCCTGAGGCTGCATGCTGACCTCGTAGCGCACCGCGCCGCATTGACAGCCGCCGCTCAGTCGCACCGGCGCTTGGGAATCGGGCTCGCTCACGGACGCTCTCCTGGGCGGTCGGACTGCCAGTGTATGACATCCGCGACCGGGCGCACGGCGGGCCGCCTGCTGCTCGCGGGCATGGAGACCTGCGCATCAACCCGCTGCTGCGCCGGCCCCGCTTCTGCTTCCTTCCGATCAAGGGCCTGCTGTAGCGGGACCCGACGATGGCCGGGCTCTGCCCGGGGCAACGCTGGAAACAAAAAGCCCGGCACGTAGCCGGGCTTTTTCGCTGCGACCGAGAAGCTCAGCCGAGCAGGTTTTCCACCGCCGCGCGCTCTTCGCGCAGCTCCTGCTCGGTGGCCTGCATCAGCTTGCGGCTGAAGTCGTTGATCTCCAGGCCCTGCACGATTTCGTAGCGACCGTTCTCGCAGACGCAGGGGTAGGAATAAACCACACCCTCGGCGATGCCATAGCTGCCATCCGAGGCCACGCCCATGCTGACCCAGCCCCCATTCGAGCCCAGCGCCCAGGAGCGCATGTGGTCGATGGCGGCGGACGCCGCGGAAGCGGCCGAGGAGGCCCCGCGCGCCTTGATGATGGCGGCGCCGCGCTGCTGCACGGTGGGAATGAAGTCGCTTTCGTACCAGGCCTGATCGACCAGGCCCATGGCCGCCTGACCGGCCACGGTGGCGTGGTGCAGGTCCGGGTACTGGGTGGCGCTGTGGTTGCCCCAGATGATCATCTTCTCGATGTCATTGATGTGCTTGCCGGTCTTCTCGGCCAGCTGGGCCAGGGCGCGGTTGTGGTCCAGGCGGGTCATCGCGGTGAACAGGCCAGGATCCAGGTCCGGCGCGTTCTCGCGGGCGATCAGGGCGTTGGTGTTGGCCGGGTTGCCGACCACCAGGACCTTGACGTCACGGCTGGCGTGGTCGTTCAGCGCCTTGCCCTGCACCGAGAAGATCTGCGCATTGGCCTGCAGCAGGTCCTTGCGCTCCATGCCCGGGCCACGCGGACGGGCGCCGACCAGCAGCGCGTAGTCGGCATCCTTGAAGGCCACGTTCGGGTCATCGGTGGCGACGATGTCCTGCACCAGCGGGAAGGCGCAGTCGTTCAGTTCCATGACCACGCCTTCAAGCGCACCCATGGCCGGCGGAATCTCGAGCAGCTGCAGGATGACGGGCTGATCGGGGCCGAGCATGTCGCCGGCGGCGATGCGAAACGCCAGCGAATAGGCAATCTGACCGGCACCACCCGTAATGGCGACGCGAACCGGTGCTTTCATGTTGAACTCCTGTGCGACGAGCCCGCAAACGGGCGAAGAAAGACGCGGGAGAATAGCGAAATGCGCGGGTTCCGGCAAAAATCCGCGGCTTTATTCCGGTGGCAGGGTGAAGCAGAAGCGGGCACCTTCGCCGGGCGTCGACTCGACCCAGATGCGACCACCGTGGCGTTCGATCATCTTGCGCACCGTGGCCAGACCCATGCCGGTGCCGGCGCTGTCCACGCTGAGCCGGCGGAAAACCTCGAACACCTGTTCGTGATGCTCGGGCGCGATGCCGATGCCATTGTCCTCGACGCAGAACTGCCAGACCCCCTTGCCCCAGCTGGCCCGCACCTCGATCCGTGGCGGCCGATCCGGCGCGGCAAACTTCAGGGCATTGTCCAGCAGATGCCAGAACACCTGGCGCAGCGGCTCCGGCTCACCCAGCACGCTGGGCAGGTCCGCATGGCGGATTTCCCCGCCGCTGCTGCTGAGCCGGCCGGCGAACTCGGCGATGATGTCATCGACCAGCCGCGCGGTGACCACGCTCTGACGCTGCAGCTCGCCGCCGCGCATCTGCTCGGTATAGGCCACCAGTTCATCCAGCAGGGACTGCAGCCGCTTGACGCCGCTGACCGCCTGCTGCGCCAGCTCCTTGCCATTGTCGTCCAGCACGTCCTTGTAACGCCGGGCGATCAGCTGAATGGAGCCGCCGATGCCGCGCAGCGGCTCGCGCAGGTCGTGACTGGCCATGAAGGCGAAGCGCTTGAGCTCTTCGTTGGAGCGCTGCAGTTCCACGTTGCTTTCGCGCAGGGCCTGCTCGGCCAGATGGCGATCGGTGGTGTCCTGCAGCTGCACGATGAAATGTTCCAGGCTGCGATCCTCGTTCCAGATCGGCGCCATGTTGATCAGCAGCCACTGCGGGGCCTGCCCCGGCGGCCGCACCTGCACCTCCCGCTCGCAGGCATTGGCCTGCCGGCTGGTCAGGGTCACGCTGTCCTGCTCCAGGGCGCGGGCCGCCTCCTCCGGGAAGCGCGCGAACAGCCGGGAGCCGATCAGCTCCGACACCCAGCAGCCGAGCATGTCCGCCAGTGCCCGGTTGCATTCGGCCACCTCGCTGTCGGCCAGCAGCAGGGCCTTGCCGATGGGGGAGTAGTCGAAGGCGCCGTGATAGCGCTGTTCGCTGGCCTTCAGCGCGCGGGCCGATTCCACCTCCAGGGTCACGTCGTGACCGCTGATCACGATGACCTCGCTGCGCTCGTCCTCCTTGATCTTCACCCCGGTCAGCTGCAGGCGCCGCCAGTGGGGCTCGCGGCCCAGGCGCAGCTCGCAGGATTCGCGTTCGCCACTGCGCTGCAGCCGGCCGAGCCAGGCATCGAAACGATCGCGGTCGCGGGGATGGCAAAGATGTGCGAAGGGCTGATCCAGCAACTGGACCGGACGGGCCTGGGTGACCTGCTCCGCCGCCGGGCTCAGATAGCGGATCTGGCCGGCAGGATCGAGCACGCCGAGCAGATCCTGGGCGTATTCCACCAGTGCCCGGTAAAGCGGCAGGTAGCTGGGATGCTGAGCCAAGGGCGCGAAAGAATTCAGGGACTTGCCTAGGATACGCAGTTTTCCGACACTGCGTGCTTGGACACCGACACCTCGAGTTCCGCGGGCTATGTCTCCGCCCTGACCGCCTTTCTGCTCTGGGGGCTGTTTCCGCTGTACTGGAAGCTGCTCGACCAGATCCCGGCGCTGGAGATCATGCTGCACCGGGTCGCCTGGTGCTTTGTCAGCGTGTTCCTGCTGCTGCTCCTGGGTCGCGGCCTGCGCTGGCTGCGCCCGGTGCGGGACAATCCGCGCCTGCTGCTCAATCTGGGCGCGTCGGGCGCTTTCATCAGCCTGAACTGGTACCTGTACATCTGGGCCATCAACAGTGGCCATATTGTCGAAACCAGCCTGGGCTACTACATCAACCCGCTGGTCAATGTGGCCCTCGGCACCCTGGTCCTGGGTGAGCGCCTGCAACGACCCCAGAAGATTGCCGTTGCGCTGGCCGCTGCCGGAGTCGCCTGGCTGACCTGGCAGCACGGCCGGCTGCCCTGGATCGCCCTCACCCTGGCCTGCAGCTTTGCCTGCTATGGCCTGATCCGCAAACAGACCAATGTCGAGGCCACCAGTGGTCTGGCCATCGAGGGGGCCCTGCTGCTGCCGCTGGTGCTGCTGGGTCTGGGCTGGCTGCACTGGCAGGGCGGCGCGCAGTTCATGGACAGCGGCTCCAGCGCCCAGCTGCTGCTGGTACTGGGCGGGCCGGTCACCGCCCTGCCGCTGATCCTGTTCGCCTACGGCGCGCGCCGCATACCCTATTCCGCAGTGGGCATGCTGCAGTATCTCGCCCCCACCCTGCAGCTGCTGATCGGGGTGCTGGTCTTTCATGAACCCTTCGACCAGGAGCGCCTGTTCGGCTTCGCCCTGATCTGGCTGGCCCTGCTGATCTTCACCGGCGACGGCATCCGCCGGATGGCGCGCAGCGCACCGGCCAGGAGACCTTGACGTCAACCTGTCGCCACCACCCGCGTTGACACTCCTGCAGCGCTGACCGAAGCTGCAAGACCTCCCTGGATCGCCCGACCACCATGACCCTGCACATCGAACTCATCCCGCTGCTGTCCATCGCCTGCGGCATCGCGATCCTGCTGCGCCCGCGCCTGCTGCCCTCCATCGTCGCGGGTTTTCTGATCGCCGCCGGGCTGATCGAAATTCTCGGCCTGCGCCTGTCCTGAGGCCGCTGGCATGGAGCAGCTGGATCAAGTCACCCAGATCATCGCGCTGACCATGGGCCTGGCCTGGGCCAGCGGCATCAACCTGTACGCCGCGATGCTGATGCTGGGCCTGATGGGCGCCACCGGTCAGGTGACGCTGCCGCCGGGCCTCGAAATCCTGGCCGACCCGCTGGTGATCGGCGCCGCCGGGCTGATGTACTGCGTGGAGTTCTTCGCCGACAAGGTGCCCGGGGTGGATACCGGCTGGGACACCCTGCACACCTTCATCCGGCTGCCCGCCGGGGCCTTGCTGGCGGCCGGCGCGGTGGGCGAGTTCGGCGCCGCGGCACAGCTGGCGGCGGCCCTGGTCGGCGGCAGCCTGGCCGCGGCCACACATGCCACCAAGGCCGGTACCCGGGTCGCCATCAATACCTCGCCCGAGCCCTTCAGCAACTGGACCGCCTCGCTGGGCGAGGATGTGATGGTCTTCGCCGGGCTCTGGGCCGCCCTCAACCACCCCTGGATCTTCCTCGGCCTGCTGCTGCTGTTCATCCTGCTGATGGCCTGGCTGCTGCCCAAGCTGTGGCGGCTGGCCGCCCGCGTGTTCGGCGCCCTCGGCCGCGCCCTGAGCCGCAAGCCGGCGGCGGTCGAAGCCGATCCACCCCGATCGCCCTAGGTCGTCTCGCGTGGCGGCAGGCGCCTGAGCACGGACGGGTCCGCATCCACGGCCAGCAGCTTGTCCCGGCCCGTCTGCCCGCGCAGCACTTGCAAGGCGGAAGTCGGCAGTTCCAGGGTGTCGGCCAGCAGCCGGAGCACCGCCTGATTGGCCTTGCCCCGCTCCGGCACCGCGGTGACGCAGAGCTTGAGCACATCGCCCTGCCAACCGACAATACGGTCCCGCGAGGCCTTCGGCGTCACCCGGACGGCGAGGCGCAGGCCAGCCTGGTCTTTCAGCATGCCTGCCCCGTCCCGCGCCTGGCTGCCCACCCATCACGACGGATCGAGTCCCCCGCATGGACAATTTCATCTGGCACAACCCGCGCTGCAGCAAGAGCCGGCAGACCCTGCAACTGATCGAGGCGGCCGGCGTGCCGGTGCAGGTCATCGCCTATCTGGATCAACCGCCCCATCCTGCCGAGCTGGCTGCCGCCTGCGCCGGCCTGGGTTGCGCACCGCAGGACATCGTGCGCCACAAGGAAGCCCTGTTCGGCGAGCTGGGGCTGTCGCTGGACGACAAGCGCTCCGCCGAACAATGGTGCGAGTTGCTGTCCGCTCACCCGAAGCTGATCGAACGACCGATCGTGCGAATCAAGGGTCGTTACGCTCTGGGCCGGCCACCGGAGGCGGTTCAGTCCCTGCTTTGATCGAGGGCCGGCGGCGGCCCTCGATCACCCGGCGGCTGCCGCTGCCGAGCAGCTGATTGACCGCCGACACCGCGGCATAGACGTTGTCCGCGGCGAAATCATGGATGTTGCGCACCACCCGGCTGGTATCCCGGGTCACCGGGATGGCATCCAGGATTTCAAAGGGAATCGCCGCGATGCCCTGATGCAGGGCCCGCACGGCACGGGTCCCGCCATCGATGCTCGATTGGGTCACCTCCTGCCATTCGGCCAGACGCTGCAGCGACTCCCGCCACCAGCGCAGGTCCGCCTTCAGCGCCGCGGTACGCTCCAGCTGCGCGGCCAGGGCCGCCACCTGCAGGGTCAGCCGTCGCTCGTACCAGAGCAGGCCCGCGGTGACGGCGAGCAGGCCCAGCGCCAGCCACTCAAGGCCCACGATGCACCCAGACCTGGGCCCGCACCCCGTACTTGCCGACTTCGGTCCTGACCTGCTTGAGGGTCTCGTCGAACACGATCTTCCGGATCAGTGGCGGCGCCAGGCTGCCCAGCTTGTCGGCGAACCAGGACTGGCGGGCGGCGACTTCCATCGGGTTGAGGATGTCCAGCACCACCAGCGGGCGCTCGCCGCTGCCGAGCAGCCGGTCCAGATCCGGTGCGGCGTCATGTGGCTGCTGGCGCAGACTGTCCAGCTCCTCACCCAGCAGGCGTCCGAGGCGACTCAGGCGCCTCAGGCGCCAGCCCAGCCAGGCCAGCAGCAGGAGATTGCCGAGCAGCAGAATCATTGACACATCGATGTCCATTGAGGTCGCCGCTCCCTTGCGCCGGCTGATCGGTCTGCAGTGTATGCGATCCGCGGGCGCCCTGCGGCCTTGCTATATTGCTGCATGACCGGCCCCGCGCCGGCGACCCCAAAAGTCCACAGGGAGTGCGATTGGGCATGTCGATCGCGACGGCGGAGCAAGGCGCAGCAGGCCCCGGTTGGCGAGCGGCCGCGCTGGTCCTTGTCACCTATCTGGCCGGCAGCGCGCTCAGCCACGGTCTGGCCGTACCCCAATCCGGCCTGCAGCCCTGGCAACTCGATCTGGCCGTGGCCCTGCTGGCCCTGCACAGGCTGGGCCTGCGCGGCCTGCCCCCCCTGCTGCTGGGCGCCGGTCTGGCGTGCCTGCCGCAGCCCGCCGGGGAGCGGCTGCCGGACCTGCTGCATGCCCTGCTGCTGCTTGCCGCCCTGGCCGTGGTCATCCTGCCCGGCTGGCGGCCGGATTCGAGCGGCTGGCGGCGCAGCCTTGCGGCGACGGCATTGTGCGCGGTGCTCGCGGCGACAGTCCTGACAGGAGGCGACGACCTCGGGGTAAGCGGCCTTGACCGCAGCCTCGTCGCGCTGGCCGTTGCGGTCAGCCTGCTCAGCGCCCCGGCGCTCGCGGCCTGGTGCAGCCCGCGCCAGGGCGGGCGGCTGAATCAGGCGCTGGTCCTACCCCTTGTGCTGCTGCTGGCGCTCAGCCTGAGCACCCATATCCTGCTGGCCCGCCAGTCGCTGGAGCACGCCCACGAGCGGCTCAGCGACATGGCCTATCAGAGCGGCATTCGTCTGCAGCGCGACATGCACGCCTACATCGTGGCCCTGCGCGCGGTGGAAGCCCTGTTCGCCAGCTCCAGCACGGTCACCCGCGAGGAGTTCGACACCTTTGCGGAAAGCCTGCAGAAACCGCTGCCCGGCCTCTACGCGGTGGCCTGGGATGCCTACGTGACGCATGAGCAGCGAGACGGCTTTGTCGCGGAGATGCGCGCCAGCGGACTGCCGGAGTTCGAGATCTTCGAGGTCGACGAGCAGGGCCAGCGCCGGACGGCGCCGGCACGGCCCTACTACGTGCCGGTGGCTTTCGCCCGTTACGAGGGCATGCCGCTGCAAGCCCTGGGCTACGACATGGCTTCGGAACCCACCCGCAAGGCGGCGCTGGACCAGGCCCTGTATCAGGGCGTTCCCGTAGCCAGCGGCCGGGTCAAGCTGGTCACCGACCCCGACCCCCACTACGACATCCTGGTCCTGATGACCATGCGGGGCGCCTCCCAGCCCGTGCAGTTGATCGGCTACGCCGGCCTCGCGGTCCGGGTCAGCGAACTGATGGAGAGCGCCCTGGAAGGTCTGCCGGATCAGGTTGACGGGCGGCTTTTCGATCTCTCCGCACCGCGCGCCTCGGCCTGGTTGCACGGTCTGCCGGCAGACTTTTCGCCTGCCGCGGGCTGGCTCAGTGCGAGCCGGGTTCTGGAAATCGCCGGCCGCCGCTGGGAGCTGGAGCTGATCGCCCAACCCGCCTTTGCCAAAGCGCGCTTTTCGGGCATAGGCCTGTTCTGTCTCTGGGGCGGCCTGATCATCGCGGCGATGCTCAGTGCCGGACGAGCGCGACAAGCCGCATCAGGCCTTTAGTCGAAGACGAAGCGGGGCGCCGTACCGGGCCACTGATCCACCAGAATCTGCTCTCCGACCGAGATCTGCATCAGATCCCGACCGACCAGCAGCGGCCCCGCATAGGTCTCGCGGGTCAGCGGGATCAGTTCGTCCGGGCCCGTTGCTCCCATGAACACCAGATGGGAGTAAACCGCCAGCCGCGGGCTCACGGCGGCGAACACGCGCCCCGCATCCGCCGCCTGGGTATGGTGCGCCAGGCGCGGAATCTCGGCGCGACGCAGACGCAGTCGCTGCGGCGCCTCGGCCACCTCATGAATCAGCAGGTCGGTGCCGCGGGCATTCGCGATCAGGTTTTCGGAGTAACGCGTGTCGCCGGACAGCGTCACCGAGTGGCCGGCGCGATCGAGCCGAAAACCGAAGGCCGGCTGGATCGGCGCATGATCGACGAAAAAGGCCCGGACTTCCGTGTCATCCCGGGACCAGACGAAGCCATCGTCTATCTCCACCACCTGCACCCGGATACCCTCGGGGCTGCGCCGGGATTCCGCGGTCCGGATCGCAATATCGAATGTGTAGGCAGCCCGCAGGTGCTCCATCATCGCCTGGGTACCGCGGGGTCCGTATACCCTCAGCGGAGTGGTACGACCGTCCATGATCCAGCCGGTCAGCCACAGGTCGACCAGGCCGACGACATGATCGGAGTGCAGGTGGGTGAGGAAGATCGCGTCAAGGGCATCGCTGCGCACTCCGATCTGGTACAGCCGCTGCATCACACCGCGCCCGGCGTCGACCAGGACGGTCGTGTCTCCAGCCTGGATCAGGGTCGCCGGCCCGAATCGCTCCAGCAGAGGTGTCGGATCCCCGGTGCCCAGCAAGGTCACCTTCAGCGGCCCGGGCGGCATCGGCCGCGTGTCTGTTGTGCTGCAGGACGCCAGGGCCACAACCACGACCAGAAGGAGATTGCGCGCCTGCATCATCGTGGTGCCCCGCCGCCCGGATCTTTTCAGCATAGACCCAATCCGCTGCCCCCGCCCGGGCCCCGGCCACTGCGCCGCGGGCCGACGGCCTCCGCTGCAGGGGCAGGCAGCCGTATCAGGACTGGGCGGGCGAGCGGTGGCGCCGGTTTCTTGACCTTTTCTTGATCCGCCTGCGGCTATCACAAAGCTTGGTGTAAGCGCCCTGTCCGGTTGATGCCACTGACCTGACGCCCGGCGCCCGGATCGGAACTTGGCCATGGTCGCAAGCCGCCAGACAATGGCGCACTACCTGCAGCAAGAGCTCTACGAGCGCATGCGCAGCGATCCGGTGATCTTCGACTTCCTGCAGTCCGCTGTCCTGGACGGGATCTGGTACTGGAATATCGAACGCCCGGAGGATGAATGGATGAGCCCGGATTTCTGGCGCCTGTTCGGATACGACCCGGCACAGATGCCGCATCGGCCCTCCGCCTGGCAGGACATCATCTTCCCCGAGGATCGCGACCTGGCGATCGAGAATTTTCAGCGTCACTGCGCCGACCCGGATCACCCCTACGATCAGCTGGTGCGCTATCGCCACCGCGACGGCGGCACCGTCTGGGTTCGTTGCCGGGGTCTGGCGATCCGGGACGATCAGGGCCGGCCGCTGCGCATGCTCGGCGCCCACCAGGATGTCAGCGACCTGGTCCGCGCCCAGCATGAGCTGCAGCAGGCCAATGAGCGCCTCTCGGCATTCGCGCACAGCGCCGCGCATGATCTGCAATCGCCGCTGGGCACCGTGATGCAATTGATCGACATGCTGCCGGAACAGGCCTCCGACCCTGGATCGCGGGATCAGCGTCAGATGGTCGAACTGCTGCGCGCCGCGACGCAGCGCATGCACGCCACGATCAGCGGGCTGCTCGACTATGCACGCTCCAGCAAGCAATCGGTGGAATGGGAAACGGTGGACTGCCAAGTGCTGGTGTCCCAGATCATCGACGACCTGAATGCCGAGATCAGTGACAGTGCGGCGCGG
>JBFJTN010000123.1:0-10576 GCA_041625325.1 Oceanococcus sp. | reverse complement strand
GCATGCGCCGCGGCGCTGGCCGGGTCCCGGTCATCGACGGTCTGCTTGAACACGACGATACGGGTCTCCTCCCACAGGCAGTGCTGCAGGAAGATCGGCGCATTGCCGGCCACCGCCAGCACCGGACCCAGGGCCATCTGCACGGCGTTGAAACTGCGGACGAAACGCTCGGGCGGCAGCTTCAGGTGCAGCTGGAACGAGGTGTTGGCCCCTTCGAAAGTGACGCAATCCGCGGCCAGTTGCAGCGGATCGCGTCCATTGATGTTGAGCTGGAAGGCCCGGCCCCGGTGCGCGCGCACTACCTCATCCAGCACCCGGTAGCGGGCGCTGGGCGTCATGGCCTTCGGGCCCAGATCGTCCTGTCGCAGCGTGGGCAGAATGCCGACCAGCACGGGCTGCGCGTGACGCCCGGCGGCGGTGTTGCGTACCGCCGTCAGCGCCTGCTCCAGCTGGCGGGCCAGCGCGCTGAACGGACGGCCGGCCAGGGGCAGGGGGTCGCTGTTGAATTCCAGGTTGAAGCGGTCGAGTTCCGGGGTGAAATGCGGATCGCCCAGGGCCTCGATCAGTTCCAGGTTGATCGGGGCCGGGCGGCCGTCGGCCCGGATCAGGGACATCTCGAGCTCGGCGCCCACGGTCTGCGGGGTGCCGTCGAAGTCCGGGCGGCTCAGCAGCTCCGGCAGCAGCCCGATGCACTGATCCAGGCGCCGCGTGAAGCGCTTGTAATCCGCCTGATCGAAGTGCCCCCGCGGCAGTTCCTGGCCCATGTTGCGCCCCGGCTGTGACTCCCGGGCAGTGTACGCCGATCGTGGCGCCGGATCGGCCTGGCCCGAAGGGCGCGGTGATTCAGGGCAGCGAGGCCGCCACCGCAAAGGCGGCCAGGGCAAGCAGCCAGGTCAGGGTCAGATGGACGATGCTGATGCCGCGGCGGCGCCGCCGCACATCCGCCGGTGCTGGTGGTCTGGGGGTCAGATGGCTCATGGTCCCTCCGCAGGGGAATGTCCGGTTCTCACCGGTTCATTCGCAAGCCATGTGCCAGATCGCCATGACCCGCCCTGACGGGCTTGCCGGACGGCGGCCGTCTTGCCGCCTGTCGCCGTCTGGCGACGTAGCGCGAGGCGGAAGCCCGGAAACGCGGGATTGAGCCGCGTCGGGATTTCGCGACGCGGTGACGGGCTCCGGCGCTCAGCGCTCCGGGGTTTCGGCCGGTTTGACGAACTTCAGCAGGAAGCGGTCGGATTCGCCGATCGACAGGTAATGGTCGCGCTTCTCATCACCCAGCGCCAGGCTGGGCGGCAAGGTCCAGACCCCACGGGGGTGCTCGTGCGTATCGCGCGGGTTGGCCAGGATCTCGGAGCGCCCGGCCAGCCGGAAGCCGGCCGCCTCGGCCAGGGCGATGGTGCGTTCGGCGCTGATGTAGCCGTTGCCGGCCAGCGGGTCTTCGGTGGCCGGATCAGGCCAGCGGTGATCCACGATGCCCAGGATGCCGCCAGGCTTCAGCGCGCGAAACATGGCGTCGAACACCAGATGGGCGTTCTTGCCCCCGCCATAGCTTTGCATCACCCAGTTGTGCACATTGCGGAAGGTCAGGACCATGTCCGCGACGCCAGGCGGCGCGATGTGCAGGTCGTAGGGGATATCCAGGTGGGTGATCCGGACCGTGCGGTACAGATCAGGCTGTTCACCCAGCTTGCCCAGGAACTTGCCGAAGGCGCGGCGCTGGTAACCGTAGGGAGGATTGAGGCTGAACTGGGCCGCGTAGAGCTGGCCGCGGTCTTTCAGGGCCGGGCCGAGGATTTCGCTGTACCAGCCCGAGCCCGGCCAGATCTCGACCACCGTCATGTCCGATCGGAAGCCGAGAAAATCCAGTGTTTCCATGGGCTTGCGGTAGGCGTCGCGGGCCCGGTTGTCGGCGCTGCGGTGCTCGCCTGCAATGGCGGCCTTGAGGTCCGCGCGGGTTTGCGCGTCCATGGCAGCCTGGGCGCTGCCCAGCGTGGCCAGCAGCAGGGTGAAGGTGAACAGACGAAGACTTGCCCGGCGTGCGCTGATCATGAACTGAACTCCCGTCGTGTGGCCCGGCTTCCCTTGCCGGCGGGCAGGCACGATAACACGCCGGTTTCGCGCGCTGTAGCGGCGCTGTGCGGCCTCAGCGCAGCAGCAGGGTCGGCACCCGCAGGGCGCGCAGCAGGTCGGTGGTCTTGCTGCCGAAGAACAGGCTGCGCAGCGGGGAATGGCTGTAGGCACCCATCACCAGCAGGTCGATGGACTGGGCAATCACGGCCTCGGCGATGACCCGCTCGGGGTCGCCCGGAATCAGGCTGGGCTCGACACTGTGGCCGGCCTGTTCCAGCTCGGCGCGGGCCCAGTCCAGCTGACGCGCGCTGTCGCGACGCCCGGGGCCCGACATCACCACATGGATGGGCAGGCCCTTCAGGGTGGGGCTGGCCGCGAGCAGACGGACCCCGCGGCGGGTCGGGGCGCTGCCGTCAAAGGCGATCATCACGCGGCGCGGCTCACGAAAGCCTTCGGTCACCGTCAGCACCGGGCGGCGCAGGGCGCGCAGGGTGTGCTCGACATGCCTACCCAGCGCACGCTGGGTCATGGCCGCGGATTCGCCGCGGCGGCCGAGCACGTAGAGGCTGACTTCCGGCTGCAGCTCCACCAGGGTTTCGCCCAGATGGCCATGGCGCTGGCGCACATCGACCGTGGCCGCGCCCGCCACCAGGGCGCGTTCGCGCAGCCGGTCGAGCAGGAGCCGGCCCCGCTCGCGGGCCGCGCGGGAGCGTGCCTCGTCCTCGCTGCTGAGCTCTTCCAGCAGATGCTGCTGGGCGTCGATGCCGATGGCGCCGCTGTGGTCGGCGCCGGCGTGGGTCGGGCGCTCCAGCACGTGCAGGAACTCCAGCGGTGCCTGCAGCCACCGGGCCGCCCAGGCGGCATGGTCGGCCACATGTTCGGCGTAGGGAGAGTGATCAACGCAGGCCAGAACCTTGTGCGGGTTACCCATCTCAATGCCCCATCAGCTGTTCGACGGCGCCGGGCTTGTCGTGCACCGCGAAGCGGTCGACCATGGTGGCGCTGGCCTCGTTCAGGCCGATCACCTCGACATCGGTGCCCTCGCGCCGGAACTTGATCACCACCTTGTCCAGGGCGTCGATGGCGGTGATGTCCCAGAAGTGCGAGCGGCTGACATCGATGATCACCCGGTCGATCACCTCGCGGAAGTCGAAGGCCGCAGTGAAGCGCTGCGCCGAGGCAAAGAACAGCTGGCCGGTCACGGTGTAGCGGCGCACCCGGCCCTGCTGCTCGGAGCGGGACTGCACATGAAAGACGCGGCCGACCTTGTGGGCGAAGAACAGGCCGGAGGCGAGCACGCCGACCATGACCCCCTTGGCCAGATCATGGGTCGCGACCGTCACCACCACGGTGGCCAGCATCACCACGCTGGAACTGGCCGGCAGGCTGCCCAGATTGCGGATCGAGGACCAGTCGAAGGTGCCGATGGAGACCATGATCATCACCGCCACCAGGGCGGCCATCGGGATCTGCGCCACCCAGTCGGCGCAGAACACGATCAGCAGGAGCAGGAACAGGCCGGCGGACAGCGTCGACAGGCGACCGCGTCCGCCGGATTTCACGTTGATCACGGACTGGCCAATCATCGCGCAGCCGGCCATGCCGCCGAGGAAGCCGGCGGTGATGTTGGCGACGCCCTGGCCCATGCACTCGCGGTTCTTGTCACTGCCCGTGTCGGTCAGCTCGTCCACGATGGAGGCAGTCATCAGCGATTCCAGCAGGCCGACCACGGTCAGGGTGGCGGAGACCGGCAGGATGATCATCAGGGTCTCGAAGTTCAGCGGCAGCTGCGGCAGCAGGAAGACCGGCAGGCTGTCCGGCAGCTGGCCCATGTCGCCCACGTTGCGGATGTCCAGGCCCAGGGCCAGGGCCACCGCAGTCAGCACGACGATGGCGATCAGCGGCGAGGGCACGGCCCGGGTGAGCAGCGGGAACAGGTAGATGATGGCCAGGCCGGCGGCGGTCATCGCGTAGACCGGCCAGCTCACCCCGATGAGTTCGGGCAGCTGGGCGAGAAAGATCAGGATGGCCAGGGCATTGACGAAGCCGGTGATGACCGAGCGGGACACGAAGCGCATCAGGCTGCCCAGTTTCAGCAGGCCGGCGCCGATCTGCAGCAGGCCCGTGAGCACCGTGGCCGCCAGCAGATACTGCAGCCCGTGCTCCTTGACCAGGGTCACCATGACCAGCGCCATCGCGCCGGTGGCGGCGGAGATCATGCCGGGGCGACCGCCGGTGAAGCTGATCACCACGGCGATGCAGAAGGAGGCGTAGAGACCGACCTTGGGATCGACCCCCGCGATGATGGAGAAGGCGATGGCCTCGGGAATGAGGGCCAGGGCGACGACCAGGCCGGCCAGCAGGTCATTGCGGATATTGGACAGCCAGTCCTGGCGCAGGGCAGTGATCAAGGGGCAGCAGTACCGAAGCAGGAGGCCCCCGGGAAAACGGCGCAGCGCCGTGCCAGGGACACAGAAATGGACAGAGGTTGGGAATGCGGAGCCGCCTGGGGCAGCCGGAAGCGGCCGCGGCCGGCGTCGGGCCGGGTGCGGGGGGCGCAGTCTAACAGCGATGTTGCATTGCAGCAATCCGGGCCTGGCTCTTGCCGCGCGGTGCGCAGGATTTCGTTCAGGCATCCAGGCGCCTGCGCTCCCGGCCTGGGGGTGATCCGGGCTTTCGGGCAGGACATCGACAGGGGGGGCAGGCGAGCGGGCCGTTGCCCGGGCACCGGTGGCTGACGCTCGGCTGTCGCTGTCGTCGGAGTGTCATGGACAATTGCTACACTGCCCGACTGACCTTCTTCCTTAGGCCGGGGAAGATGATCCCGGGTCCAGTCTGGAGAATCAGAGTATGAATCATCGTCGTGACACCGCTTCCGAGGCACTGCAACTGGCCGAGAGCGGAGGACTGTCCCGCCGCCGCTTCCTGCAGAACCTGTTTCTGAGCGCCGGCAGCATCCCCGTGGCCCACTGGCTGACAGCCTGCGATGCGTCGAGCGCGTCCGCCGCCGCGCCAGGCGGGATCAGCCCTTTCGCGAGCATAGGACCATTGCAGCCGCCCAATGCCGATGGCATCCAGTTGCCCGAGGGCTTCAGTTCCCGCGTGGTCGCCGTGTTCAACGAGCCGCCCATTGCAGCCAATCCCGCATTCCTGTGGCACCCGGACCCGGACGGCGGGGCGACCTTCCGCACGGAAGACGGCGGCTGGATTTATGTCAGCAACGCCGAGGTGCGCGACACGACGACGGGCGGTGTACCACGGGAACAGGCCGAATTGACCCAGCAGTTCCGGGGTGGGGTGAATGCCCTGCGTTTCGACGCCGAAGGCAATCTTGTCGATGCCTATCCCTGCCAGACCGGCACCACCACCAACTGCTCGGGCGGCGCCACGCCCTGGGGCACCTGGATCAATGGCGAGGAGATCGGCGACGGCTACATGTTCGAATGCAGTCCTTTGCGCGACGGCGGCACGCCACTGCGGTTGGACCGCTTCGGGCGCAAGGGGCATGAGATGGTGGCGGTCGACCCGGACGGGCGGGCGATCTATCACACCGAGGATTATGGTGGTTCCGATCGCTTCTATCGCACCCGTTTCGAAGCCGCAGCCTGGCCGGCAGGCAGCAGGCCGGACATGAGCCAGGGGGTACTGCAGGTGCTGCAGGTGCCCGCCGGCATCGAGGCCGCACGCGCCGGCCCCACGCCCATCAACTGGCTGGATGCGATTGATGATGGCACACCGCAGCCGGAGGTCGCCGACCAGCTGGACAGCACCATCTTCGCCGGCAACGAGGGCGTCTGGTATCTCGACGGCTTCGTGTTCTTCTCGACCAAAAGCGATGACAATATCTGGGCCATCGACGTGGCCGGTGGCACCATCGAAAGCATCTACAACCCGGCGGACGGCCCGGTCGGGTCTCCGGTGGATCCTGACGAGCCCGCCATGGCGGGTGTCGACAACATCGCCATGACCCTGGATGGCGACATGCTGGTGGTCGAGGATGGCGGCGACATGCGCTGCATGGTGCTGATGCGTGACCGCAGCACCATTCCCTTGCTGCGCCTGCCGGGCGACCCGGCCCTGACCGAGGTCACCGGCGTGGCCATCGCCCCGACCGGTGATCGTTTCTATGTGTCGGGCCAGCGCAGCCTGCGCAACGGCCTGGCTACCGCCTTCGGTGCGGGCGGCATCACTTACGAAATCCGCATGCCCTTCAGCGTTCCCGTGGACCGGCCACTGGCGCGCCCCCTGTAAGGTACCCAAGCGCGAAGAGGAGTACTGATATGGATCGCCGCGAATTCCTGCGCCGCGCCGGGCTGGCGGGCCCGGCCCTGGCTGCGGTGGCTGCCGGTCTGCCGCGGCCGGCCGCAGCCGCCGACGAGAGCCTGGCGCCCTTCTATCACGGGGTGGCCTCCGGTGACCCGCTGGCCGACCGCGTCATCCTGTGGACCCGGATCACGCCACCGGACGGGCATGACGGTAGCCCGGTGCCGGTACGCTGGATCCTCGCGCTGGATGCGGATCTGCAGCAGGTCGTCATGTCCGGTGACGGCTTTGCCCTGCAGGACAGGGACTGGACGGTGAAGGTCGACCCCGTGGGACTGGCGCCCTTCACCTACTATTATTTCGCCTTCGAAGCCCTGGGCGCGCGCAGCCTCGTCGGGCGCACCAAGACTGCGGCGGCGCCGGGGCAGGGCGTCGATCATCTGCGCCTGGGTCTGGTGTCCTGCGCCAACTACCAGCAGGGCTGGTTCAATGCCTATGCTCGCCTGGCCGAGCGTGACGACCTTGATGCGATCATCCATACCGGCGACTACCTGTACGAGTACGAGGACGGCGGCTACGGCCCCGGCTCCGCCATCGGCCGCGGCCATCAGCCGGAGGTCGAGATGACCGAACTGGTCCACTATCGCGGACGCCATGCCCAGTACAAGATGGATCCGGACCTGCGGCGTCTGCATCAGCTGTTTCCCTTCGTGACCACCTGGGACGATCACGAGTCGACCAACAATTCCTGGCGGGATGGTGCCGGGAACCACGACGAGGATGAGGGCGACTGGGCCACCCGCAAGGCCTGGGCGCAAAGGGCCTATGACGAGTGGATGCCGCTGCGCTCCTCGGGCGATCCGAACATCATTTACCGTCGGCTGCGCTGGGGTGATCTGGTCGACCTGATCGTGATGGATACGCGCCTGGAAGGGCGCGACAAGCAGGTGACCTTCCCGGGGACGGACACCGAGGCGATCGGTGGCCTGATCATCACCCCGGAAACCTCCGATCCGGATCGCCACATCATCTCGCCCACCCAGATGGAGTGGGTCCAGTCCGAGTTGAGTCGGTCCACCGCGACCTGGAAACTGCTGTCGCAGCAGGTGGTGCTGTCGCAATGGAATGTGGGCGCGATACCGCTGCTGCCGGAGGAGGCGCGCAGCCTGGATCTGCCCCTGCTGCTGCGCGATGGCGGCAACGCGCTGAATGCAGACGCCTGGGACGGTTATCAGGCCGACAGGACGCGTCTGCTGGATCATATCCGGGACCAGGCCATCGACAATGTGGTGGTCCTCACCGGCGATGTGCACTCCTCCTGGGCCTTCGATGTCACCAATGATCCGGCGAACCCGCTGGTCTACAACCCGGTCACGGGCGAAGGCTCGCTGGCGGTGGAATTCGTCTGCCCGGCGATTGCCTCGGAAAGCCTGGGCGAGACCTTCAACGGGATGGCGGCGCCGGGCGCCTCGAACGTCTTCGAGGCGGGCATGCGGGCCAACAATCCGCAGATGAAGTATCTGGAATCGACCAGCAATGGCTATGTCGTGCTGGATGTCACCCCCGAGCACACGCAGGCGGACTGGTTCTTCGTCGATGTGGACGCGCCCAACGAGGCGCAGCGCAACGGCGAATCGTGGCGCACGCGTAGCGGCCGAAACCGGCTGGAGCCGGCTTCGGGGCCAGCGGCTGACAAGGACCCGGCCCCGGTCACGCCGTCTGCCGAGCCGGGTGGCGCGGCGACATCAGCGAGCCGCAGTCTGGATTTGCGCGGCGGTGGCGTGGGGGTCTGGACGCTGGCGGCGGTGGGCCTTGCCGCTTTCCTGCGCCGGCGCTTTCGGCGCGGTGCTGCATCCTGAGGCGCTCGGCGGTGGCACACCCGTCTGCGCCTTGGCGCTGCCATTCCGTGCCTTGTCGCCCGCTCAGGGGGAGATGACTCCCTGGGGCATCGTGCTGTTCGGCGGTGAAATCCTGACCCCGTCAATTCTGACGGCGGCGCCAGATGGCTGCCACTTGCAAGATTGGACCAATGCCATCATGTGTATTTGGTGCCGGCGGAGGGACTTGAACCCCCAACCTACTGATTACAAATCAGTTGCACTACCAATTGTGCTACGCCGGCTCTCGCGGAGCGCGATTGTACCCGATGCCCGGTTCGGTCACGACAGCCGGGTGCGTGCTAGAGGGTTTTGAGATACTCGATCAGGGCCCGGCGTTCGGCATCGCTGAGCACGGCGGTGAAGGCATGGCCCTGGTTGCCCTGGCTGTACAGATGGGTGTTGAAGATCTTGCGGTTCTCGATGTCCTGTTGCGTCATCGTGAGGCCTTCGGGGCGCGGCGCGTTCCAGCTGGCGCCGACTTCGGTGTAGACCAGACCCAGCAGGGTCTGCACCGGGGAGGGTTCGGAGGGTGCGGCCGGGTTGCAGGCCAGCACCGGGTCGGTGCCGCTGTCGCCGCAGGCCAGTTCCTCGTACTTCCAGCCGAGCTTGTCCACATCGTAGGCGCGCGCCAGATTGGTGTCATAGCCCATCACGACCAGGCCCTCCTGATCCGGCCGCGCGGGGGTCGAGACCCGGCGCCAGATGTCGGGACGCTCGCTGGCCGGATCCAGCACGCCCCAGATGTTCGGTACCGAGCCGTTGTGGAAGTATGGCGCGGCGGCCCAGATGCCCCACAGGGGCGGCGCCAGCAGGATGGGCGTGTTGTTCTCGCTGTGGGCGGAATTGCCCAGCCCGCAGTAGACCACTTCCTGATTGAGGATGGATTCGTTGGTGCTGCCGTCCGCATTGCGCAGGCTCTGCATGGCCTCGGCATAGACCGGGTCGGTGCCGACGATGGACATGGGCACGGTGTAGGCGGCGATGCCACCCAGTGCGGGATCCTCCAGGAAGGCCGGATCATGGATGTAGCGTGGTGAATACGCCCCATGGCAGCTGGCGCAGGAGCCGTTGCCCTCGGTCGGGCGCGGCACCGGGTTGTCCAGGCCGGCGGCCCACAGGTCCTTGTTGTGGAACAGCACGGCGCCGGCTTCCGCCAGGCTGGTGTTCACCGGGCCGGGGAAGGCCGGCGAGGGCAGGGTCTCGGCCCAGCTCTGGAACGGCCCGGCGTGCTGGTCGACCCAGGCGATCGCGCCATCGCCGTCGCCGGACAGCCCACGGCCGAGATCGTAATAGGCGGCCAGATCGATGCGCGAGGAGTCGGTGGGCAGCACCGCACCATGGAATTTCTGCGGCCTGTAGGCCAGGTTCCACCAGGGCGGGCTCTTGATGTTGCCGATGGCCTGGCTGAACACGATCTTGTCGTTGAGCAGCAATTCCGGGTCGCCCCGGCTGAACAGGATGAAGGCGATCTGGAAGAAGTCGATGGCGCCGGTGCCGCGGTTGGTCGAGATGGTGATCGCCGAGGTCGGGCTGGGTGCGCTGAACAGGCCGTCGGCCTGGTCGAAGTCATGGCCGCCGACGGTGAAGTCGCCGATGCTGCCCGCGCCGCCGATCTGTAGGCCCATGCCCGGGCCGTCCGCCGGCGTGCCCAGCTCGCCCATGTGGCAGAACACGCAGACCTTGGTGCCGATCCGCCCGGTCCAGCGGCCGTCCGGTTCGCGGATCTGGGTATACACCAGGGGCAGCTGTCCGGAACCACCATCCGTGGCATTCGGGTCCTCGCCGGGCAGCGGATAGGGGTTGCGCCAGGGGCTGGCCGGTGAGCCATGGCGCTGGGCGACCAGCTCATCGAAGTTGTCCGGGCGCTCGGCCAGGCCCCAGACCTGCCACAGATTGTTGTAATGCTCGGCGTCGAGGCCGCCGGGGCTGCTCTGGCCGCCGGCGAAGCTGGTCGGGCTGCCGACCTGCGCGTTGCCCAGGGCGACAAAGCGGCCCAGTGCGCTCTGTTCGCGCAGCTCGCCACAGGTCCTGGGCCGGGGGACCTGATTGTCGCAGTCCCGCCAGTGCGCGTTGAAGGCCACCGCCTTGCCCGCATTGACCCCGGGCACGATCAGGCGGCGCGGGTCCTGGGGCAGGCTGGCGCTGTCCGGCCGACCGGCGCAGAAGTTGGCCCAGGTGCTGCCACCTCGGGGCGCGCCCAGCAGGGGCAGCTCGGCCGCGGGGGCGCCGGGCTGGCCATCCAGATCGCGTGGCGCCTCGTCCGGCGATGCGGCACGGTCCTGGCAGCCGACGGCGGCGGTCAGGCTGGCCAGGAGCAGGATTCTCAGACAGGTGGCGACAGCGGGCGCGAGCATGCGAGGTGC
>JBFJTN010000122.1:0-10618 GCA_041625325.1 Oceanococcus sp. | reverse complement strand
CTGGACCTGCGTCATCAGGCCCAGGTCGATCGCTTCTTCGCCGAGAACCAGCCCGAGTACGTCTTTCTGGCTGCCGCGAGGGTGGGCGGCATCCTGGCCAACAATGATTTCCCCGCCGACTTCCTGCGCGACAACCTGCAGATCCAGACCAATGTCATCGAGTCGGCCTACCAGCACGGGGCGAAGAAGCTGCTGTTTCTCGGCTCCTCCTGCATCTACCCCAAGCTGGCCCCGCAGCCGCTGAAAGAGGACTACCTGCTCAGCGGCGCGCTCGAGCCCACCAACGAGTGGTATGCCATCGCCAAGATCGCCGGGCTGAAGATGTGCCAGGCCTATCGGCGCCAGTACGGCTTCGATGCGATCAGTCTGATGCCGACCAATCTCTACGGGCCGAACGACAACTTCGACCTGGCCTCATCCCATGTGCTGCCGGCGCTGATGCGCAAGTTTCATGAGGCGAAGGCCAGGGGCGACGCGGCGGTGGAGATCTGGGGGACCGGCAGTCCCCGGCGCGAATTTCTGCACGTGGACGATCTGGCGCAGGCCTGCCTGTTCCTGATGCGGCATTACAGCGACGAGCAGACGCTCAACGTTGGCTGGGGCCAGGACATCAGCATCCGCGAGCTGGCCGAGCTGATCGGAAACATCGTGGGCTTCGCCGGTGAACTGCGCTTCGATACCAGCAAGCCGGATGGCACGCCGCGCAAGCTGCTGGACACGCAGCGGTTGAAGGGGCTGGGCTGGCAGCCTCGTATCGAATTGAGCGAAGGGCTGCGCAGCACGTACGATTGGTATCGCACCCACGCCGGCGCAAGCTGAGTCGGGCGTGCCGCCGTTCGGGGCGGAGCGAGGGATGGCGCCGGGGCGCGCCGGGGCCGGGCACGGCCCGTCGTCGAATTGGAACCGGGGCGCAACAGCCCTTTGAGGAGAGCGTGTTGAAAAGGATCTTGATCACCGGCGGCGCCGGGTTCATTGGCTCGCATCTGTGCGAACGTCTGCTGGAGCGGGGCAACGAGGTGATCTGCGTCGACAACTTCTTCACCGGCAGCAAGCAGAACGTGGTCCACCTGATGGACAACCCCTATTTCGAACTGATGCGCCACGACGTCTGCTTTCCGCTCTACGTGGAAGTCGATGAGATCTACAACCTCGCCTGCCCGGCCAGCCCGATCCATTACCAGCACGATCCGGTGCAGACGACCAAGACCAGCGTGCACGGCGCGATCAACATGCTGGGGCTGGCCAAGCGGGTGAAGGCGAAGATTCTGCAGGCCTCGACCAGCGAGGTGTACGGGGACCCGGCCGTGCATCCGCAGCCCGAGGGCTACTGGGGCAACGTCAATCCGATCGGGCCGCGCTCCTGCTATGACGAGGGCAAGCGCTGCGCGGAAACGCTGTTTTTCGACTATCACCGGCAGCATGGCCTGCGCATCAAGGTGGCGCGGATCTTCAATACCTACGGGCCGCGAATGCACCCCAACGACGGCCGGGTGGTGTCGAATTTTGTCGTGCAGGCATTGCGTGGGGAGCCCATCACGATTTACGGCGATGGATCACAGACGCGCTCCTTCTGTTACGTCGACGATCTGGTGGCGGGGCTGATCGCCCTCATGGAATCGCCGGATGAAGTCTGCGGTCCCGTCAATCTGGGTAATCCGGCAGAGTTCACCATGCTGGAACTGGCTCGCCTGATACTGGACAGCACGGGTTCCGATGCGCCCATCAGTTTTCATCCGCTGCCGGTGGACGATCCGCGCCAGCGACGCCCTGACGTGGATCTGGCGCGTGATCTGCTCGGCTGGTCACCCAGCACTGAACTCAAGCAGGGCCTGAAGTCCACCATCGATTATTTCGCAGATGCGATTCGGAACTAGGCAGGCAGAGCGCGACAGTCGGTGAGATCGGCGTCAGGCTTGCTAGACTGAGCGATCGCAGCTGCATGATGCAGTTGGGATTGATGATTCAATCGGACGATGTCCGGCTGTGGAATGACAGCAATGCTTGCCAGGGAGTGGCGCATGGCCGTGGCGTCAGATCACGGTCATGGCTGGAGCTCGGTGTCGTAATTTACCCGGGATGGGATGGGGAGTTTTCATGTCACAACGCAATAACAATCGACGGGCCCGCAGAGGCCTGACCATGCTGGCCCTGTACGGGCTGTTTTCCGTGTCCGGCCAGGCGCTCGCCGTGGAGACGGATCGTTGGACCGTGGTGGCCATCGGTCTGGTGCTCGGGGCGGTGGACGAAGAGCCGGTGCAACCACCGCCGGAACTCGATCCTGCTGCGCTGGATCCGGCTCAGATCGTGCCGACCGATCCATCGGACCTGACGGCCTGCAGTCCGTACCTGGTCGAGTTCCTGTCCAATACGGAGTATCTCGGCCCCTTGCTGGATTTCGTCCAGTGTTCGTCGGGCGGTGCGGTGGATACCGCCCTGGATGCGCTCGCCGGGTCTGAAGGCGTGATCGACAGTCTCCGCAGCTATGCGGAGCAGCTCCAGGGCTATGTGCTCGGTCTGCCTCAGAATCTCCCCGCCATGACCACACGGACCATCTATCTGTGTTCGATCGGCAGCGCAGCAACCAAGCTGTCGTACAGCCATCTGCTCGCTGAGGGCGATACCCGCTGCATGTCTATCGACAGCCTGCCCGATCCCGATGGCGGCGTGCTGCTGGATGGCAGCCTGCAGGTGATTGACTTCCTCAACGGCACGGAACGCCTGAACACCGCCACAGTGTCCGGAAACGGGGTGGTGGCGGCGCGGGGCAGCTTGAAGAATCCGACGCCCGGAAGGCTCCTCAAGACCAAGTACCACACCAATCTGGTGCTGCCGAACCAGACCTGCCTGCAGGACAGCTGTCGATTCGCCTGGGCCGTGATTCCGAACAAGAACCCGAACACCGGGACCTCGCTGCCCTGCAACATGCCAGAAGGGCAACTGTTCTCGGCGCGCCTCGAGTGCGAGGTGGACAGCCGGCCATACACTCAGGCCACGCTGGACTGAAGGCGGCCTGCCTGCGCGATGCGCGCGGGCCGGAAGAATCTGCGCGGCCACCGGGGGTGGCCGCGCAGCCGCTGCCGAAAGCGTCCCCTTCGGCGGCTCGTCTCTCGCCAAGGGGAGACGGAAATTTCATTTTTGCATCAATGCCCGGCGACGACCTGCCTCAATTCAGAGCACTGTACGGTCTTGCATTATGCGGCAGTGCGTGCTATCTCAGAAAAACATCAGGATAAGCCCGGCATGGCCGGGAAACGCGAGTCAAGGATGACGCTAAGCGACCTATTGTAAGCAGCCGTGCCTCGCGCGGACTGTACAACGTCCTCGGGGGATACCTTGGCTACATCAATCTTGACCGCGGCCCGACGCGCCGCGCTGGCCCTTTTTGTATGGTTCGCGACGGCCATTGCGGCAGTCGCCAACGCCGCACCAGGCTCCTTGCAGTTTGCCGTATCGGAGATGAGCGTCTCTGAAGGCGCTGGCGAGGCGGTTGTCGCAGTGAGTCGTGTCGGCGGCGCCGATGGCGCGCTGACCGCCTATTACAAGACACCGGCGGGTGGCACGGCCAGGCAGCGGGAGGATTTCATCGGTGTCACGGGCACCCTGGTCTGGGCCGATGGCGATACCGAGGACAAGACGTTCAGCGTGCCGATTCTGGATGACGGCCGGCTGGAGCCGGACGAGTATTTCTTCCTCGACATCAGCGCCCCGCTCGGCAACGAGATCGGTTCGCCCTCGAAGATCCGGATCACCATTGTCGACAACGAGCAGAACAGTGCGGCGGGTTCGGTCCAGTTTGCTGCGGCGCAGCTCGAGGTGTCCGAAGGTGCCGGCGAAGCGGTGGTCACAGTCACGCGTGCGGGCGGTGCCGACGGCACGGTTTCGGCCTACTACAAGACGCCCGCCGGCGGTTCCGCAAAGCAGCGTGAGGACTTCGTCGGCGTGACGGGCCTGCTCGTCTGGGCTGACGGCGATGCGGCGGACAAGACCTTCAGCGTGCCGATTCTGGATGACGGCAGGGAGGAGTCGGCCGAGGACTTTTTCCTCGAACTGAGCACCCCGCTGGGCAATGCGCTGGGCTCGCCAGCGAGGATTCGGATCACGATCGCCGACAACGAGCAGGACAGTGCGGCGGGGTCCGTGCAGTTCGCCGTGCCGGTCATCGACGTGCCGGAAGGCGCCGGTGAAGCCGTGATCACCGTGAGTCGCGCCGGAGGCTCTCAGGGCGCCCTCACCGCCTACTACAAGACGCCTGCCGGCGGGACGGCCAAACAGCGCGAAGATTTCATCGGCGTGACCGGGGTGCTGACCTGGGCCGATGGCGATGCGCAGGACAAGAGCTTCGTCGTGCCCATTCTGGATGACGGCGCGGTCGAGCCGCAGGAATACTTCTTCCTCGATCTGAGCGCTCCGCTGGGCAATGCGGTCGGTTCCCCGGCGCGCATCCGGGTGAATATCGGTGACGACGATGCCTTGCTGCCGGACCTGGATGGTGACGGTGTCGCCGATGCGGACGACAACTGCCCGGCAGTGGCCAACTTCGGTCAGGTTGACATGGACAGCAACGGGATCGGAGATGCCTGCCAGACCGTGCTGAGCTGTCCCCCGGTGGGTTCCAGCGTGGCTGCGGAATGGGCCGGCGAGCTGGCAACGGGGCTGGAGCCGGCGGTGGCGGCCGATGCCCAGCACGTTCCGTTCCTGGTGCCGGCCGGCTGCGACGTCGCCAACGTGCAGGTGCAGATCAGTTGGGACAATTCGCTGGAGGACCTGGACCTGTACGTCACGGATTCCGCAGGCAAGGAGTACAGTTCCGCCCGCCCCAGCCCGCTGAGCGCCGGTGTGGAGGTGCTGGATCTGCCCAATGCCCAGGGCCTCTACGAGGCGCGGGCTGAAGGCTACGCCAATGTGGAGACGCGCTATACCGGCCGTATCATCGTCACGCGTGCCGCCAGCAATGGTGGTTCGGCAGAGTGTGAGGCGGCCTTTGGCCCGGCGTCCGCTGGTGCAGGGGCGGCGCAGACTGCGGCCGATATCCCCTTCGGAGTGGCAGGGCGTCTGATCCTCTCATTCCCGGATGGGGTGAACCGCCACGATGCGGTCAACCGACTGGGCGACGCCCTGGCCCAGGGACGCATCGCTCCGATTGGCGTTTACGAGTTCAAGCATCTGCCTCAGGCCATCGTCTACGCCGAGCTGCTGACCCCGGTTCTGGTGGAGCAACTGCGCGCCGAACTGGCGGAATTCCGCCTGATCTCCATCGACAACGGGGACCGCCCGCTGGCGTTCCTGGTGGAGGATTCCGTGCCGTTGATCGGGGTGCCGGCCGCCCGCGATGCCTGGGCGACGGCTGACATGCCGCTCACTGGTCAGGGGATTGGCGCTGCCGTGATCGACACCGGTCTAGACACGCTGCAGGGAGACTTCCCGGCGGATCGCGTCAAGGAGAACGTGCGTGCGGCGGGTGATTACGCAGGCCTGGTCGGTATCTTCACCGGCAATGATCGCGACGGCACCGCCTTCGTGTCCGCACCCACGACCGAGTGGTCCAGCAACGGTCACGGGACGCATATCTCCGGCACCATCATGGGCGATGGCAGCATGTCCGGCGGTCGCTTCGTGGGGGTGGCGCCGGGTGTCAACTTCGTCCACATCGCGGTGGAATACGGCACCTACATCTACACCCTGGTGGCGATGGATCACATCCTGGATGTGCGGGATGAGTACAACATCAGGGTGACCAACCATTCCTATGGTCCGCTGAATCCCTCGGGTCAGCGTTTCGACCCCACCAGCTCGTCGGCCATCGCCATCAAGGCGCTGTACGATGCGGGAGTCATACCGGTCTTCGCGGCCGGCAACAGCGGCTCCGGCAATGACACCATGGGCTCGGACGCACAGAACCCCTGTGCCATCAGCGTGGCATCCGGTCGCAAGGATTACAGCCTGTCGAGCTACTCCTCGCGCGGCGTGCCCGGCAACCCGGCGATCGAGCCGGATATCACGGCGCCCGGCGAGGACATCATCGCGACCCGCGCCACCAACGCGGTGGTGTCCCCGGCCGCCGGCGGCAACCCCCTGCCGGAGTCCGATGCACCGTATTACATCAGCATGTCGGGAACCTCGATGGCTGCTCCGCATGTGGTCGGTGCGGTGGCGGTAATTCTGGAAGCCAATCCGGCGCTGAACTTCGGGCAGGTGCTGGATATCATCAAGGACACTGCGCGGCCCATGCCGGGCTACCAGAGCCATGAAGTGGGCGCCGGATACCTGGATGTGTTCAAGGCCCTGGCCGACCCCCGAGTGCTGAACAAGTCGCTGGGTGACGCCGATGGCGATGGCAGCCTGGACTTTGAGGACAATTGCCCGCTGATCAGCAATCCGGACCAGGCCGATAGCGATTTCGATGGTATCGGCGACGCCTGCGACGCGCAGACGGCCTCTTCCTGCGAGGTGCCGGGCTACTGGATCGCGCAGGACGCGGCCGGCGACGACAATCCCCCGCTGCCGACGGCAGACGCCGGTCAGGGTGACATCCTGTCCCTGCGTGTCTCGGAGCCGGAAGACCAGTTCGGCAAGCTGATCTTCCAGCTGCAGATGCGTTCGCTCGGGTCCCTGCCGCCGAATGTCGAGTGGTTTGTCACCTTCGAGGGCGTGACCAAGTCGGATTACAACTTCGGCAAGTGGCATGTCGAGATGCAGACCGACGAAACCTCGACGCCGTCGTTCTCCTATGGCCGCTACAACGAGGTGCAAAACGGCCTGTCGGAAGGCCCGGGCGCCTCCGACGAACCGACCGCGACGGCCCTACAGGGCAGTTCCTATGACCCGGAAACCGGCATCATCGAACTGCACCTGAATACGGCGAACTTCGGTGGTCCGGGCCTGGAGCTGAAGAACGTTCAGTCGGTCATCTACCAGCTGGTCGGTGCCCTGGGCAGCGGTTCCCTGCAGGTCATAGACCGGTCCTCGGCACGGAACTACACCCTGCGAACGGCCAATGCCTGCGATGACATCATCGACAACGATGGTGACGGCGTGGATGACAGCATCGACAACTGCCCGGTCGACCCGAATCCGGATCAGGCCGACCTGGACACGGATGGCCAGGGCGACGTCTGCGATGCCGACCGCGATGGCGATGGTGTCCCCAACGATCAGGATGCCCTGCCCGATGATCCGACTGAAACCCTGGACACTGACGGGGATGGCATAGGTGACAATTCCGATCCGGACAACAATGATGGACCGGACGGGGACAAGGATTTCGACGGCACCCGCAATGCCGATGACATCTGCCCCGGTCACGATGACAGCATCGATACCGATGGGGACGGGATTCCCGATGGCTGCGACCATCCCGACGCCTATGCGGTGAACATCACCAGCCCCGCCGATGGCGAAACCATAGCGGACAACGTCACCGTGAGTGGCACCGTGAACCTCGGCAACGGGAATCAGGCGGTCTCGCAGCGGCTGATGTACAAGGTGCCGGCGGGGGCCTCGTTCAACGTGACCACCCACGATGACAGCGTCACGCCGGAGCTGCTGTATTCCAGCAGCATTGGCCCGGGGACGCCGATCGGCATGTCTTTTGGCGGCGAGCCCTATCCGGTCTACATCTGTACTTCGAACTTCGTCTGGAAGGATCAGAACGGCAAGGCCTATCTGGGTGCGGCGGGTCACTGCTTCATCGAATCGGGCTACCGCACCACGCACGGCGCCAACGCGCCGGGGGCGCCGCTGTACGATCCGTCGAATGTGCGCGTATTCGCCTGCTATGCGGATTGTGCCTTCGGTGGCCTGAGTTCGACTGTCACCGAGATTGTCCTCGGCAACTACGTGGAGCTGGGTGAGGTGGCCTACGCCCGCCAGGACCCCGCCAACGGCGACATCAATGTCGATGGTGATGGGGTGGGCTGGGACTTCGGCATCGTGGAAATTCCCGAGCAGTACTACGCCTACGTCGATACGGCGATGCCCGGCTGGGGTGGCCCTTACGATGTCTGGTCGGACGACAGTTTCGGCCTGCCGCTGCTGCTGCATGGCAATGCCGCGTACTACGGCGAGACCGCGGCGCAGAAGAACCGCATGGGTGCGAGCCTGGGTACCACGGACGGCCGCTCCTGGGATGCGGTGATCCCGAGCTGGGGCGGAGACTCCGGCAGTTCGGTGAGTGTTCTCAACGATCCGCAGTTCGGTCCGGAAGCCATGGGCTTGCTGACGCATGGCGTGGGAGTCGGGGATTCGGTCGTCGGAACCGGCGCGGGTGTGACCCTGATGCTGGCTTCCGGCACGATCATTCCCCAGGCGATCCAGATGGCCAAGGATGACGCCGAACTGTGCCTGCGCCCGCTGCTGGCGGGTGAGGATGTCAGCACGGCCCCCGGGCCGGCCGATGCCAGCGATTGCGAGGTCGTTCTGCCGGACCCCAATGTGGTTGAGGTGCGCGTCGATGATGGCGCCTGGCAGACTGCCACGACGGACTGGAGCGCCGGCACCTGGAGCGTGGATCTGACCGGCCTGACGCCGGGCAGCCATACCCTGCACGCGCGCCTGGTTCGTCAGGGCACGACCCTGGCCACGGATAGCGTCAATGTCACCGTCCAGGGTGCGAGCAGCGCTTGCACCCTGCAGAACGGCGCCAGTCAGACCGTTTCGGGCAACGCGGGAGATGAGCTGGCTTGCCAGTTCGCGCTTGCGGATGGCGCGAGCAATCTCAGCATCGCGATGACGGGGCCGGCCTGCGAGGTGGAGGGCGCGTATTGCGGCAACCAGGACTGGGATCTGTACGTGCGATACGGCGCGCCGCCCACCCAGTCAGCCTACGATTGTCGACCCTACCAGACCAGCAACAACGAAACCTGCAGCTTTTCGGGTGCGGGAGCCGGGACCTGGTACGTGATGGTTCACGCCTATCAGGGCAGTGGCGAAGTGCAGCTGCAGCTCACTTACTAGCTGTCCTGGCCGGAGCTGCCGGCCCGGAAGAAACGAGTGGCCCCGAAGCATTGCCAGCCGGCAGGTTTTGGGGCCTTTCCGTTTTTGCGTACATTTCCGTACATTGATGGAGGACTCGCTGGTCTAGAATGGCGGAGCGGAATCCTCGGTGTTGCGGCCTGCCCGCTTCGTATGCCAGAGTCTTTCCGCGCAGGATTGCATCGAACGGGCAAGGGAACCATTTCCTTTCGCGCTTCGTTCATGCAAGCGTAGAAGTCCGCTTTGTACCCCGATCGAGGATCAGACAGCGGCTTTTGCGCGGGGGACGAGCATGGGCCTTTTCCGGTTGCTGTGCTCTGTCAGAAGTCGTCACGATTGATATCGAAAAAACAGTACAAAACCAAAGGACATCTCATGAAAATCAAAGCCTTGGGTGAGAGAGGGGTGGCCAGCTGGTCTGCCCTCGCAGCCCTCTGTCTAATGCCTTCCATCAGCTTCGGCCAGGCCACGCTGCTGGCCAACGTCAGCGGCACAGTGGAGCAGGTGCAGAAGCAGGCGATCGGCCACTACGAGTCCAACAACGTGCGTTGGGGCGTGGCGCCCCTGCAGGGACAGCTGATCAACAAGGAGGCCATGCACTATTCGCCCTATTCGGATTCGAATGGCGATGGCTACATGTCCACCAGCTTCTTCCCACAGAACGACCTGCAGATTGCAGACCTGTATCAAATGTCGTTCAACGTGTACTTTCCCTATGGCTCGCACTGTGCCGATCGTTCGGTCTACATGTGGCTGGTTCTGGAGTCGCCGGAAGGCGCGCAGGAGTCAGTCCGGGTGTATCCGAAAATCGATGCGATGACGGCGCCCTGTCACAAGAACCGCTGGATCAAGCTGGATTTCGTCAATGACGCGGCAGCCCAGTGGGAACTGAGCTCGACCCTGGGTGGGGACAAGAACCTCACTCGTACGCAGGCCCATGACGCCATCGTGGAAAACTTTGCCGCCGACTACCGCATTTACATCGTGCGCATGAACGGGGTGAACGTGGGGCCGGACATGTGGGTCCACAATGAAGTGATCAACGGACAGACCTTCTATCGCGCAACCGACTTCAACAGCGAGACCGGCCCGGAGAATGCTCTGCTGCCGGACAGCGCCCTGGTTCCGCCATTTTCGGAAGTTGTCAGTGATCCGGAATCGGTGCTCCCCGGCTTTGTCAACCTGCCCACCCTGGGCCGCTACCAGACCCGCAATGTGCGGTGGACGCAAAATGTCCCGGATTCCGGCAGTTTCGTGATCAAGCAAGGTCTGCATTTCGCACCCTACACGCATCCGGAGAACGAGGGCTTCATGTCCGTCACCTTTTTCCCGGACACCAGCATGCAGCTGACCGATCTGGAACAGGTGGCCTTCAATTTCCGGCTGGCGCCGGGTTCCGCAGCCACCAGCAGCTCGCCTCGCATTCAGATTGAATTCGCCAACGAAGCCGGTGAGCGCACGCAGCAATATGCCTACATCTATCGCGACTTCCTTGCGAACATGAACCCCAACCGGTGGTATGGTCTGGATTATGGTGTGGCGTCCCTCACGCGCTGGGCGGCCGGCGGGATTGGCGGTTCGAACAGCGGGACGCAGCAGTCCAGCCATGATGCGGCCGTGGCCGCATTCGGCCAGGATTACTCGATTT
>JBFJTN010000121.1:0-10624 GCA_041625325.1 Oceanococcus sp. | reverse complement strand
TCCGGCCGGGTGCGCACCACGGTCCCCAGGTAGCACAGGCGCGAACTGCCCACCCCGCCGAGGTGGCGCCGCGCATCGATGCGCGCCGCCTGCGGGGTGATGTCCGCCCGCACCGCCAGCTGTCGTCCGCTGAGCTGGTCCGTGAGACGAAAGGTCTGCAGGTCCAGATCGGAACCGACGCCGGAGAGCAGCGCCTCGGCGTGCTCGATCAGCGGCGGCAGGATCAGTTCATAGCGCCAGTCGCGGAAGGTATCCAGCACCCGGCGCCGGATGTCCTCCAGCAACCAGCCCTGCGGAGGCAAGATTTCCTCGACGCCCTCGGGCAGCAGCCATTGCATAGTCAGTGACCTGTGATGAATTGCGCTACTTCAGCAGCTGCAGCGCGACCAGGCCCAGCAGCATGCTGACCAGGCCGATCGTGCGCAACGTGCGCTCGTTGACATGGGCCATACGAATCATGGTCACGCGCCAGCGCCGCGGGGCCAGAAACGGCCCCATGCCCTCGATCACCAGGACCAGGGCCAGCGCGCGCCACAGCTCGTCCCACATCAGACGTTTACTTGGGCTTCTTGAAATACTGGAACAGTTCCGAATCGGGCTCCAGGACCAGCATGTCACCGCTGCCCGACAGGGCATTGCGGTAGACCTCCAGGCTGCGGTAGAAGCGATAGAACTCCTCGTTCTGTCCGTAGGCCCGGGCATAGATATCGGCTGATTTCGCATCGCCGGCGCCTCGGGTTTCCTCGGCTTCACGATAGGCGTTGGCCAGGATCACTTCCCGCTCGCGATCGGCCTCGGCACGGATGCCTTCGCCCGCCTCGCTACCGCGGGCACGCAGGTCGGCGGCCACGCGCAGTCGCTCGGCGCGCATGCGGTCGTAGACCGACTCGCTGACGGTGTCCGGCAGGTCGATGCGCTTGACCCGCACGTCGACCAGTTCGATCCCCAGTTCCTCCACGCGCACGGATGATTCCCGCTGCAGGGACTCGACGATCTCCCGACGCTCGCCCGAAACGGCCTCCTTGATCGTGCGGCGGGCGAATTCGTTGCGCAGGCCGCGGTTGATCATGTCTTCCAGGCGATCCTGGGCCACGGCTTCGATGCCGCCGGTGGCGCGGTAGTAGCGACCGATGTCCCGAATCCGCCATTTGACGAAGAAGTCGACCAGCACGTTCTTCTTTTCCAGGGTCAGGTAGCGCTCGGCCGGCCGGTCCAGGGACAGAATGCGGCGGTCGAAATAGCGCACGCTCTGGATCACCGGAACCTTGAAGTGCAGACCCGCCTCGTAGTCGGCCCCGCGAATCTGGCCCAGCTGGAAGACCACGGCGTAATCACGTTCATCGACGATGAAGGCGGAATCGGCCAGCAGGCCCAGACCGACCAGGGATCCGATCAGCCAGATCATTGCCTTGTTGCTCATCAGCGTCTCCCCCTTTCACGCGCACCGGACGGGCTGGATGATGACCGCGAACCGGCACTGTTGCTGTCGATCGCGCCACTCAGCCGCGAACCCATCGTCGGCGTGGACTGGCTGTCCAGCGCACGGCTGCGGGTCCGCTCGCCGGTCAGCTGGTCGATCGGCAGATACAGCAGCGGGTTGGAGGAATCCACGTCGAGCAGGACCTTGTTGGTGGAACTCAGGACCGCATCCATCGTGTCCAGATACAGGCGCTGACGGGTGACATCGGGCGCCAGTTCGTACTCCTTGAGCACCTGGGTAAAGCGGCTGGCCTCACCATTGGCCTGTTGCACCACCCGGGTCTCGTAGGCCTTGGCTTCCGCCACCATGCGCGCCGCCTCGCCGCGCGCCTTGGGCACGATCGAGTTGGCATAGGCCTCGGCTTCGTTGATCAGTCGCTGCTCGTCCTCACGCGCCTTGATCGCATCGGCAAAGGCGCCCTGCACCGGCTCCGGCGGCTGGGCGTCCTTGATATTGACCTCGTTGACGATCAGGCCGGTGCGGTAGCTGTCCAGGGTTTCCTGCAGCAGGGTCTCGGTACGCTGGGCCACTTCCTCGCGGCCGGCGGTGAGAATGAAGTCCATCGTGCTCTTGCCCACCACCTCGCGCACCGCGCTCTTCAGCGCATGGCGCAAGGTCATGTCCGGGTCGCGGGTACGGAACAGGAAGTCTTCCGCCGAACTGACCCGATACTGCACCGCCAGATCCACCGAGACGATGTTCTCGTCCTCGGTCAGCATGGACTGCTGATCGGTGACATTGCGGATGCCGTCCACGTTGACCTTCTCCACCGTCTGGATCGGCCAGGGCACACGCCAGTGCGGCCCTTCGCCCACGGTCGTCAGGTAACGCCCGAACTGCAGCACCACGCCGCGTTCGGCCGGCTGCACGATGTAGAAACCGGACAGCAGCCAGATCACGCCAGCCACGGCCGCGACCAGTCCGATCACGCCCTTGGGGACGCCACCGCCCGCGCCGCTTCCGCCACCGCCACGCGGGCCGCCGCCACCCAGGCGGCTGCGGAATTTCTTCAGCAGTTCTTCCAGATCGGGGGGACCACTACCGTTGTCCCACGGGTCCTTCTTGCCTCCGGATCCTGGTTCGTTCCAGGCCATAGATTCACACCTAGTGTCTTGAGGGTTGGGCCGCCGCGTATTATCGGCCGACCGTGGAAATATCGCCATCGGCCGCCATCCTGGCGACGCTGTCTTCGAGTCCCGCGTGACGTAACATGCGGCCAAGCTGAACCTTATCAAGTCTGACCGTGAGCCGGGCTTCGCCAGAATCGCCGAATTCTTCCTGCTCCACCGCGCCAATCCGGTAGAACTCCGAACGCAGCCGGCCCTGACCTGGCCCCAGATCGATCCGCCACAGATGCAGCTCAGGATACAGGCATTCGGCAATCGCGCCGCGCAACAGTTCCAGTCCCTGACGCTGGCCGGCCGAAATCCACACTCTGCGCGGCCGGCCATCCGCGTCACGATCGACCCGCGGCTGCGCATCCGGCAGGCAGTCGATCTTGTTGCAGACATCCAGTCGCGGCACTTCATCCGCGCCGATCTCCTCCAGCACCGACTCCACCGCTTCGCGCTGCATGTCCCGCTCCGCATCCGAGGCGTCCAGCACATGCAGCAGCAGATCGGCCGAGGCCGTTTCCTCCAGGGTGGCGCGGAAGGCGGTGACCAGGGAATGCGGCAGATCGCGCACGAATCCCACCGTGTCGGCCAGGATGGCCGGTTCATGGTGATCCAGGGCGAGCTGCCGCAGGGTGGTGTCCAGGGTGGCGAACAGCTGGTCCGCGACATAGGTGTCGCTGCCGGTCAGATGCTCGAACAGGGTGGACTTGCCCGCGTTGGTGTAGCCGACCAGGGACACCAGCGGCACGTCACGGCGCTGGCGCAGCTGCCGGTTCAGCGAACGGGTGCGGCGCACCTGCTCGATCCGCCTCTCCACCTGGCGCATGCGATCGTGGATCATCCGCCGGTCCATCTCCAGCTGGGATTCACCGGGTCCACGCAGGCCGATGCCCCCCTTCTGCCGCTCGAGATGGGACCAGCCACGCACCAGGCGGGTCACCAGATGCTTGAGCTGGGCCAGTTCAACCTGCAGCTTGCCTTCGTGGGTCCGCGCGCGGCGGGCAAAGATGTCCAGGATCATGCCGGCGCGATCCAGCACGCGCGCCTTGACGACGGCTTCGAGATTGCGTTCCTGGGCCGGACTCAGCGCGTGGTTGAAGATCACCAGATCGGCATCGCAGGCCGTCACCTGCTCGGCAATCTCTTGCGCCTTGCCGGCACCGACGAAATAGCGCGGATCCGGCAGCTTGCGGGATCCGCCGATGAAGCCGACCAGTTCGGCCCCGGTGGACGCGGCCAGTCGATGAAATTCCTCACGCCCGCCCTCGCCGCCGCAGCGCGGCATCTCGAGCGCGACCAGCAGGGCGCGATTGCCGCCCTCGGGACGATCAAACAATGCGGCGCAACGCTACGCTCATTCGGCGTCCGCGTCCGCGGCGTCTGCAGGGGCTTCCAGTTTGACCGGCCGGCTGGGCACGATGGTCGAAATGGCGTGCTTGTAGACCATCTGGTTGACTGCATTTTTCAGCAGCACCACGAACTGGTCGAAGGATTCGATCTGACCCTGCAGCTTGATACCGTTGACCAGATAAATGGCCACAGGAATGCGCTCCTTGCGCAGGTAGTTCAGAAACGGCTCTTGAAGGGTTTGCCCTTTGGACATGATGACACTCCTGGCTGCCTCTTTCCGGACAGTACGGATGGCGCCCGAGCGGCGCGTGCTGATCGCTCGAACAGGATCAGTAAGCGCGACAGAATATCATGCACCACTGCATTTCAGGAAGCCTTCGAGCAGCCTGGAGGCAGCCTCCAGGCGCTCTCCGGCCGTCTGCGGCAGCAGCGCCAGATCCGGCTCCCGGCGCAGCCAGGTCATCTGCCGCTTGGCATACTGCCGGGTGGCAATGATTCCGCGCTCCACCGCATCATCCAGCTCGCAGCGGCGATCCAGGTAGTCCCACAGCTGGCGATAGCCGACACTGCGGATGGAGGGCAGCTGCGGGTCGAGATCAGGCCGGGCATACAGGGCTCTCACCTCGTCCAGAAATCCCTGCGCCATCATCTGCTCGAAACGCTGGGCGATCATCTCGCGCAGCGCCTGCCGCTGGCTTGGCAGTATCGCCAGCTTCAGCACCGGACCGCTCCAGGGCTGGCTGCGCTCGCCACGCCAGGCCGTGCTGCGCCCGGCCCCGGACAATCGAAGCACCTCCAGCGCGCGCTGGATACGCTGGGCATCATTCGGATGGATCTGCCCGGCGGCCTCCGGATCCAGGCCGGCCAGCTCCGCGTGCAGTGCCGGCCAGCCACTGCGCTCGGCCCGGGCCTCGATCTCGCGTCGCAGCCGGGCATCGGCCGGGGGCATGTCGTGCAGCCCTTCCAGCAGCGCGCGCATGTAGAGAAAGGTCCCGCCAACCAGGGCCGGGACATGGCCACGGCCCTGGATCTCCCGGATCAGTTCGCGGGCGTCCTGGGCGAAGCGCGCGGCGGAATAGCGCTCGGCCGGGTCGAGTATGTCGATCAGATGGTGCGGCACTCGCTCGCGCGACCGCGCATCCGGCTTGGCCGTGCCGATATCCATCCCCCGGTAGACCTGCGCCGAATCCATGCTGATCAACTCCAGCGGAAAGCGCTGCGCCAGCGCCTCGGCCAGCGACGATTTGCCGCTGGCGGTCGGCCCGACGATGAAAACCAGCGGCGGCGCCATCAGCGGCCGCGCAGGAACAGCCGGTCCAGGCTGTCCATGCTCAGCTCGATCCAGGTCGGCCGCCCGTGGTTGCACTGCCCCGAGCGCGGGGTCCGCTCGATCTGACGCAGCAAGGCGTTCATTTCCAGGCGATCCAGCTGACGGCCGGCCTTCACCGAGCCGGATTTGCAGGCCATGTTTCCCAGGGCGCGATCCAGGGCGAATTCCAGGCGGTGCAGGTCCAGGGTCTCGGCATGGCCCAGATCGGAGATGATGTCGCGCAGCAGCGCGACGTGATCGTAATCGGCCAGCAGCACGGGCACGGCGCGAATTTCCAGCTGCGTCTCCCCGATGCGGCGCAGCTCCAGGCCCAGCTGCTCGAGCAGGTCGAACGCGTCCTCCGCCCGATCCGCCTCTGCCGGCTGCAAGTCGAGCGTCCGCGGCAGCAGCAGCGGCTGGCTGACGCTGGGCTGGCCATGCAGGCGCTGCTTCAGCTCTTCCAGCACGATGCGTTCGTGCGCCGCGTGCATGTCCACCAGCACGGCCCCCTTCTCGGTCTGGCTGAGGATATAGATGCCATGAATCTGGGCCAGCGCGAATCCCAGAGGCGGCGCCCGCTCCACGGCCTCCTGCGCCATGGGCAGTTGCTCGACCAGGGAATCGGCGACCTGCAGCGCCTCGACCGCGGCGCCGGCGCCATAGAGCTGGCGCGCGCTCGCCGATTGCAGTCGCACCGCCGCCGCGGCCGGGAGCGCGGCGGGCGTCGCAAGGAGACCCTGGGGACGCGCGTCGGCCACCTCCCCGGCATCGGCATCGCGCGGCCGATCGGGCCCGCCGTCACCGGGCAGCGGTTCGGCGACCGCCTGGCGCACGCAGCGCCGCAGGGTTTCGAAGATGCGCGAGCCGTCGCGAAACCGGACTTCCTGCTTGGTCGGATGCACATTGACATCCAGCTCCCGCGGATCCAGCCGCAGGTACAGCAGATAGGCCGGCTGCCGGCTGTAATGCAGCACATCCGCATAGGCGGCCTTCAGGGCCGCAATCACCAGCCGGTCGCGGATGTAGCGACCGTTGATGAAGACATGCTGCAGGTCACCCTGCGCACGGGAAAAGGCCGGCCGGGCCACCCAGCCCTGCAGGCTCAGACCCTGTCCGGCGTAATCCAGGCGCAGGGCCTCGGCGATGAAGTCATCGCCCAGCAATGCGGCGACGCGCTCCTCTTCCTGCGCCTCATCCACCGCTGCACGGGCGTGCCAGAGCTCGCGGCTATTGTGCTGGAGGCTGAATTCCACCTGTGGCGCCCCGAGGGCCAGACGCCGCGCGGTCGCGTCCAGGTGCGAGAACTCGGTGCGCTCGGTGCGCAGGAAGCGCTTGCGTGCGGGAATCTGGTGAAACAGCCGCTCGACGCTGACCTGGGTCCCCACCGGCATGGGCTGAGGCCTGGCCTCGGGCAGGGCCTCGCCGGGGCTCAATTGCAGCTGCCAGCCATGCTCTTCGTCCGCGGTGCGCGAGGCCAGCGTGGTCTGCGCCACGGCGGCGATGCTGGGCAGGGCCTCACCCCGAAACCCCAGGGTCAGCACCGCCTCCAGGTCTTCCAGGCTGGCGATCTTGGAGGTGGCATGCCGGGTCAGAGCCAGCGGCAGCTCGGCGCGGGCGATGCCGCAGCCGTTGTCGCTTACCAGGATGCGGCGCATGCCGCCCTGTTCCGCCTCGATGCGGATCCGGGTACTGCCCGCGTCCACCGCATTCTCGACCAGCTCCTTGACCACGGCGGCGGGCCGCTCCACCACCTCGCCGGCGGCGATCTGGTTGATCAGGTGGGACGGCAGCGGCTGGATCGGCACGGTTGCGCTCGCGGAAAAGCCGTTCAGGTTAACCAATGCCGCCCACGCTTGTCAGCCGGCAGGATCGCCGGCGCCCAAGGGCCTGCAGGCTAGCGCCCGGCCTGGGCCACCACCCGCTGCGGCCGGTAGGTCTCGAAATAGCTCAGGATGCCGTTGCGCATGCCCAGCGCCAGCCGCTCCTGCTGCTGCGGGTCACGCAGGCGGGCCTCTTCCTTGCGGTTGGAGATGAAGGCGGTTTCCACCAGGATGGAGGGCACGTCCGGCGCCTTGAGCACGGCGAAGCCGGCACGCTGCACCGAATCCTTGTGCAGCGGCCCCAGGACCTTGAGCTCACCGAGCATGCGGGCCGCCAGGTCGCGGCTGGCATCGATGGCCGCACTCTGCGAGATATCCAGCAGCACCGAGGCAAGCAGTTCGTCCTTGTCCTGGATGTCGACCCCGCCGATCAGGTCAGCGGCGTTCTCCCGGCTGGCCAGCACCCGGGCATGTTCGGAACTCGCGCCCCGCGGCGACAGGATGTAGACGGAGGAGCCGTGCACATTCCGGTTGCTGAAGGCGTCAGCGTGGATGGACACGAACAGGTCGGCCCGCTTCTGCTGGGCGATCATGCGCCGCTGGCGCAGGGGCAGGAAGTAGTCGCCTTCGCGGGTCAGGATGGCGCGCATGCCGGGCTCGGCATCGATCAGGCGCTTCAGGCGCCGGGCGATCTGCAGCGCGACATCCTTCTCCCTCACCCCGGTCGGGCCGGTCGCCCCGGGATCCTCGCCACCGTGGCCGGCGTCGATCGCGATCACGATGTCCTTGTCGGCCAGCGCGATGGCCGGGCGCGCCGGCTCCTGCGTGTTCAGCGGATGCGGCAGCTCCACCACCAGCCGGTAACCGGAATCGCCGCTGGGCGCCAGCAGATAGCTGCGCGGCTTCGCGCTGCGCTCCAGGTCGAGCACCACCCGCAGCGCTTTGTCATGCAGGCCGAAGCGTACCTGGCGCACCAGGCCCGCCGCGCTGGCCGCGCCCCGGGGCAGCTCGGCAACCCCCTGGATGTCGATCACCGCCCGCTCCGGGCCATCCAGCGTGAAGGCCTTGTGCCGGACCTCCGCCGACAGGTCGAAGACGACGCGGGTCAGTTCCGGCTCATCCCAGACGCGCACGTCGCTGACGACCGCCGCCTGGGCGATCCAGGCCTGCAGCAGCACTGCGCCGCCCAGCAGCCATCTGTCCATCTTCTCGCTCCGAAACGGGTCACGGAGCCAACCGCAACCCCCCCAACAACGCCAGACCGCCGCCACCGGCAGACCGGCAACGGCAGATTCCCGATCAACACATTAGCGGCCCGGAGAACGAATATCAAGAAATTTTCTTTGTTATTAGCCTGATACCAAGTTTTCTTTAAGTCATCTGTGACAACAGCAGCCCAAGTTGCGGATCAAACGAAAGATGACAGATCGAGGGCCTGCAGGCAGGCCAGCCCCCGCGCGCTACCGGCACGCAGGCGCAGATGGCGCGCCGTGTCACCGGCCAGGGACAGCTGCAGACAGAGATCCTCGGCGGGCAGCAGGCCCGCGCCGCGCCGCGGCCATTCGACACACAGCAGCAGGTCCTGGCCCAGCAGCTCGCGCAGGCCCAGGAACTCCAGTTCCTCCGGGTCGGCCAGCCGGTACAGGTCCATATGGACCAGGCGCCGGGACGGGGTGCGGTAATCCTCCAGCAGGGTGTAGGTCGGGCTGCGCACCGCGCCGGTTTCGCCCAGGGCCCGCAGCAGGCTGCGGACGGTGTGGGTCTTGCCGGCGCCCAGCCCGCCTTCCAGCGCGATGAAGAAAAAGCCGGCAGGCAGGCTGGCGGCCAGCGCCTGCGCAAAGCGGTCCGTGGCCGCCTCGTCGGCCAGCGCCAGTTCCAGCTCGTCGCTCATGGGTTCAGCCAGCGACGAAAATGGGGCAGCAGATCACCGGGCAGCAGACCGCGCTCGCCCTCGCGCGCTGCCGCATCGCCGGCCAGGGCATGCACCTGCACACCCGCACAGGCCGCCTGCTCGGCACTCAGGCCCTGGGCGCGCAGGGCCGCAATCAGCCCTGTCAGCAAATCGCCCATGCCACCGGCGGCCATGCCCGGATTGCCGGCCGCGCAGACCCACCGCCGACCCTGCGGCGCGGCCACGATGCTGCCGGCGCCCTTGAGCACCACCACGCAGCCCAGCTGACGGACCAGGGCGTCGGCCGCCCGCAGGCGGTCCTGCTGGAGGTGCTGCGTGTCGCAGCCCAGCAGCCGCGCCGCCTCGCCGGGGTGCGGTGTGACCACGCAATCGGAAGGCAGCGTCTGCCCCGGCTCCAGCAGGTTCAGGGCATCGGCGTCGAGCACGAGCGGCCGCTGCGCGGCCAGGACGCGCTTCAGCAGGGCCCGCGACCAGTCCAGCCGGCCCAGGCCGGGGCCGGCGGCGATCACGTCCGCCCGGCCCAGCAGTTCGTCACTGGCCGGGTCGTCGGCCAGGCCACCCCGCACCATCAGTTCGGGTCGCGCCAGACTCACCACCGCGGCGCTGTCCGGATGGGTCAGCACACTGACCAGGCCGGCACCACCGCGCAGCGCAGCCTCGCCGCAGAGTCGAATGGCGCCGCTGTAGCCCGGCGCGCCGCCAAGCGCCAGCACGTGACCGTAATGGCCCTTGTGACTGTCCGGACGACGCCGCGGCAGCAGCGCGTGCAGACCCGCGGCATCCAGCAGTCCGGCGAGCGGCGCGCAGCCGTCATAGACCCCGGCGGGGACGGCCAGATCGGAAAAGGCGATGCGCCCCGTGTGATTGCGCGCCGCGCCGGTGTACAGGCCCTGTTTGCGTCCGATGAAGCTGACCGTGAGGTCGGCCACCACGGCGGCGCCGAGCACGGCGCCCGTGTCCGCAGCCAGGCCCGAAGGCAGGTCCAGCGCCAGCACCGGGCGGGCGCTGGCGTTGAGCTGATCGATCACCGCGGCGAAGGCATCGGACACCGGACGGGACAAGCCGGTGCCGAGCAGGCCGTCAACCACCACGTCGGCCGCCACCAGCAGCTTGCCCAGCGCCTGTAGCGGCTGCAGGCCCAGCCCGGCCTGGCGCGCCGCCTGCCAGGCCTGGGCGGCCTCCCCGCGCAAGGCCTGGGGTTCGGCCAGCAGAATGCAGTCGACCGCCAGGCCCTGGGCCAGCGCCTGGCGCGCCAGATCCAGGGCGTCGCCACCATTGTTGCCGGGACCGGCCAGCACCAGCAGACGGCGGGCCCGGGGCCAGGTCTCGCGCAATTCGGCCAGCGCGGCGGCCGCCGCGCGCTGCATCAGGGTGTATCCTTCGAGCTGAAACGCCCGGATGGCCCGGGCATCCAGGGCCTTGACCTGGGCCGCGCTGTAAAGTGGCAGTGCCGTGTCCATGGCCGTCATTATCATTCACCCGCCGTCTGCGTGCGCACCGCCGTGAGCCTTGATCCCGACAGGATAGTGAAGCTGCTGCAAGACTGGAGCGGCGAGCTGGGCTTCAGCGGGCTGGCGGTCAGCCGCGCGGATCTGGCCACCGATGATGCCCTGATGCGCCGCTGGGTCGCCGCCGGCC
>JBFJTN010000120.1:0-10789 GCA_041625325.1 Oceanococcus sp. | reverse complement strand
GGACAGGCGCCGGCAAAGCCCTTGCTCGCATCCCAGGGGTAGCCCTTTTCGCGCAGGCGGCCCTGCAGTTCGCGCAGGGTGAGGTCGATGGCCAGGACGTAAGCGGCCACGGCATCGTCGGGAATCCGGTCGCCGCGGCTCAGCCGCTTGCCGATGACCAGGCCCAGCTCGATCTCGTGATGGACCACGCCGCGCCCGCGCGGCAGGACCAGCGGGCCGGCCAGATCGCAGAGGCTGGTATTCGGCTTGAGGAAGAAGACTGGCTGTTCCGGCACCTGCGAGCGCATTTCGGCCGCGTGTTCGGCGTAATTCTTGGCCACGCAGACAATCTTCTGCGGTTGCCAGACCGAGAAGCTGCCATCGGCATTGCGAAGTTGATAGTGCATCGGCGTCATTCTACGCCGTGGCGGACTACTGGGGCTCCACCACCGAGAGGGTGCCCAGCGAGCGCGGGCTCGACTTCAGGCGAATGTTGAACAGGCCCTTGCGGTAGCTGTGGAAATTCACCGCCACGATGCGCTCGGCCGCCAGCGGGAACTCGATGTCGTAGCCTTCGATGATCAGGGTTTCCGGCCTGTCGTTGTCGAGCTTGAGCGACACATTGATGCCCTGGGGCACATTGAGGGTTGCGGTGCCCTGCAACAGCTCGCCTTCGGCCAGCACCCAGTCGAAATCCACCTGCCCGACGCCCGCTTTCGGCGCCGCAGCGCCCAGGTCTGCGGCCTGCGGCGCGTGCAGCAGTGCAAAGTACCCGGCGCCGGCGCCTGCCAGCGCCAGCAATGCAGCGGCCAAAGCTTTCACGATGATGTCCCCCTGCGCCCCGCGCGCTCCCCGGATGTTTTTCGTCACGGACCTTAACCCGGCGCCGCGCGCCTGTCAGCCCTGGCCGCTGCGTCGTCGGGCCCGAGAATCCCCAGGCCGGCCCGGGAGTCTTTCGCCGCGGCCTTCAGTGCCCCGCCATGGTCCGGCAGGCAGCCTCCAGTACGCTGACCCGTGCGAGGCGCTTGTCATTGCCAGGAATCACCACCCAGGGGGCCATGGGCCGATGGGTATGGGCCAGCATGTCCTCCACCGCCGCCTCGTAGTCCTCCCACTTGTGCCGGTTGCGCCAGTCCTCTTCGGTCAGCTTCCAGCTTTTCAGCGGATCGCCCTCGCGCGCCTGGAAGCGCGCCAGCTGTTCTTGCTGGCTGATGTGAATCCAGAACTTGAGCAGGCGGATACCGGACTCGGTCAGCGCCTCCTCGAAGGCATTGATCTCGGCGTAGGCCCGCTGCCACTGCGCCTTGCTGGCGTACCCCTCGACCCGCTCGACCAGCACGCGCCCGTACCAGCTGCGATCGAACACGCAGAGATGGCCGGCCCGTGGCAGCCGCCGCCAGAAGCGCCACAGATAGTGGCGCGCGCGCTCCTCGTCATTCGGCGCGGCGATCGGGTGCAGGCTGTATAGCCGCGCATCCAGAGGCTGGACCAGACGCCGGATCGCGCCGCCTTTGCCGGCCGCATCCCAGCCTTCGAACACCAGCAGGGTGGCCCGACCCGAGTGCAGCGAGGTTTGCTGCAGGCGGAGCAGCCGGGCCTGCGCCACAGCCAGCCGGTCCGCGTACTTTTCGCGTGTCAGCCGCTGCTCCAGGTCCGCCTGCGCCAGACCCTGGCCACGGGCGGGCCGCAGCTTGCGGCCGCGCGGTGCCGGCCGGGCCTTGAGGCGCCGGGCCAGCGCGTCGGACAGCCTCTCGGCCGCGATCAGCGCGCGCAGGCCTTCGGCACTGCCATCGATGCAATGCCAGGGCGCGTTGCGGCAATGGGTGGCATCCAGCAACTGCTCGGCCGCGCCGACGAAGCGGTCGTACAGGTGCAGATGCTCCCAGTCGCGCGGCTTGATCTGCCACAGGCTCATCGGATCTTCCGCCAGTTCGGTCAGCCGGCGATGCTGCTGGCGGGCCGACAGATGCATCCAGAATTTGATGATCAAGGCGCCATCGTCTGTCAACATGCGCTCAAAATCCTTGATCTGGCGCAGTTGATGGGCAAATCGCGTGGCGTCGCTGCGGTGCCGGGCGTACTCCACCAGGGGTTGCGAATACCAGCCGGACAGCACCAGGCCGATCTGCCCGCGCACCGGCAGGTCGCGCCAGTAGCGCCACATGCGCGGCCGCTCGGCCTCCTCCTGGCTGGGCTCGCCATAGGCCAGGGTGCAGAGAAAGCGCGGGTCCAGCCAGGCATTCAGGCGGTTCACCGTCTCGTGCTTGCCGGCCCCGTCCACGCCGCCGAAGACCACCAGGACGGGGAAATCACGCTCCCGCAGCTCGTGCTGCTGACGCAGCAGGCGCAGCCGCAGGCGGGCGACCCGCTCGCGGGTCTGCTTCTTGCCGATGGACTTCAGGGGCTCGGGTGGCAGCCACATGCTGGGCCTCCTCGCTGCGGCAGGCGAAGCCCATGGTAACCCCCGCAAACCCGGTAAGCTTGTGATCCTGATCAAGCAGAGGCCACGATGACGGCAGCGAGCTATTTCTGGCACGACTACGAGACCTTCGGAACCAATCCGCGGCTGGATCGGCCCGCGCAATTTGCCGGCATCCGCACCGATCTTGAGCTGAACATCGTCGAAGATCCGGTAGTCGAGTATTGCCGACCCTGCCTGGACGTGCTCCCCCACCCCGCCGCCTGCCTGCTCACCGGGATCACCCCGCAACTGGCCGAATCGCGCGGCTGGCCCGAGCCCGAGTTCATCCGCCGGGTGCTGGAGCAGCTCGGCCGGCCCGGCACCTGCGGGGTGGGCTACAACAGCCTGCGCTTCGATGACGAGCTCACCCGCCACACCGCCTGGCGCAACTTCCACGAGCCCTATGCGCGTGAGTTCCGCAATGGCTGCTCGCGCTGGGACATCATCGACATGGTGCGCATGACCTATGCGCTGCGCCCCGAAGGCATCCACTGGCCTCAGCGCGAGGACGGCGCTCCCAGCTTCCGCCTGGAAGACCTGGCCCGGGCCAATGGCCTGGAGCAGGAACGGGCCCATGATGCGCTGTCCGACGTGCATGCCACCATCGCGCTGGCCCGGCTGATCCGCGAGCGTCAGCCGCGCCTGTACGACTACGTGGTCAGCCACCGCGACAAGGACAGCGCCCGGGCCTTGCTGGATCTGTCCGGCCACGCGCCGGTGGTGCATGTGTCCTCCCGTTTTCCCGCCGAACAGGGCTGCCTGTCCCTGGTCATGCCGCTGGTGCGTCATCCGGTGAACAAGAACGCGGTGCTGGTCGCCGATCTGCGCCAGGATCCGTCCAGCTGGCTGGGGCTGGACCCGGAGGATCTGCAGGAGCGCATCTTCACCCCGCGGGCCGACCTGCCCGAGGATGTCGAGCGGGTCGCGGTCAAGGCCGTGCACATCAACCGCTGCCCGGTGCTGGCCCCGGCCGCCACCCTGAGCGAGGCCCAGGCCGAACGCCTGGCCCTGGATCTGCCGGCCTGCCGGCGCCACTGGCAGGCGCTGAAAACCCACCTGGGCGATGTGTCGGCTGCCCTCAGTGCAGCCTTCGCCATGGGCGAGTTCCCGCCGCATGGTGATCCCGAGCAGGATCTCTACGGCGGCTTCGTTTCGGATGCGGACCGGCGCCTGTGCGATCAGGTGCTGAGCAGCAGTGCGGAGGACTTCAGCGGCCTGGAGCTGCCCTTCGAGGACCGCCGCCTGCACGAGCTGCTGTTCCGTTATCGCGCCCGGCATTATCCGGAATCGCTGAACGAGGCGGAGCGGGACGAATGGGCCCGGCTGAAGAGCCGTCGGGTCGAGTTTGCGGCCGATGGTGGCCTGGACCTGGCCAGCTATTTCGCCCTGCTCGACAGCCTGCCGGCCACCGCGCAGCAGCAGCCCGTTGTCGAGGCGCTGCGCGCCTGGGGCGAACAGGTGCAGGCCGGGCTCTGAGCAGGCGTCCGCCGCCGCGCTAGGAGCGATCCCGGCGCCGCGCCAGGGTCAGCCAGTCCAGCACCACCCCGGAGACCGTATTGATCCGCGCCACCCGGTAGACGATCTCGCGCAGGGCCAGCGGCGGCCGCCGCATCGGCTCGTGCAGACGCGGCAGGAACCAGGCCGCCACCAGAATCCGCAGCAGTCCGCTCACCGCCATGACCAGCAGCACCGGATGATCCAGCCAGCGCTCCAGCCCGCCGGCCCGGACCAGCGCCGGAGCCTGGCTGGCCAGCATGCCACCGGCCAGCGCGCCGACAAATACGCAGCTGGCGGTGATGCCGTTCTGGACTGCGGCATAGGCGGCGAAATGGGTCTGGTGCGGACGGATGTCGTAGAGGTAATTGGCGGTGGACAGGGTGAAGCCGCTCCAGGCCAGGCCCGACAGGATCTGGACCGCGAGCAGGTAGACGAAATCCGGGGAAACCAGCCAGAGCAGCGGCAGCAGCGGGATCACGCTGCTGCAAAGGCGCATGACCAGGCGGTTGCCGTGGCGGTCGGCGATCCGCCCCCACAAGCGCAGGAACAGGAACTGGGTGGCGATCGAGGCGACGCTGTTGAGGCTGTACTCCAGATAACTGAAACCCAGGTCACGCAGCATGTAGAGGGCGAAGAAGGGCGCCGAGATCGCCACCATGGCCTGCATCAGGGCAACGAACAGGCTGTAACGGCGGAATACCGGGTCGCGCAGGGCCTCGCCGATGCGCTGCAGGCTGCCGCGCAGGGCGCCGTGCGGCAGATGCCCCGGCGCCGCATCGGGGTCGTGCATGCGGGCGATCAGGCCGGCCGCGCCCAGGCGCCCGCAGGCCGCCAGCGCGAACAGCAGGGCAAAGCCCAGATCGGCCCTGCCCCGGGCCTGGCTGCTGGCCAGCAGCAGGCCGCCCAGCAGGAATACCGCGACCGAGGCCAGCATGACCAGCCGGGTCCGCCCGGCGAAATAGGCGCCGCGCCGCCGTCGCGGCACGATACTGCCCAGCCAGGCCCGCCAGTGCGGGGTATTGAGGTTGAGGGCGGTGTGGTACAGCACGGCCAGGCCGATCAGCAGCAGGGGCGAGCCCCCGCCCAGTGCCAGGCCGGCCAGCCCGAGCACGGCCAGGCCCTGCAATACCGCGCTGAATACCACCAGCGCACGCCGGGAAAAGTGCTGGTCCAGCCAGATCGAGGCCAGCTGCAGCCAGGCGCCGATCAGCTGTGGCGCGGCCAGCAGCCAGCCCAGCTGCAGCGCGCTGGCCGACAGGTGCACGGCAAAGGCGGTGAGGAAGTTGTCGCTGGCCGCCGTGGTGGTGGCACTGGCCGCCGCTTCGGCCCGGGACAGCCGCAGGGTCCGGCGCAACCAGCGATGACGTGGCAGGGGTGTGTGCAGGGCGGTCGCCCGATTCTGGCGTGGAGGCGACATGATGCCGCCTGTTGCACAGGCGCGAAACTGCCGCGGCGCCAGGAGCGGAGCGGGCAAGGGCTGCGCGATGTAGTGAAAACTCGATGCCCGATTGGGATTTGCCTCACAGACAGCCTCAGGCCGGATGGCTAGGATGCGGAGCGGGATCGGAGGCGAGCGCCGCTGGCGGCCTCCCTTACCCATGACGCCCAGGGAACGGGCCGGGCAACGCCCGCTGGGACCGACAACATTTCAGGGATGAAAATCATGCGAGCATTGATCAGAAACGGCGCGGCTCTCGCGCTGATGGGCGCGTCCGCCCTGGCTCAGGCCGGACTTCTCGGCAGCAGCCAGGACGTCTACATCGTGCAGTTCCAGCCGGCCGCGCTGGCCGGACAGAGCGTCACCGAGGCCACCGCCGCGGTACTGGAGCTGGTCGGCGCGGGTGCGCCGTTTTTCGAATACGACACCGTGATCTCGGGTTTCTCGGCCGCGTTGAGCCCGGCCCAGGCCCGGCTGCTGGCCGGCCTGCCGCTGATCGCCACGGTGGAAAGGGATCGCATCGTCCGCAGCGGGGCCAGCCAGGCCGATCCGGTCTGGGGACTGGATCGGGTGGATGAACTGGATCTGCCGCTGGACGGGGCCTTCAGCTATCCCGACAGCGCCGGTGCCGGCGTTCACGTCTACATCATCGATACGGGCATCAATCCGGATCACCAGGAATTCAGCGGCCGGGTGGGCAATGGCCGGAACTTCATCAACGACGGCCCGGCAGGCCTGGGCGGCCTGCTGCCCATCGACCTGCTTGGCCTGCTCGGTGGCGGCGAGGTGGATCCGGAGGCCTGGCAGGACTGCAACGGTCATGGCACCCACGTGGCCGGCACCGCCGCCGGCACCCGCTTCGGCCTGGCCAAGCAGGCCACGGTCCATGCCGTGCGGGTGCTCAACTGCGGCGGCTCCGGTTCCGGCTCCGGCGTGATCGCCGGCATGGAATGGGTGGCGGAAAACGCCCAGTTCCCGGCCGTGGTGAACATGAGCCTGGGCGGCGGCGCCTCGCAGGCGGAGGACAATGCGATCGCCAGCCTCTATGCCCGCAACATCCTGCCCGTGGTGGCGGCCGGCAATGACAACGCGGATGCCTGCGGCACCTCACCGGCGCGGGCGCCCGAAGCCATGACCGTGGCCTCCAGCGACAGCAACGATGCCGAGTCCAGCTTCAGCAATCATGGCAGCTGCGTGGACATCTATGCACCGGGCGGCAGCATCACCTCGGCGGACTACAGCAGCAACAACGGCAGCACCACCATGAGCGGCACCTCCATGGCCTCGCCGCATGTGGCCGGCGCGGCCGCGCTGCTGCTGGGGGACAGCCCGAGCCTCAGCGCCGGCGACCTGACCGCGGCGCTGCTTGGCAACGCCACCCCGGGCACCATCGTGCCCAGCCCGGCCAGTGCCGGCACCCCCAACCTGCTGCTCAACGCCTATCCGCAGGGCGCCAAGCCCTGAGGTCCGCGCGGCACCTGACAGGCCCCGCTACGGCGGGGCCTTTTGCTGCGGGGAAGCCTCAGCTGGCCAGGGCCTGCAGGCGCTGGCTGGCCGGCGAGTTTTCCAGATAGGCCAGGGCCTGCTCGGTCGAGCCTTCCTGCAGCGGATGATAGAAGGGCGACAGATAGGGCAGCTCCTTGAGGAACAGCCAGAGAGGATGGGGCAGCAGGCCGGCGCGCCCCTTGCGTGCCCATTCGCGCCAGAGCCAGGGCCGGAACAGGCTGGGCCGGTGAGGGGCGAAGCGCGGGTCCTGGCGCAGCAGATCGGCGGCGCCGTCGGCCCAGATGGCAAAGACCACCGGGAAGGTGATCGCCGCCAGGTAATAGCGTGAGGCATAGCCGCCGCCGAGGTGGCGATACAGGTCGAAGGCCACGCAGCGGTGCTCGACCTCTTCGGCGCCGTGCCAGCGCAGCAGGTCGAGCAGGGTCGGATCGGCGCCCAGTTCGTCCCAGCGCCGGTTGTCCAGGGCGTACATGCCCAGCACGCAGGTCATGTGTTCGATCGCCGCGATCAGGCCCAGCCGGAACAGCAGCCAGCGCCGCCGCAGCAGCTTCGGCAGCGGTCGGCCAAAGGGGGCGTCGGCCAGGGCGACCTCGAACAACCAGTCCATGAAGCGGGTATTGCGCGCGGTGTCGATGCCGTGCGCCTGCAGGTAATCCCGGATCGCGCCGCCATGGGCCCGGGCGTGCATGGCCTCCTGGCGGATGAAAGTCTGGACGTCCTGGCGCAGCCTGCCGTCTGTCACCAGCGGCAGGGCCTGATTGTAGAGGCGGCAGAACCAGAATTCTCCGGCGGGCAGAATCAGGTTGATTTCGTTGATGAAATGGCTGGCGAAGCCCTCGCCGGGCAGCCATTCCAGCGGGGTCCGGGTCCAGTCGAAGCGGACCTTGCGCGGGGTCAGCGCATGCGGACTGCTCGAGGCGCTGCGCTGCGGCATCAGGCGATCTCCTGCTGACGGGGGGCATGCCGGTGGACGAAATCGGCGATCCGGGCGGACAGCCAGTCGGGCTGGCTCAGCGGCAGCCAGTGGCCGGCATCCACCCGCCGATATTCGAGCGGCGTGACCCAGCGCTGCAGATCCTCGAACAGGCTGGGGGACACGAAGGGGTCCCGTTCGGGGACGATCAGCTGCACCGGCACGGTGCAGGCGCGCTGCCGTGGCCGCAACAGCCGCTGCCACACATTGGCGCGGTACAGGTTCACCCCGTTGCGGCCATCGCGGCGCTGGCTGGGCTGCGCCGGCAGCGTGGCCATGCCCTCAAGTCGCTGCAGGATCCGGGGCCAGGCCCGGTCCAGGCCCAGCGTCCAGGCCGCCGGGCCCAGCAGGGGCAGCTGAAAGGCCGTGATGTACCAGCTGTGACCGAGTTGGCGGAGTACCGGGGCCCAGTCCCGGCTGCCAACGCGCCCACGCAGCCAGTGGCCGACATGGTCCAGGCAGGGGCCGGATATGCTGGTGTAGCTGGCGAAGCGGCCCGCCAGCGCGGGGTCCGTGACGGCTTCCCAGCTCTGGATCGAACCCCAGTCATGGCCGACCAGATGCACCGGGCCGTCCGCATGGCAGTGATCGATCACCGCGGCCAGGTCGCCGGCCAGTCGCGCCAGCCGGTAATCGCGCCGCCGGTGCGGCCGCGAGGATTCGCCGGCGCCGCGCACATCATGCGCCACCACGTGGAATTCCTGGCGCAGCCTGCCGATGCAGGCATCCCAGACGTGGCTGCAGTCCGGATAGCCGTGGACCAGCACCACGCAGGGTGCGCCGGCACGCGGCCACTCGCGCAGATGCAGGTTCACCCCGTCATCGCGCCGCAGGAATCGGCTCGCCCCGCTCATGCTGTCGCCCCTGTCCCGGTCACGCCCGGGAGTGGGCGGGCGGCCCCGGATTCCGCACGGTGACGGGCCATGCGCAGGATGCTGCGAAAGCCCTGCGCCTGCGTGCCGGAAGGACTGACCCGGGCCGCTGATCTGCTGGCCATGATGAACTCCCGCGTTTCGCGGCATGAATTACCGCAATCATTGTAACAATGATTAATGGCACAATGTCAACGGCAGAATGCGCCGGCCGGCCCCGTCGGACCGGCTTCGGGGCATCTCAGGAGTGAGCCTGGCTCCGCGGTGCGGGCTGAACCCGCTGCATGAAGGCGAGAATCTTCGGCAGCAGGCGCTGTGGTTTCAGGCGCAGTTCCAGCATCGAGCGGGCCACATGCAGTTCCGCGTGGGGCAGCTCGCGTTGCAGCACCTGGGCGTCCTCGATGTTGTGCAGCCAGTCACCGCCGTGGGCGATGATCATGGCGGGCATGTCCAGGCTGCGGCGCACCCGCCGCGGCGGCACCACCGGGCCGACCAGCACGCCATGGATGATGCTGGCAATGTCCTCGGGTTCCTGGGTCAGCGCGTTGTAGGGGATCTGCAGCAGATTCGAGCGTGGCCGCGGCAGGCGCCGCAGGACCCGGGCAATGGCGCGCGGCACCGGCGCCGCGTAGCGCACCAGTCCGATCACCGGCACCAGCATCAGGGCCGCCGCCGGGGTGGCGCGTTCCATCACCGGCATTTCCAGGAACATGGCCCGCACCCGTTCGGGATGCTGGGCGGCGAAGCTCAGGGTGGTGATCGCGCCCAGCGAGACGCCGCCGACCACCGCGGACGCAATGTCCAGATGATCCAGCAGGGCCAGCACCTGTTCGGCGAAGAAGTCCACCCGCAACTCCTTCGCGTGGCCGGGCTTGTCACTGCGGCCATGACCGAGCAGCTCCAGCAGGATGACCCGATAGCCCTGCGCGGCCAGCGCCACCGCGAGATCGCGGTTGCAGGCCGAATCCAGCAGGATGCCGTGGACCAGCAGGATCGGTGGGGCGTCCGCTGCGCCATGCTCCTCGTAGGCCAGCCGGTAGCCCTCGTAGGGGCAGTAGCGGCATGTGGCCGGCTCGCTGGAAACCCGGCGGCTGCGGCCGGCCGGAAAGCTCAGTACCGCACTCATCCGGCCTGGTTCTGGAACTTCTCCACCCGCGCGACGTACTGCTGCATCGCGTCTTCCGAAGACATGCCCTTGAGCTTGGCCCAGGCGTCGTACTTGAAGCGGCCCACCGGATCGAGCATGCCCGGGCGCTTGCCGGAGACATCGCCGTCCTTGGCCTGACGGAACAGCGCATACATCTGCAGCTTGTCCTCGTTGGACGGTTTCAGCGGACCGTCATCCGGGGCGTTGCGGACCGCTTCAACGGCGGCCTCGAAGGCGGCTTTGACATCCGACATGGCAGGGCTCCTTGTCTTGTTATCGGGATCGGCCGAGAATACCAGCGCACCGCGGCGCGGTCATCCGGCAGGCGCCCGCGCCTGCGGCCGCAGCCGGGGGACCAGGAGGGAGTGCATGATGAGCTCGACAATCCAGGGCCGGACACGGGCAGCCCGAAGGCCTGCCCGCCGCTCATGACGCTGGAACCCTGGCGCCACAGCGAGGCGGTATTTTCCCCGTGCCGCCGCTATCGCTACCGTCTCTGGCGGGTCTGGGGGCGGCCGCGCAGGCCGCGCACCCTGTGCATGGTCATGCTCAACCCCTCAACCGCGGATGAGCACAAGAATGACCCGACGGTCGAGCGTTGCTGCCGCCGCGCCCGCATGTGGGGCTATGACCGCATCGAGGTGGTCAACATCTTCGCCCTGCGCAGCACCGACCCCAAGGGGCTGTACCAGGCTGACGATCCGGTGGGCCGGGACAACGACCAGGCGATCCTGGACGCCGCCAGAGAGGCCGATCTCACCGTTGCGGCCTGGGGCAATCATGGCCGGCTGGGTGGCCGCGGCCGGGCGGTGCTTCAGATGCTGCGTGACGCCGACGTGGCCTTGCACGCACTGGACGTGTCCAAGGCCGGCGAGCCGGTGCATCCGCTGTACCAGTCCTACGACAAGCTGCCCCG
>JBFJTN010000119.1:0-10801 GCA_041625325.1 Oceanococcus sp. | reverse complement strand
GGCGCCGGGCTGGCCATCCAGATCGCGTGGCGCCTCGTCCGGCGATGCGGCACGGTCCTGGCAGCCGACGGCGGCGGTCAGGCTGGCCAGGAGCAGGATTCTCAGACAGGTGGCGACAGCGGGCGCGAGCATGCGAGGTGCTCCGGACGGGCGATGTCCCGACATGATATTGACAAATGTCAATTTGTCAATCCCGCGAAGGCTGGGGCGATGCGTGGTGAGCCTGGTCGGGCGGCTGGTGGGGTCCGCCCGCGCGTCGCGGCCTCAGCCGGCCTGTTCCGCCTGGGCGGCGTGCAGGGCCAGGCCCTTGAACACCAGGTCCTGATCGATGGTGTGGGGAATGTCGATATAGGCGCTGATCATCGGCGCGGCACCGCCGGCCAGCAGGGCGAGCTCGCAGCCATGGCGTTCCCGGGCCAGGCGGAAACTGCGCTCGACGAGGCCGCAGACCGCCTGCAGGGCGCCGACCTGCAGGGCCTCCTCGGTGTCGGTGGCCCAGCCCAGTTCCTCCGGCAGGGCTTCGGCCGCGGCGGGCAGGCTGGTGTCTTGTTTCAGCGCCCGGGCCATGGCCTGCGGTCCGGGGGCGATGAGGCCGCCCTGGTGGCGACCCTGGTCGTCGCAGATGTCCACGGTCAGGGCCGTGCCGATGTCGATCACGCAGCTGGCCTGGCCGGATTCTGCAAAGGCCGCGGCCAGGCCCAGCCAGCGGTCGATGCCCAGCTTGTGCGGCTGGGCGTAGCTGTTGGTCAGTCCCAGACCCTGGGCCGGGGTGATCAGCCAGTCCTGCACCATGTCGCCGTCGTCCAGCAGCCGGCCGAGATCCTGGCAGATCTCCGGCCGGGCGACGGCGGCGATGTGCACCACCTGGGCCGCGCTGCTGCGCAGCTGGTAGTCCAGGTCTTCCAGGTGGCCGTCAAAGTGGGTGGTGTGGCCGCCGGGCAGCAGGCCGCCCTGATCCCACCAGCGCCACTTCATGCGGGTATTGCCCAGATCGATCAGCAGCCTCATGCGCCGCTCCGCAGGCTGACATCGCCGACGCTGAAGCGCTGCAGGCCGCTGTCGGTCTGCAGCTGCAGGCGCCCCCAGTCATCCAGGCCGACGGCGCGGCCGCGGATCTCGCTCGCCCCTTCGCGAATGCTGACCGGCTGGCCGTGGTAGAGGTCCAGCGCATCGAAACGCGACAGGACCTCACTGATACGCCGATTGTCCAGACCGTCCAGCACCGCGCACAGGGCGTTGCCGAGGGCGATCGCCAGGGCATTGCGCGAGTGCGGCAGCTGCTCCCGGGCGAGGCTGGTCCAGGCCTGATCGATGCCTGCTTGCTCGCGCATGGCGATGTTCAGGCCCAGGCCGATGACCAGCTGGCAGGCGCCCTGCGCCTCGCCGCGCTGCTCGATCAGCAGGCCGCCCAGCTTGCGGCCGTTGAGGTAGAGGTCGTTGGGCCACTTGAGCTGCGCCGGCACGCCCAGCTCACGCAGGGTTTCGGCCAGCACCACGCCCAGGACCAGGCCCAGCGCGGACAGCTTTTCCGGCCAGTGGGGCAGTTCCCAGCCCAGACTCAGGTAGAGGTTCTGACCGAAGGGAGAGGCCCAGCTGCGCCCCCGCCGGCCGCGCCCGGCGCTCTGGTGCTCGGCCAGGCACAGCAGGGGCGCCTGGGCCTGGGCGGCGACCCGGGCATTGGTCGAATCCGTGGTGCCCAGCACCTGCACGGGCATGGGCCTGACCAGGCCGGCAGCGATGCGCCCGGCGTCCAGCAGCTCCAGAGGCTGCTCCAGACGGTAGCCGCGACCGCTGCGCCGTTCCGGGGCAAGGCCGAAGTCGGCCAGGCGCCGGACCCGTCGCGAGATCGCCTCGCGGCTCAGGCCGAGCTGTTCGGCCAGCGCCGTGCCGGAAACCCAGTCGCCCAGGGCCAGGCGACGGATCAAGGCCAGCTGGATGTCGTCCAGCTCGCTCATGGCTTGCGCGCCCGGAACAGCATGACCTTGTCGAATCGGTGCTCCCGGCCCTGGGCCAGACGCTGCAGGTTGTCCCGATGGGTCCAGCTCAGGAGCAGGAGCATGGTGGCGGCGAAGGCGCCGGCCAGCGAAAAGGCGCCCGCCGCGGAGTAGCAGACCACGTAAAGCAGGATCAGGCTGCTGCCCAGCAGCACCGACAGGCTGACGTAACCGCTGAGCAGCAGCGCGGGCACGAATCCGGCGAGGCCGACCAGCAGGGCCTCGGGCAGCAGGGCGAGATAGGCGCCAACCCCGGTGGCCACCCCCTTGCCGCCGTGGAAGCCCGCCCAGGGGGAATAGATGTGGCCAAGGACCGCGGCCGCCGCACAGCTCCAGGGCAGCCACGCCGGCGTGGCGCTGAGCAGGGCCGGCAGGCCGGCGGCTGCCAGATAGGCCTTGCCGGCATCGAACAGCAGTACGGCAATGCCCATGGCCGGCCCGCCGCTGCGCAGCGCATTGGTGGCGCCCAGGTTGCCGCTGCCGCTGCGGCGCAGGTCCAGGCCGCGCAGGTGGCCGAGCAGCTGGCCTCCCAGCAGCGAGCCCAGCAAGAAGGCGGCCAGCAGCACCAGGGCCGCGCTCATCCCAGATCCACGTGGTAGTTGAGGCTGGCGTCCTCGGGGGTGAAATGCCCGCGATACAGGCTTTCGATCTGCTCGGCGTAGATCTGCATGATGCGCCGCCGCCGCGGTTTCTGGGTCGGCGTCAGCATGTCGTTCTGGGTGGTCCAGGGCTCCTGCAGCAGCGCGATGCGCCGGATCTGGGCGAAGCGGGGCTGGTCGCCCAGGTCCCCCTGGAGCCGTTCCAGCAACTGGCCCAGCAGTTCCGGGTCGCCATCGGCCAGTTCACGTTCCGCCTGAAATTCCGCCAGGGCCTCGGGGTTGGGCACGATCAGCGCGGCGAGGTAGGGCCGGGCTTCGCCGATGACCAGGCATTGCTCGACCAGCGGGTCGAGCATCAGCTCCTGCTCCAGCAGGGCCGGCGCGGCCTTTTCGCCGTTCGACATCACGATCAGTTCCTTGATCCGGCCGATCACGAACAGGCGGTCGGACTGCAGGCGGCTGATCTTGTCCCCGGTGCGCAGCCAGCCGTCCTCGGTCAGGGCTTCGGCGGTGGCTTCCTCGTCCTGCCAGTAGCCCATCATCACGTTGGGACCGCGGACTTCCAGCTCGCCCTTGGCGCTGCGCCGGGTTTCCACCCCGCCCAGCGGCAGGCCCACGCTTTCCGGGTCGTTGTCCGCTTCCGTATTGGTGCTGACCACCGGGCCGGCCTCGGTGAGGCCATAGCCCTGCACGATCGGCAGGCCCAGGGCGATGAAGGTGCGCGCAATCTGCGGCGACAGCGGTGCGCCGCCGGACACCGCCAGGCGCATGTTGCCGCCGAGCGCATCCAGCACATTGCGGCCCAGGGCCCGGGTCAGCCTCATCCAGGCGCGATCCAGCAGGGGGCGTGGCCCGCGCTGCTGCTGGAACAGGAAATGTCGCCAGCCGGCGTCCACGGCCAGGCGGAACAGATGGCGGAACAGCAGCGGGCGCTGGCGGACCCGGCGCTGGATCAGGGCATAGAAGCGCTCGAATACCCGCGGCACCGAGATGATGACGGTCGGTCGGACCTCGCGGAAATCCTCGCTCAGGTGCTTGATGTCACGACAGAACACGACTTCAGCGCCGGCCAGGATCGCGTGGTAGTAGCCGGCCGTGCGCTCGAACATGTGCGCCAGGGGCAGGAAGGACAGGGCCACATCGCCCTCGCGCATGGGGATCGCGGCGTGGCAGGCGAGCACATTGCTCAGGATGTTGCGGTGGCTCAGCATCACCCCCTTGGGCCGGCCCGAGGTGCCGGAGGTGTAGCAGATCACCGCCAGGTCGTCCGCCTGCGCCAGCGGCCGGCGCGGCCGGGTGCGGGCCGAATCGGTGGCGGCATCCAGCCATTTGGACAGGGCGACCATGCGGCCTTCCTGCTGGGCGCTCTCCGCCTTGATCGACACCACCCGCCTGATTGCGGGCAGCTCCGCCAGCTCCGAGATGCCGGTCCACCACTGTGGTTCCTCCACCACCAGCAGCCGGGCGCCGCTGTGCTCCAGGGTGGCCGCGGCATTGCCCGGGGTGTTGTCGTCGAAGATGGCGACGACCACCAGGCGCAGGCTCAGGGCGGCGAGGTCCAGTGCGATCCAGTCCGGTCGGTTGCCGGACATGATGGCGACCCGGTCACCGGGTTCCAGGCCCTCGCGCTCCAGCGCGGTGGTCCAGGCACGGACGCGGGAGGCGACGTCGTTCCAGGTATAGCTGTGCCAGCGCTCCACTCCGGGCAGGAACTGGCGATAGGCTGGCAGGCTGGGCGATTTCGCGGCGCGGGCCTCGAACAGGTCGACCAGGGTGTGGATCTTGTCTGTGTTCAGCGGGTAGCGGGCTTGCATCGCGTCCTGAACCGCCGTGGGCGGGGCGGAAATTGTAGCAACAGTCGCGGTCCGGGGTTCGGCTTCTGCTAAGGTGAAGCGGCCCGGCAGGACAGGACTGACGGTCGCAGCGACGAGGATCAGGAGCGGGTCCGTGACAGAACAGGAAATCAGCGATCTGCAGGCCGAGCTGCAGGCCCTGCGCCAGCAGCTGGCCGACCTGCCGGCGCGGCAGGAGGAAATGGAGCAATTCGCCTATGTGGCCTCGCACGATCTGAAGGAGCCCCTGCGCATCGTGGCCAACTATCTGGGCCTGCTCAACCGGCGTTACGGGCCACAGCTGGACGACACGGCCAGGGACTATCTGGGCACCGCGCTGGAGGCCACCGTGCGCATGCGCCAGCTGATCGACAACCTGCTCGAATACTCCAAGGCCCAGGAGCTGGATGCCCAGGCGCAGGGCCTGCGCCCGGCGGTGGAGCTGGCGCTGAAGAATCTGGGCCAGCTGATCGAGGACAACCAGGCCCGGATCGAGATCGGCGAGTTGCCGGAGGTGTCCATCGATCACGCCCAGATCGCCCGCCTGATGCAGAACCTGATCGCCAATGCGCTGAAATATCGCCGCGAGGAGGCGGTCCGGGTCGATATCAGCGCAGTGCCGGACGGGGACTTCTGGCGCATCGAGGTGCGCGACAACGGCATGGGCATCGAGCCGCGCCACCAGCAGAAGATCTTCCAGATGTTCAGCCGCCTGCACGCGCGCGACCAGATCGAGGGCTCCGGCATCGGTCTGGCCACCTGCCGACGCATTGTCGAGCGACATGGTGGCCGTATCGGCGTGCAGTCCGAACCCGGCGCGGGTTCCTGCTTCTGGTTCACCCTGCCGCGCCTGTCCCGAGACTGAGCCGCGCCAGCGCGCGCCGCGCAGGGTTCAGCCGGCTGCGCTGCTGGCCAGGGCGAACACCGGGACCGGCTCGGCGAAACCCTTCATCGACAGTGCCTGACGGGCCTCGGCGGCCGCCTCCAGGGCGGCCAGGCGGCAGGTCTCGGCATCCAGCAGGACCTCGCCATCCGCGGCCTGGTCGCACAGTCGCGCGGCCAGATTGACCACATTGCCCACCGCCACGTATTCCAGGCGTCCGGCACCCTGGATCGCGCCCACGGTGGCCTCGCCGGTGGCGATGCCCACGCCCAGTCCCAGCGGAACTCCGGCCTCGCGCAGCGCACGGCCCTGGCTGGTGACGATGTCCCGCGCCAGGGCGATCGCACGGCCGGCGTGGTCCTCGCAGGGCTGCGGCGCGCCGAACAGGATCAGGATGCCGTCGCCGGCGTGGTCCTTCACCGTGCCGCCGTGCCGGTGGGCCAGATCGCCCACCTGGGCGTAGTAGCGCTCCAGCAGGGCGATGACCTGGTCGGAATCGGTCTGTCGCGCATAGGCGGTGAAGCCGCGCAGGTCGCAGGCCAGGGTGCTGATCGTCCGCCGGTCGCGGCGCAGGGCCCGGGCCATGCCCTGACGGTGCAGCATGCGGGTGACCTCGGGCGAGACGAACTGACGCATGGAGGCGGCGCGCTGATTCTGCACGATCAGGTAGCGCACCGACCCGTTGAGGAAGATGAGCAGACCCAGGGCCATGAACAGGGGCTCGATGTCCTCGTGCACCAGCATGGTCAGCAGGAACAGCGGGCCGGCCAGCAGCAGGCTGCGAAAGCGGATGCGCTCCACCGGGTCCAGCGGTGCCAGCATCAGCAGGCCCAGCGCGATCCCGGCCAGCAGCATGGTGGTGCCCAGCAGCGGGGCGAACACGGCGAACTCCACGGCGCGCACCTTGACCAGCCCTTCCGGGTCGATCACCGCGTACTCGGGAAAGATCAGGATGTAGCCGATGCCCAGTCCGCCGTAGACCAGCAGGATGATCTGTGCCGCGCGAAACAGACCGCCGGCGGCGCGCACCCGACGGCTGCGGCTCTGCGCCTCCAGGCTGATGCGCCGGCCCCATTCCACCCCGAACAGCAGGGCCAGGGTTTCCGCCAGCTGCTGCAGGCTGGTCCAGACGATGGCGGCGGCGTTGAGCTCCTGCGGTGGCCCCAGGCCGGTGGCCACCGCGCCGGCGATCAGGCACCAGGCCAGCATGCGGCTGCCCGGATTGCCACGGTCGCTGAACAGGAAAATCAGCGCGGTTCCGGCCATCAGGATGGAGACCACCTGATGCGCGGAATCAGCCAGCATGGCGCGGCGCCGCTCCCGGGCGCTTCGGGGGCTTGTTGATCATGCGGGTCATTGTCGGCGGCGACGCGGGCGGAGACAATGACCGGGAGCCCGAAAACTGGGGGGCGGGATGAGCATGGACTGGAACTGGAACCTCGTCGACAGCGGTGCGCTGGTCTGTGTCATCACCTCCTTCGGCATGGGCATCGCCTTTCTGTATGCGGACAGCGGTTCGCGCACCACCCGCATGCTGGCGGCCTTTCTGGCCTGCATCGCGCTGTCGATCTTCTGCAACGTGGTCTTCGTGCGGCCCTTCGCGCCGGAGGCCATGCCCTGGCCGCAGGCGCTGGCGCCGCTGTTCACCGGCCTGTCCATGATCTTCGGCGCGGAGTGGATATTGCGCATCCGGCGCATGGTGCCGGCCGGCAGCCTGCGCACCCGTTTCGGCGACGCCCAGTTCCGCCTGGCCCAGGCCATGGCCCTGGTCTACATCGTGGTGGGGATCCTGTTCAGCGAAGCACGGGCGGAATATTTCATCGGCGTGCTGAGCCGCGAGAACGCGCTGGCGGCGCCCGAGTTCTGGTATTTCGCCGCGCCCTTCTTCCTCGGCGTGCTGTGCATCGTCGACGGCACCCTGATCACCATGCGACGCAAGCCCGACCGGCCCGAGGCCGTGCGCCTGCTGGGCATTGCCATCGCCTCGCCGCTGATCGCCTCCGGGCTGCTGCTGCCGGCGCCCTGGGCGGCCTTTTCCTCCGCCGCGGGGCAGATGATCTTCCTGGTCGCGGCGGTGCAGTACCACGTGCTGCAGGGTCAGCGCGGGCAGTTCCTCAAGCGCTTCCTGTCGCCCTCGGTGGCGGAGCTGGTGCGGCGCGAGGGTCTGGCCACCGCGATGCAGCAGCAGAAGCTGCCGGTGGCCGCGGTGGCCTGCGACCTGCGCGGTTACACGGCCTTCTCCCAGGCGCGCGATTCGCATGAGGTGATCGCCGTGCTGCAGCGTTTCTACGATGAAGTCGGCGCGGCGGCGTCCGCGCATGGCGCCACCATCAAGGACTATGCCGGCGATGGCGTGCTGATGCTGCTCGGCGCACCGCTGCCGGTATCCGCCCATGCGCATGACGCCGTGCGCCTGGCGGCCGAGCTGAGGGCCCGTTGCGAGGCGGCCTTTGCCGCGATGGGCATCGATCTGGGCATCGGGGTGGGGGTGGCCAGCGGCACGGTCAGTGTCGGGGTGATCGGCCAGGAGCGCCTGGAGTACGTGGCGGTCGGCCCGGCGATCAATCTGGCGGCGCGCCTGTGTCAGTCCGCCGGGCCGGGCGAGATCCTGGTCGATGAGGACACCCTGGCGCAGCTGGCCGACCGCAGCGGCTTCGTCGCCGGTGAGCCCCTGCAGCTCAAGGGCATCGAGGAGCCGGTCGGTATCTGGCAGCTGGCCGCCGCCTGAGGGCAGAGCGGCGGCTCAGGGATGGGCCTGGTTGTACTCGTCGATCTGGTCGTTCAGGGTCCAGTAGTCGTAGATGATCCCGATCAGGAAGAAGCCGGCGGTGAACAGATACAGGATGCCGGTGATCCACTTGCCCAGGTACATGCGGTGGATGCCGAAGATGCCCAGGAAGGTGAGGAAAATCCAGCTCAGGGTGTAGTTGGCCTCGCCGCTGCGAAAGCGCCGATCGGCATCCCGGTCCATGCCGGGAATCAGGAACAGATCGATGATCCAGCCGATGAAGAACAGGCCCAGGGTGAAGAACCAGATGGTGCCGGAGATGGGCCGGCCAAAGTAGAATCGGTGCGCGCCCATGAAACCGAAGATCCACAGCACGTAGCCGACCAGCATGTTATGGGTGTTGTTGTTCTCGCTCATCGATCCGTATCCCCATGACAGATATCAAGATATTCACCACCGGCGGCACCATCGACAAGATCTACTTCGATGCCGCCAGCACCTTCCAGGTTGGCGAGCCGCAGATCGGCGAGGTGCTGCGCAGCGCCGGCGTGACCGCAGCCTATGAGATCGTCTCCCTGATGCGCAAGGACAGCCTCGACATGGACGAGGACGATCGTGCGCGGGTGCGCGACGCGGTGCAGGCCGAGGCCTGCCGACGCATCCTGATCACCCATGGCACCGACACCATGGTGCAGACCGCCCTGGCCTTGGGCGATGTGGGGCAGCGGACGGTGGTCTTCACCGGTGCCATGCAGCCCGCCCGCTTCCATGTCACGGACGCCATTTTCAACATCGGTTTCGCCCTGGGGGTGGCCAGCAGCCATGGGCCGGGCGTGTATCTGGCCATGAACGGTCAGGTCTTCGATCCGGACAAGGTGCGCAAGAACCGTGACGCCGCCTGCTTCGAGGAAGACTGATGCTGTGGCTGATGCTGGCGCTGATCGCGGCCTTTCTGGCCGGCACCTTCCTGTACAGCTGGCGCCTGCTCAAGCGCCATTCGAAGCGCGAGGAGTCGGTCGACCCGGCCAAGCTGCGCCGCTGGGAGGATGACAACTAGGCGCAGGCGGACACAAAAAAGCCCCGGGCGCCAGGGCGGCCGGGGCTGAGACTTGCGCAGCGCTTACCAGAAGCTGCCGCCGCCTTCTTCCGTGCCGAACAGGTAGCGCACGCCCAGGCCGATGTCCTTGAGTTCGTCAAAGACCTCGTACTTCAGCACGGCCGACCAGTTGCCGATGCTGTAAGTGGCGCCCACGGCGTAGAAGCTTTCGTCGGTGTCGCTGTAGTCGCGGATGCCGTAGGTGGCATTCAGCTCCAGGGCGGGCATGACGATTGCACGGATGCCGGCCTTGACGCCGAAACCGTCCAGAGCCTCACCCGCCAGCGCGGCTTCATTCAGGGCCTTGCTGCCGGCGCCGAAGCCGGGCAGGCACTCGCCGCCGATGATCGGCAGTGCATCCGGTGCGCAGGTCGGAATGCCCAGGCCGCCGCCGTCGCCGCCGTCACCGCCGTCACCGCCGTCGCCACCGTCATCAGGCGCCGCGGCCGAGGTCACATCCAGTTGCTCCCAGGTCAGCACGCCGAACAGCTGCAGGCTCTTGGCTTCGTTCAGGGCGTAGTTGCCGCCCAGGCCGCCGCTGAACAGTTCCACGTCGGCTTCGTTGCCATCGCGCTCCAGCGTGCGGGTGCTGTACTCGACATCGGCAAACAGATAGCTGGTCAGCGCCACGCTGAGGTCGGCGGCGAAGCCATCGCCGTCAGCCACATCGGTTTCGGAATACAGATACTCGACGCCAAAGTGGTTGAATCGGATTTCGTCGGAAGCCATGGCGCTGCTGCTGACGAGCAGCAACGCAGCTGCGGATTGCTTGATCATCCTTGATGCTCCTTGGATGGGGGGGGAGGGGGAACCGGCGGAACTATGCGGCAGGGGCGTGACAAAGACAAGACGTGCTTTTCACGCCGTTTTCGCTAGGACTCTCGCTGTTGCGGTTGACGGATGAAACCGAGCACGGGTTCCATCTGTTCGTCCTGCAGCGGCTGCACCGGCAGGCCTTGTTGCGGCGTCAGGCGCAGTTGCAGGCCGTGTGCCTGGGGTGCCGCCAGGGCCGCTTCGAGGGGCTCTCCGGCCAGCGCCTCACCATGCCGATCGGTGAAATGCTCGAGCAACTCCGCCAGGGCGGACTCCCGGACCAGGGCCGGGCCCTGGGCCGTCTGCAAAATGAGATGTCCGCCGTCGCTCAGATAGACGGCCTGGACCGCGGAGATCGCCTCGCCCGTATGGACCCGGAAATCCAGGGTCTCGCCGGCGGGGCGGCACAGCTCGGCGACCCAGGGGGTCATCGCCAGTGCGACATGGACCTTCTGCGGGCCGTTCTGGAAGGCATATCCGCCGTCATCCTGGCGGGCATAATTCCGGTTGATGAAGTCGATCAGCTTGAGGTTGCTGATCGGCTCGCCACGCAGCAGCCAGCGACCGCGCGCGTCCAGCGCCAGCCAGCCGTAGACGTCCGGTACATCCGGCCATTGCTGCAGTGCACGTTTGACTCGCTCGTCCATGGGGTGAGTGTAGCGTTTGCTGCTGACCCTTAGCGGACTGTCAGGTCGTTCCCCTGCGATGGGCTGGGCTGGTCGTTGATCGCCTGCCAATAGCATCCCAGCGCGCCGATAAGTGTCGATTGTTTGCCCATAGTGGGTGCCCACGGGCCACGACAGTCCTGCGGGGCGCTGTCCCCCGCGCCGCTTCGCGGTTCGCTCCAGGCCCGGCC
>JBFJTN010000118.1:0-10807 GCA_041625325.1 Oceanococcus sp. | reverse complement strand
TCCTGCATCTCGACCATGAAGGTGGAGCGGCCGGAGGCCAGATCGTCGCCAGCGCCGATGCGGGTGAAGATGCGATCCACCGGACCGATCTCGGCCGCGTCGGCCGGCACGTAGCTGCCGATGTGGGCGAGCAGCACGATCAGCGCGCACTGGCGCATGTAGGTGGACTTGCCGCCCATGTTGGGGCCGGTGATCACCAGCATGCGGCGGGATTCGTCCAGTTCGAGGTCATTCGGCACGAAATTGTCGACCAGGGTATCGACCACCGCATGGCGGCCACCACGGATGCTCAGGGCCGGCGCCTCGCTCAGGGTCGGTGCCGACCATTGCAGGCGTTCGGCCCGCTCGGTCAGCGCCGCCAGCACGTCGATCTCGGCCACCGCCGCGGCGGTGTCGCGCAGCGGGCCCAGGGCCGGCTGCAGGGCGTCCAGCACCTGCTCCCAGAGCCCCTTTTCCCGGCTCAGCGCGCGCTCGCGGGCGGACAGGATCTTGTCCTCGAAATCCTTCAGCTCCGGGGTGATGTAGCGCTCCGCGCTTTTCAGGGTCTGGCGCCGGCTGTACTCCGCCGGGGCCTGGGCGGCGCGCGAGCGGGGCAGCTCGATGTAGTAGCCATGGACCCGGTTGTAGCCGACCTTCAGATTCTCGATGCCGGTTCGCTCGCGCTCGCGGGTTTCCATCTGCTGCAGGAAGGCGCTGGAGTTGGCCGCCAGCTCGCGCAGCTCGTCCAGCTCCGCATCGAAGCCGGCCCGGATCACGCCGCCGTCGCGCAGCACCACCGGCGGTTCCGGCTCGATCGCCTCGACCAGATAGTCATGCAGTTCCGGGTAGGCGCCCAGGGCCTCGCGCAGGGCCTGCAGGCGCGGGCTGTCCGGCAGCAGGGCGGCCAGCTCGGGCAGCAGGCCCAGCGAACGGGCCAGGCCGGACAGGTCGCGCGGGCGCGCGCTGCGCAGGGCCACCCGGGTGGCGATGCGTTCGATGTCGGCGAGCTGGCGCAGGGCCCGGCGCAGGTCGTCGTGGGCGCGGCTGGAGAGGCAGGCGTCGATGGCCTGATAGCGGCCGCGCAGCACCGCCGGGTCCCGCAGCGGGGCGCGCAGCCAGCGCTGCAGCAGGCGGCTGCCCATGCCGCTGGCGCAGACGTCGAGCAGGCCGAGCAGGCTGTGCTCGCGCTCGCCGCCGGCGCTGAGTTCCAGTTCCAGGTTGCGCCGGCTGGCCGGGTCGATGCGCAGGGTCTCGCCCGGCTGCTCCAGACGCAGGCCGGTCAGATGGGGCAGCTCGCTGCGCTGGGTGTCGCGCAGGTATTGCAGCAGCGCGCCGGCCGCGGTGGTGGCCGCGCGCGCCTCTTCGCAACCGTAGCCGCGCAGGTCGCGACAGCGGAACTGCTGCAGCAGCAGGGCGCGGGCGGCCTCGCTTTCGAAATGCCAGGCCGGCCGGGCGCGCACCGCCACCGCCGTGCCCAGGGCCGGCGCCGGTTCGGCATCGCTGTGCAGCAGTTCGGCGGGGGGCTGGGCGCGCAGGTCGGCCAGCAGCTCGGCTTCGCTGGCGTGTTCGGCAACCACGAAACGGCCGCTGGCCAGCTCCAGCCGGGCCAGGCCCCAGCGCTCGCCGAGCCGGGCCATGGCAGCCAGCTGGGCCTCCCGACGGGCATCCAGCAGGGCCTCGTCGGTGATGGTGCCCGGGGTCAGCACCCGCACCACCTTGCGCTGCATCGGGCCCTTGCCGTTGGGGTCGCCGAACTGCTCGGCGATGGCCACCGACTCGCCCAGGCGCATCAGCCGGGCCAGATACTGCTCACTGGCGTGGTGGGGCACGCCGGCCATCGGGATGGGGGCGCCGGCGGACGAGCCCCGGGTGGTGAGGGTCAGGTCGAGCAGCTTCGCCGCGCGGGCGGCGTCGTCGTAAAACAGCTCGTAGAAGTCCCCCATGCGGTAGAACAGCAGTTCGTCGGGATGCTCGGCCTTGAGGGCGAGGAACTGCTGCATCATCGGCGTGTGGGGGGTATCTTTCGAACTCACGACACTGGGGGCTGGAAAAACCGCCAATGCTACCAATACCGGAGGTCGGGCCGCTCGCCGATCTGCTGCTGGCCAGGGGCGAGAGCCTCTGTCTGGTCGAGGCCAGCGCAGGCGGCGCGCTGCAGGCCGCGTTGTCCCTGGCGCCGGGCGCCTCGCGCTGGTTTCATGGCGGCATCGTGGCCTACCACGACAGCCTGAAGACCGGCTGGCTGGGCCTGGATGCGCGGGTGCTCATCGAGCATGGCGCGGTGAGCACGGCGGCGGTCGAGGCGATGGGCGCGGCCGCCCTGGCGCATTGCGCCAGCAACTGGGTGCTGGTCGAGTCCGGGGTCTACGGCCCGGCCGGCGGCAGTCCGGAAAAGCCCGTGGGTCTCGTATATCTGCATGTGGCCCATCGCGCCGGCTGGCGCTGCAGCGAAAGGCTGCAACTGGCCGGTGATCGCGCGGCCCTGCGCGGCGCGGTGGCGGTGCAGGCCGCCAAGCTCTTGATCCGACAGCTGCGGGCCACGGGCGGGGCGGGAAATCTGAAATAATGCGGCAACCGAACAGACAGGTGTGACATGGACGAGAATCGCAAGAAGGCCCTGGCGGCCGCGCTGACCCAGATCGAACGGCAATTCGGCAAGGGCTCCGTGATGCGCCTGGGCGATGGCGGCGCGGTGCGTGATGTCGAGGCGATCTCCACCGGTTCCCTGGGCCTGGATGTGGCCCTGGGCATTGGCGGCATCCCGCGCGGTCGGGTGGTGGAAATCTACGGTCCGGAGTCCTCCGGCAAGACCACCCTGACCCTGCAGTGCGTGGCGGCGGCCCAGGCCATGGGCGGCACGGCCGCCTTCATCGATGCGGAGCACGCGCTGGACCCGGAATACGCCCGCAAGCTCGGGGTCAACGTCGAGGACCTGCTGGTCAGCCAGCCCGACACCGGCGAGCAGGCGCTGGAAATCGCCGACATGCTGGTGCGTTCGGCCGCGGTGGACATCGTGGTCATCGACTCCGTCGCCGCGCTGGTGCCCAAGGCGGAAATCGAGGGCGAGATGGGCGACTCCCATGTCGGCCTGCAGGCCCGGCTGATGTCGCAGGCCCTGCGCAAGCTCACCGGCAACATCAAGCGCTCCAACACCATCGTCATCTTCATCAACCAGATCCGCATGAAGATCGGCGTGATGTTCGGCAGCCCGGAAACCACCACCGGCGGCAACGCGCTGAAGTTCTACGCTTCCGTGCGCATGGACATCCGTCGCATCGGCTCGGTGAAGAAGGGCGCCGAGGTCATCGGCAACGAAACCCGGGTGAAGATCGTCAAGAACAAGATGGCGCCGCCCTTCAAGCAGGCCGAGTTCGAGATCCTCTACGGCGAGGGCATCTCCTGGCATGGCGAACTGGTCGATCTCGGCGTCGAGCACAATCTGGTCGACAAGTCCGGCTCCTGGTACAGCTACAACGGGGATCGCATCGGTCAGGGCAAGGACAATGCCCGCGAGTACCTCAAGGAACACCCCGAGGTGGCCAAGGAAATCGACGCCAAGCTGCGCGAGATCCTGCTGCCGAAGAAGAAGCCCGCCACCGAGGCGCCGCTTGAAGAGGTCGCGGAAGAAGCCTGAGGACAGCGTGCCGGCGGCCGTGGACGCGGCCGCCCGGCTGCTGGCGCGGCGGGAACATGCCCGTCGCGAGCTGGGCCAGAAGCTGCTGCAACGCGGCTTCTCGGCCGATATCGTGGATCAGGCCCTGGAGGAACTGATCCGCCGGCGCTGGCTGGACGAGGCCCGCTACGCCGCCACCATCGCCCGGCATCGCGCCGCCCAGGGGCGCGGCCCGCGCTGGGTCGCCGCCGAACTGGCCGCCCAGGGCATAGAGGGTGAAGCCTGCCAGGACGCGCTCGAGCAGGAGGAACTCGACTGGGAAGAGGCCTGCCTGCGGGCGCTGCAGCGCCTGCCCGAGAAGGACCCCGAGCCGAAGCTGCGGCAGAAGCTCTACCAGCGTGGCTTCGACCCGGGGCAGATCAGTTACGCCCTCGGCGCGCGGATCAGCGCCGCGCCATAGCCGCTTGCCGCCGGCCCAGGCCGAGGACGGCCAGGCCAATCAGCAGCAGCCAGCCGGTCACGCCGCCCGCCGTCTGTTCGGTGGCCCGACCCTCAGCACCGGCGCCCGGAGCCGGGCTTTCGCTGTCGGCACTGGCCGCGCTGGCTTCCTTGTCGTAGGCCGCGAACAGGCCGCGGCCGCCGACCTGGCGGAACAGGCGCGGCGCCTGATCGCGGTAGCCGCTGCGGCCGGGCGCATGGGCCGGCGCCGCGCTGGCGCAGTCGCCGGTGCAGCCGTCGGCATAGGCGATGTGGACCCGACCCTGGGAGTCGATGTCCATGTCATTGAAGTCGAGCAGGTTGCGGCAGCCGCCGCTGTCGTCGGTCAGCGAGTCGTAGACCCCGCCGATCTGTACCGGGTCTTCGGAGATGCGTCGCACCTCCCAGGTCACGCCGCGATCAAAGGTGAAGGCGACGTAGTAATGCCAGACCATGTCGGACTGCTTGAGCGGAAAGCCGGCAGCGCCCCATTCACTGGTGCCTTCGCCCTTGTCGTAGCAGCTGTAGACCGCGTTGGTGCGCAGGTGCCGGTCGATCAGCGGGTTGCCGGTGGCTTCCAGGCCGATGAAGGAGAAGGCAGCGCGGTCGTCGTCCCCGGCCTGCACGTCGGCGAAGGTGGCGTGCAGGATGCGCGGCTCGTGGAACTGGCCCACGTCCAGCCAGGTGGTGTCGGCGTTGGGGCCGAGCTTCTCCCAGGTTTCCCCGTTGTCCTCGCTGATCGCGATGCGTGCGCCTGCGCTGTCGGCCATGCCGTAGTACAGGACACCGGACGGGCGGCTGATGCCCACCGAAGGGTCGAAGCCGCCGGTCCAGGTATGGCTGCCCTCGACCAGGCGTTCCTCGAACAGCAGGCCGGTGACCCCGCCGGCCTCCAGCGCGACGCTGGGCACGATCATGCCGTGCTGCGCACCGCAGGAGCCGACCGGCAGGAAGGCTTCGCCGGTCTGGGCATTGGTCCGCCAGTGGCCGTGGAAGCCGCCGCAGTTGCTGAGCAGCACGGGGCTGGGCGCGGTCCAGGTCACGCCGCCGTCCAGGCTGACCGAGCAGCCGATCTGGCCCAGCTGGCCGCAGTAGTAGCCGTTGAGATCGAAGGCGGTGCCGGTGATGGCGCCCAGGCCGGGCTTGACCCCCAGGCCCACCGACTGGTGATCGAACTGGGCGCCGCTGCACATGTTGGCGGTGGGCAGCCAGGTCTCGCCGTCGTCATCGCTGATCATCATGACCGAGCAGGCGCCGAGCAGACCGCCCGCCAGCATGCGGCCGGTCTCTTCATGGACCACCAGCATGGGGTCGAGGTTGACCGGCACCTGGTAGGGCGGGGTCACGTCGGCCCACTGCTCGCCGGCCGGCGCCTGGGGCTTGAAACGGATGGTGGTGCTGCCGGCGTGGTAGAAGATGTGATCGGTGGTCCATGGAATGCCGATGGTCGGTTCCGGCGCGCTGTCGATCAGCGGCACCACCAGATTGTCGAAGTCGGCCTGGCCGGTGCCGAACTCGGCCAGAGCCAGTGACGAGGAAAACAGCAGCAGTAAAGCGAAATGACGCATGGTGACCCCTGAGACGTCCGGCAGCGCGGCAAGACGCGGAGCCGGTGGATTGTTCTGGATGGTTGGCATCCTTGCCCTGGTCACGCGGCGGGACAACAGCCGCGCCCTGGCAGAGCTGCACGGGGACCTACACGAAGCAGGCCGCCGATTGGGTCCACCCGTGTCGATGCAGGGGCGGGCGGGGAGATCGCGTGACGGGCAGCCGGCTGTCGCCACAACCCCCGCCATCGCGTAAACTCGCCCGATTTTGCAGCGTACTTTGGCGGCCCGTTCGCCAGCCCCGGAACCCATGATCAGCAGTAACGACATCCGCCGCCGCTTCATCGGCTACTTCGAGCGCAACGGCCATACCGCCGTGGCCTCCAGCTCCCTGGTGCCGGCCAACGACCCGACCCTGTTGTTCACCAACGCGGGCATGGTCCAGTTCAAGGACGTGTTCCTGGGTCGCGAACCGCGCTCCTACAATCGCGCGGTGTCCAGCCAGCGCTGCGTGCGCGCCGGCGGCAAGCACAACGACCTGGAGAACGTCGGCTACACGGCGCGGCACCATACCTTCTTCGAAATGCTGGGCAACTTCAGTTTCGGCGACTATTTCAAGCGCGAGGCCATCGGCTACGCCTGGGAATTCCTCACCGTCGAGCTGGGCCTGCCGGCCGAGAAGCTGTGGGTCACGGTGTTCGAGGAGGATGACGAGGCGGCCGATATCTGGCTCAAGGAAGTGGGGGTCAGCGCGGAGCGCTTCTCCCGCATCGGCGCCAAGGACAACTTCTGGCAGATGGGCGAGACCGGTCCCTGCGGCCCCTGCAGCGAGATTTTCTACGATCACGGCCCGGATGTGCCCGGCGGCCCGCCCGGCACGCCGGAAGAGGACGGCGACCGCTACATCGAGATCTGGAACCTGGTCTTCATGCAGTACGACCGGGCGGCCGACGGCACGCTGACCCCGCTGCCCAAGCCCTCGGTGGATACCGGCATGGGCCTGGAACGGGTCGCCGCCGTGCTGCAGGGCGTGCATGACAACTACGACACCGACCAGTTCCTGCATCTGCTGAAGGCGGTGCGCGCTCTGGCCCCGGATGCCGACCCCGCCAACCGCTCGCTGCGGGTGCTGGCCGACCACATCCGCGCCTGCGCCTTTCTCATCGTCGATGGCGTGCTGCCCTCCAACGAAGGCCGCGGCTTCGTGCTGCGCCGGATCCTGCGTCGGGCGATCCGCCACGGCTTCCAGCTCGGCATCAGCGGCAGTTTCTTCCACAAGCTGCTGCCAGCCCTGGTCGAGGAGATGGGCGAGGCCTACCCGGAGCTGGCCCGCCAGCAGGATTTCGTGGCCAAGGTCATCCGCCAGGAAGAGGAGCGTTTCGCCGAAACCCTGGACCAGGGCATGAAGTTGCTGGACACGGCCTGTGCGCAGGCCGGTGGCGTGCTCGACGGCGAGACCGTGTTCAAGCTCTACGACACCTATGGCTTCCCGCTGGACCTGACCCAGGACGTGGCCCGCGAGCGTGGCCTGGAGGTCGACGTGGCAGGCTTCGATCAGGCGATGGAAGGCCAGCGTCAGCGCGCCCGCGCGGCCAGCCGTTTCGGCGCCGGCGAGAGCCTGAAGGTCGATCTGGGCGCGGCCAGCGAGTTCGTCGGCTATGAACACCTGACCGCCGAACAGGCGGTGCAGACCCTGGCCCGCAAGGGCGACAGCGTGGATGTGCTGCGCGCGGGCGAGGACGGCGTGGTGATCCTGCCGGTGACGCCCTTCTATGCCGAGTCCGGCGGCCAGGTGGGCGACACCGGCGTGCTGACCGCGCCCGGCATCCGCTTCGTGGTCGAAGACACGCGCAAGGACCCCGGCGGCGCCATCCTGCACATCGGCACCCTGGTCGAAGGCGAACTGCACCCCGGCCAGGCCCTGCTGGCCCAGGTCGACGGCGCACGGCGCGAGGACATCATCCGCAACCACAGCGCCACCCACCTGCTGCACGCGGCCCTGCGCGCGGTGCTCGGCAGCCACGTGCAGCAGAAGGGCTCCCTGGTCGCGCCGGAGCGCCTGCGCTTCGACTTCTCCCACCTGGCGCCAATGAGCGCCGAAGAGATCGCCGAGGTCGAGAGCCGGGTCAATCGCGAGATCCTGAAGAATCATGCCGCCGAGGCGCGGGTCACCAGCTACCAGGATGCGGTGGACGGCGGCGCCCTGGCCCTGTTCGGCGAGAAGTACGGCGAGACCGTGCGGGTGCTGCGCCTGGGCGAGACCTCCTGCGAGCTGTGCGGCGGCACCCACGTGAACCGCACGGGCGACATCGGCCTGTTCAAGATCGTCAGCGAGGGCGGCGTGGCCGCCGGCGTGCGTCGCATCGAGGCCGTGACCGGCCTGGGCGCGCTGGCCTGGGCGCGCGAGCTGGATGCCCGCGTGGCCGAGTCCGCGGCGCGCCTGAAGACCGCGCCGGACACGCTGGTCGAACGCATCGACCAGCTGCTGGAGCGCCAGCGCGAGATGGACCGCGAACTGCAGAAGGCGAAGCAGGAGCTGGGCGCCCAGCAGGGCGGCGACCTGGCCGGCTCGGCCGAGCAGATCGGGCCGCTGAAGCTGGTCGCCGCGCAGCTTGACGGGGTCGACGGCAAGGCGCTGCGCGAGATGGTCGATGATCTGAAGAACCGGCTGGGCAGCGCGGTGATCGTGCTGGCCAGCGTCAGCGGGCCCAAGGTGGCGCTGATCGCCGGCGTCAGCGAGGACCAGACCGCGCGGATCAAGGCCGGGGAACTGGTCAATCACGTCGCCCGGCAGGTGGGCGGCAAGGGCGGCGGCCGGCCGGACATGGCCCAGGCCGGCGGCAGTCAGCCCGAGGCGGTGCCGGCGGCGATCGCCAGCGTGCGCGCCTGGGTGGAACAGAAACTGGAAGGCTAGATGGCGCTTATCGTCCAGAAATTCGGCGGCACCTCGGTCGGCTCGGTCGAACGAATCCGGAACGTGGCCGAGAAGGTCATCGCCACCCGCCGGGCCGGCCACGACGTGGTCGTCGTGGTCTCGGCCATGAGCGGCGAGACCGACCGCCTGACCGGCCTGGCCCAGCAGCTGGCCAAGCGGCCCAACCCGCGCGAGATGGACGTGCTGCTGGCCACCGGCGAGCAGGTCACCATCGCGCTGCTGGCGATCGCGCTGGAAACCGCCGGGCAGGCCGCGCGTTCCTACACCGGCTCGCAGGTGCGCATCTGGACCGATACCGCGCATACCAAGGCGCGCATCCAGAAGATCGACCACGAGCACATCCAGCGCGATCTGAGTCAGGGCCGCATTGTCATCGTGGCCGGCTTCCAGGGCTCAGACGCCGAGGGCAACATCACGACCCTGGGGCGCGGCGGCTCGGACACCACGGCCGTGGCCCTGGCCGCGGCGCTGAAGGCCGACGAGTGCCAGATCTTCACCGACGTCGATGGTGTCTACACCACCGACCCGCGGGTCGAACCGCATGCCCGCCGCCTGGAGCGCATCACCTTCGAGGAAATGCTGGAAATGGCCAGCCTCGGATCCAAGGTGCTGCAGATCCGTGCGGTGGAATTCGCCGGCAAGTACGCCGTGCCCCTGCGGGTGCTGTCCAGCTTCGAGGATGGCCCCGGCACCCTGATCACCCTGGAGGAAACTGGCGTGGAAGATCCGATCATCTCCGGCATCGCCTTCAACAAGGACGAAGCCCAGCTCACCGTGGTCGGCGTGCCGGACCACCCGGGCATCGCCTCGGGCATCCTCGGCCCGATCGGCGCGGCCAACATCGAGGTCGACATGATCGTGCAGAACGTCGGCTCCGACGGCACCACCGACTTCACCTTCACCGTGCACAAGCGCGACTTCGCGCAGGCCCTGGAGATCAGCCAGCGGGTGGCGGATGAACTCGGCGCCAAGGAAGTCCGCGGCGACGACGACATCGTCAAGGTATCCCTGGTAGGGGTCGGCATGCGCTCCCACGCCGGCGTGGCGTCCAAGACCTTCGCCACCCTGGCCCGGGAAAACGTGAACATCCGCATGATTTCCACCTCGGAGATCAAGATCTCGGTGGTCATCGACAGCAAATACATGGAGCTGGCGGTGCGCGCGCTGCACAAGGATTTCGAGCTGGACCGTGAACCTATTGCCGAGCGCCTCTAGGCGCTAGACTGCCTGACAAGGACTGGTCGGTTATTGGGGGACTGGCCGCCGCCCAGGGAACGTGAGCCGGGAGGAGACTCACCATGCTGATTCTGACCAGAAAAGTTGGAGAATCCTTGATCATCGGTGACGACGTGGTCGTCACCGTGCTGGGAATCAAGGGAAACCAGGTCCGCGTGGGCGTGAAGGCGCCCAAGGAAGTGGACGTGCACCGAGAGGAGGTCTACGAGCGCAATCGCGAAGGCGAGTCGGTACCCGACCCGGATTAGCTTTCAAGCCCCGGTAAAAACCGGTATCCTACGCGACCCTTGGCGCCGGGCGACCCCGCGCCACGCAGCAAAAACGGAGAAGTGGCCGAGTGGTCGAAGGCGCTCCCCTGCTAAGGGAGTATGGGGTTTATAGCCTCATCGAGGGTTCGAATCCCTCCTTCTCCGCCAGATACAAAAAGCCCCGCGTCAGCGGGGTTTTTTGTATCTGATGGACAAGGCGGTGTGGACGAAGCCTCCCGGGTTGATGCGCGCCTTCCTTGGCGCGCACCCTGCAGGTTCGACGCTGCACGTCGAATCCCGAATGGGCGTCCTGCCATACGTACGATCGATCGGCAGGATTGCCGATCGACGCGAGCGTAGCGAGTCCGAAGGACGCCGGGCAGGATGCCCGGCGCAATCCCTCTCCCCGAGACGACAGCACTGAAACTGAGCACGCAGTCCTAGCGAGTTGATCAGCGCAAAGCGGGGCAACTGAGCCGTTCAGCGCGGTCCGCTTGAGGCGCTTTGCAGGCGGCCGCGCCAAAGACGGCCGACAGCTGTTCCCGACCCAAAGCGGCTGTTTCACCAGTGCCGAGAGAGCTAACGCTCCATGCGTCAAGCGCGCTTTGCCCTTCAGGCGTGAACGTCCGGTTTCTTGCTCGCCGGCTGGATCGTTATACGCAAACCCAGCGCCTTGGCGACTTTGGAAATGGTGGCAAAGCTCGGGTTGCCTTCAGGAGAGAGCGCCTTGTAGAGGCCGGCCCGCGTCATTCCTGCGTCATTTGCCAAGTGG
>JBFJTN010000117.1:0-10870 GCA_041625325.1 Oceanococcus sp. | reverse complement strand
GGCGAGCAAGGCGTCGATGGCCCCGATCACGGGCTCGTGCTTGGGGAACTGTCGCACGCAGTGGGCGGTGGCGTTGATGCAGTATTGCAGCGAGCGCGGGAAATCCGGGCTGAGGAAGAGGAATTCGATGACCTGCCGGCCACGCACCGTGCCGTGCATCTCGCGCCGGTACATCTGGTAGGCCGACAGGCTGCGCAGCACGGCCATCCACTGGATCGCCTCGAAGGCCGGTGGCAGGCCGGCCTCGTCGGGCAGCAGGTCGTCCAGCCGCACGTCCATGATGCGCGTGGTCATGTCCGCCCGTTCCAGCAGGCGGCCGCAGCGGATGAAGCGGTAGCCCAGGCCATGGCTCATGGTGCCGCCCAGATAGCCGCGCAGGATCTGGCAGCGGTCCACCACCTCGTGCAGGAAGGCGTGGCGCGCCGCGGTGCGGCGAATGGCGCCTTCGCCACCTTCGGCGACCAGGGCGTGCAGGCGGTTCAGCGCCTCGGTGACTTCCCGCGGCACCCGGTCACGCGTGCGGCGCAGGTTTTCGCGGGCGGCGACGATGGAGGAGCGGATCGATCCCGGGTTGTCCATGTCCGCGATCAGGAAGCGCATCACGCCCATTTCGGTGGGATTGTGGCGGCCCGCGTCGAAGGCGGCCTGGGCGCCGGTAATCGCGACCAGTGAGCCCCAGTCCAGGCGGGAGCGGCGAGGCAGGTCCAGGGCCAGATTGGCGGAGCCGATGAGCAGCCGGGCGGTGTTCTCCGCCCGCTCCACGTAACGGCCCAGCCAGTAGAAGCTGTCCGCCACCCGCGAGAGCAGTATGGTTTTCACTTGACCTCCTGCGGGTGGCTGCTCTCGGCATCGACTATCCAGGTGTCCTTGCTGCCGCCGCCTTGCGAGGAGTTGACCACCAGGGAGCCCTCGCGCAGGGCAACCCGGGTCAGGCCGCCGGTGGTGACGAACTGATCGCGTGCCGACAGGATGAAGGGGCGCAGATCCACGTGCCGCGGCGCCAGATGGCAGTCCTTGTGATCCTGCCCGGTCAGGGTGGGGGTGGTCGACAGGTTGAGGCAGGGCTGGGCGATCCAGTTGCGCGGGTCCTTGCGGATGCTGGCGGCCGTGGCCTTGCGCTGGGTGGCGGAGGAATGCGGCCCGATCAGCAGGCCGTAGCCGCCGGATTCGTTGGCCGGCTTCACCACGACTTCCTCCAGGTGATCCAGTACGTAGGCGCACTGCTCGGGATCGGCGCATTGCCAGGTCGGCACATTGGGAATGATCGGTTCCTCACCCGTGTAATAGCGGATGATCTCCGGCACGAAGGCGTAGACGACCTTGTCGTCGGCCACCCCGGCGCCCGGGGCATTGGCCAGCGCCACCTTGCCCGCCCGCCAGGCCCGCATCAGGCCCGGCACGCCCAGGCTGGAGTCCGGCCTGAAGGCCTCCGGATCCATGAACAGGTCGTCGATGCGCCGGTAGATCACATCGACACGCCGCGGGCCGAGCACGGTCTTCATGTGGACGGTGTCGTCGCTGTCGACGAACAGATCGGCGCCCTCGACCAGTTCCACGCCCATCTGCTGGGCCAGGTAGGAGTGCTCGAAATAGGCCGAGTTGTAGATGCCGGGCGTCAGCACCACGATGACCGGGTCGGTGGCGGGGGACAGGGCCGCCAGGGTTTCGTAGAGCTGGGCGGTGTATTCGTCGACCGGGTGGATGTCCAGATGCTCGAACAGCTCGGGGAAGGTGCGCTTCATCACCGAGCGATTTTCCAGCATGTAGGAGACGCCGGAGGGGACCCGCAGGTTGTCCTCCAGCACATACATGGTGCCGTCCTTGCCGCGCACCAGGTCGGAGCCGCAGATGTGGGCCCAGACCCCGTGCGCCGGTTTCATGCCGACGCACTGCTCGCGGAAATTGGCCGATTTCTCCAGCACCCAGGCGGGGAACACGCCGTCCTTGATGATCTGCTGTTCGCCGTAGAGGTCGTCGATGAACTGGTTCAGTGCCTTGACGCGCTGTTTCAGGCCGCGCTCGATGCGTTGCCATTCCTGCAGCAGGATGATGCGCGGCACGATGTCGAAGGGCCACATGCGGTCGATCGCGGCACCGTCGCTGTAGACGGTGAAAGTGATCCCCATGGTGCGGATCGCCACCTCGGCGGCGTCGCGGCGCAGGGCCAGCTCCTCCGGCGGCAGTTTGAGCAGGAAGTCGAGCACCCGTCGGGTCACCGCATCGCCCTGGCTGGCCGGGGTGACCAGCTCGTCGAAAAAGCCTGGCAGGCGCAGGGGCTGATAGCGTTTGGGCGTTCTCATCGTGAATAAACTTCGCCGGGGCGGTGGCGCAGGTCAAGTGTGACGCGGTGGCGGGGGTTGGCTTCGGGCGGTGGGATCCGGCCCGGGCCCGGGCTGTGGCCGAATGCGGCGAAGCGGGAAATGCGCCGGCTTTCCGCCTCATTCGCGTTCACCGGGTAGGTTTCGTAGTTGCGTCCGGCCGGATGCTGCACATGATAGGTGCAGCCGCCGACGGCGCGCTGTGACCACAGGTCCAGGCATTCGATGGTCAGCGGATTGTCCGGCGGCAGGCCGGGATGCAGGCTGGACCAGGGCTGCCAGGCGCGAAAGCGCAGGCCGGCGACGAACTCGCCATCGCGGCCGGTCGGCCGCAGCGGCAGGCGCCGGCCATTGCAGGCGATGACATAGCGTTCCGGATTGAAATCGCTCAGGCGCAGCTGCAGGCGTTCGACGGAGGAGTCGACGTAGCGCGCCGTGCCGCCGCCGCCGGGCTCTTCGCCCAGGGTGATCCAGGGCTCCAGGGCGCCGCGAAGCTCCAGTTCCTGGCCCGCGACATCGACCGTGCCGAACAAGGGGCAGCGAAACTCCAGGTGCGGCGCAAACCAGGCCGGATCGAAGGCGTGGCCGGCCTCGCTCAGCTGATCCAGCAGCTCAGTCAGATCGGCCATCAGATAGTGCGGCAGCAGCATCTCGTCATGCAGGCGGGCGCCCCAGCGCTTCAGCGGCCAGCGACAGGGTTCGCGCCAGAACCAGGCCACCAGGGCCCGCACCAGCAGCTGCTGGACCAGACTCATGCGCGCATGCGGCGGCATTTCGAAGCCACGCAGTTCGACCAGGCCGAGCCGGCCGGTCACCGAATCCGGCGAGAACAGCTTGTCGATGCAGATTTCCGCGCGATGGGTGTTGCCGGTCAGGTCCGTGAGCAGATGACGGAAGATGCGGTCCGCCAGCCAGGGCGGGGTATGCCGCTGGGGGCCGGGGACCTGGCTGAGCGCGATCTCGAGTTCGTACAGGGCATCGTCGCGACCTTCGTCCACCCGCGGCGACTGGCTGGTCGGGCCGATGAACAGGCCGGCGAACAGATAGGACAGGCTGGGGTGGTTCTGCCAGCAGCGGATCAGTGAGGCGAGCAGATCGGGGCGGCGCAGGAAGGGGCTGTCCGGCGCGCTGGCGCCGCCGAGCACGATGTGGTTGCCGCCGCCGGTGCCGGTGTGCTTGCCGTCGATGAGGAATTTCTCCGTGCCCAGGCGGGCCTGGCGGGCCTCCTCGTACAGGCCGGTGGTGATGTCGCACAGCTCTGGCCAGGAGGCGGCCGGATGCACATTGACCTCGATGACGCCGGGGTCGGGGGTCAGTTTGATCTGGCGCAGACGATGATCCGGTGGCGGCGAGTAGCCTTCGATACGCAGGTCCAGTGCCAACTCTTCCGCGCTGTCCTCGATCACCTCCACCAGGCTGAGGAAGTCCTCCGCGCTCTGGGTGGGGGGGAAGAACACGCTGAGGGTGCCGTCCCGGGGTTCGATCGCCAGCGCCGTGCGGACCGCGCCGGCGCCGCTGCCCGAAGGCATGGGCTGCTCCTGCACGCTCTGGCCGTCCTCGGAGACGGTGAGGCGTGGTGGCAGCGGCCGGTGCTCGGCCATGGGGTCCTGCGGGATCACCGGCTGCACATTGGGGCCATGGGCGCCGCCGCTGAGGCTGTCCAGCGGCAGCCGCAGGCCCAGCGGCGAATCCCCGGGAATCAGGTACAGGCGGCCGCGACGGAAACGCCAGCGCTCGCTGAGCCAGCTGCGGCCGGCCCGGGATTGCCAGACCTGGCAGGGCAGCACGAAGCCGCGTGGCTCGTCCAGCGGGCGCTTCAGCACCCGGCGCAGCCGGGCATCCCGCTCCGCATCGGAAAAACCGCCATCGTCCTCGCCCGGGGGCAGGGCGTCCTGTTCCGCGCGATAGTGCAGCGGGTCCTCGTAGGCCGCGAGAATGCAGTCCTCGTCGATGTTCAGGCGCCGCGCGACATGGCGGACCAGCCGCTCGGCCTGCTCGATACCGGCCTGCGGGTTGCTGCCCAGGCCGATTCTGGCGGAATCCCTGGGCAGTACGGGCTGGCGGTCGCTGCGCCAGGTGATGCTGTAGGCCCAGCGGGGCAGGGACTCGCCCGGATACCACTTGCCCTGGCCATAGCTGAGCAGGCCGCCGGGCGCGAAACGCCGGCGCAGGCGGGCGGCCAGATCGGCGGCCAGGGCCTGCTTGGTCGGCCCCACCGCGGCGGTGTTCCATTCCGCTGCCTGGGGGTGATCGATGGAGACAAAGGTCGGCTCGCCGCCCATGGTCAGGCGGACGTCATCGGCGAGCAGCGCGGCATCGACCTGTTCGCCCAGTGCATCGACCGCGGCCCATTGCTCCTCGCTGTAGGGCTTGGTCACCCGTGGCGTTTCGATCAGGCGGCTGACCGCCATCTGATGGTCGAAGGTCACCTCGCAGGCTTCCAGGCGGCCGCTGATCGGGGCGGCGCTCTGCGGATCGGGGGAAGCCGCGAGCGGAATATGGCCCTCGCCGGCGAACAGGCCCGATGTGGGGTCCAGGCCCAGCCAGCCGGCGCCCGGCACGTAGACCTCGGCCCAGGCGTGCAGATCGGTGAAATCCTCGCTCGGCCCGGAAGGGCCGTCCAGCGATTCCTGATCGGCCTTGAGCTGGATCAGATAGCCGGAGACAAAGCGCGCCGCCAGACCCAGGTGGCGCAGCAGCTGGACCAGCAGCCAGGCGCTGTCGCGGCAGGAGCCCGAGGCCTTGAGCAGGGTTTCGTTGGGCGTCTGAACGCCGGGCTCCATGCGGACGGTATAGGCGATGCGTCGTTGCAGCAGGGCATTGAGCTCGACCAGGAAATCGATGGTCGGACGCGGCTCCCGGGGCAGGCTGTCCAGCAGCTCCTGAAAGGCTGACCCGCAGCGGATCCGGTGCAGGAAGGGCGCGAGTTCCGTGGCCAGCTCCGGCAGGTAGGCGAAGGGCACCTGCTGCGCCTCTTCATCGAGGAAGAAGTCGAAGGGATTGAAGACCTCCATCCGGGCGACCAGGTCGACGGTGACCGAAAAATGCGTCACCGGCTCCGGAAACACCAGGCGGGCCATCCAGTTGCCCTGGGGGTCCTGGATCCAGTTCAGGAAATGCGGCCTGGGTTCGACCGTGAGGGAATAGGCGGTGACCGGCGTGCGGGCGTGCGGGGCAGGGCGCAGGCGGATGATCTGCGGATCCAGCCGGATCGCCCGGTCGTAGCGATAGCTGGTGATATGGGTGAGCGCGGCGCTGATGGCCAAGGGATCGCCTTCGGGAGCGGGTGGGTCTGGCAGATCATTGCCCAGACCAGCGCGCGGCTCAAGTGGGCGGCGCTGCCCGCGGCTCCGGCCATCCGGCCTGCAAGGCGGGGGTGTGACGGTGCGCGACGGTCTGGCGAAGCGCGCGGGATGACAGTTTTTTCACGCGCCGGACTCTAGCGTGACGCATGATCAAAATTTGGGTCCGGTCGCGTCATGCGTGATGCCCCGATACCAGGCAACGAAGAACAGCGGCTGCAGGCGGTACACGAGCTGCAGATTCTGGATACGCCGGCGGAAGAGGCCTTTGACCGGGTCACCCGACTCGCCGCGCACCTGCTGGATGTGCCCATCGCGCTGGTCAGCATCCTGGATTCCGAACGCCAGTGGTTCAAGTCCATGATCGGGCTGCCGGTTCGCGAAACCCCCCGCCGGATTTCCTTCTGTGGCCATGCCATCGAACACGACGGTGTCTTCGTGGTGCCGGATGCGCGGGCGGATCCGCGCTTTGCTGACAATCCCCTGGTCTGTGGCGAGCCCAACATCGCCTTCTATGCCGGGGTCACCCTGCATTCTCCCGACGGTCTGCCGTTGGGGACCCTGTGCGTGATCGACCGCAAGCCGCGCAATCCCAGCGAGCAGGACATCGGCCGATTGCAGGATCTCGCTGCCATCGTGCAGCAGAATCTCAATCTGCATGCGGTGGCGGCGACCGACCCGCTGACCAGTCTGCTCAACCGGCGCGGCCTCAGCCAGCATCTGGAGCGCGAGTTGCGCCGCCTGCGCCGGGACAGGCGGCCCCTGTCGCTGGTGCTCGGCGACCTGGATCATTTCAAGAGCATCAACGACAGCTTCGGCCATGATGTGGGTGACCGGGCCCTGGTCCAGGTCAGTGATCTGCTGCGCAGCCATGCGCGGCGTCCGGGTGACTGCGTCGCGCGCCTGGGCGGGGACGAGTTCCTGCTGCTGCTGGCGGATTGCGACGAGCAGGCCGTCGACCAGGTCTGTGATGACATCAAACAGGGCCTGGCCGACAAGCCGCTCAGGGCCGGCGAGTTCCAGCTGCATCTGTCGATGAGCCTGGGCGCGGAGAGTTTCGACGAACTCGGGCTGCAAAGCTCGCAGGCCAAGCTGCTTGATGTGGTGGACAAGAAGCTGTATGCGGCCAAGCGCGGGCGGCAGGCCTCTACCTGCTGAGCGGCGTCGGGACGATCAGACAGCCCGTGGGGTGCTCGCGCGTGCGGTCCGTCCGCCAGGCAGGTGGATGAGGCCATGGCGACCGAGCCGGCAGTCGCCACCGGGCCATCAGCCGCGATGGCGGGACTGCGCCGACGCTCGCAGCGGCGCTGCGGAGCCTGCACCTGAACGGCAAGAGTGGCCGGCGCCAGCCACGGTGAAGATCTCCTGGCAAAGCACGGCGGAGGCGATCATTGCCCGATGGGGTGCCCGGCTCAAGCGGGCAGGGTCTGAATGCGCCGGATGGCGGATCGCTGCGGATCAGGTCCGGCCGGCCCGGGACGGCTCCTGATCGATGGTCACCCCGAGCCGCTGGGCAATGCCGAAGCAGATCTCGCTGACCCCCTGGACCAGCTCTTCAAGCGGCTGCCGGTAGTCCGTCGCGATCCAGTTCTGCCCGATGAAGATGGCCGCGCCGATGGCGCCCTGGGCCAGGAGGGCCAGAACCGGCTGCGGCAGGACATCCGGCTGGGTGAAGCGGCTGCTCATCTGCAGCAGCCAGGGCGACAGCTCGCCGCCGCCGCCGCCCAGCAGTTCCTGGCGCGGTCCGGCCACGGCCAGCGATTCCACCAGCAGCAGCTTGCCGCGTTCGGGATGGTCCCGGATGTAGTCGAAGAAGCAGGCAAAGCCGGCGGTGATCATCTGGCCGGGACTGCGTTGGGCGCCAATGCAGCTGATGAGCTGATGCTGCAGTTCCGAGGCGATACGCAGGAAGGCCTGGTGCAGCAGCTCCTCGACGCTGCTGAAGGATTCGTAGAAGTAGCGCTTGCCCAGTCCGGCTTCGGCGCAAATCGCATTGAGGCTGACCGCCGCGAAGCCCTGCCGGCCGATCAGGCGGATGCCGGTTTCGATGATCAGGTCGCGCCGCTGGCGACGGCGTGACTCGGCGCTCTTGCCGTCGTAAGGGCGGGTGATCCTGTAGCCGCGAGGGGAGGCCGCTTGGTTCATGGGGCAGCGCTGCGGAAAAGTTGACACCAAATGGTATCAGAAGTGAGACTGTCGCCGCCGGTCCCTCGTGCGGACGGGCATCCGGCCTGCCAACTGGGGTGCTTTTCGTGTATCGCTTGCTGCTGATCATTCTGGCCATCGGCTTCGCCGCCGTTTTCGCGGTGCTGGTGCTGCCGCCGCTGCTTGCCTCTCGCGATGTGCTCGGGGCCTTTGCCGCGGGTTTCGTGAATCCCTACGCCGCAGGCTATGCCTGGGATGCCATTTTCTGCTGGGCCGTGCTGGCCGTCTGGGTGGTCAAGGAGGCGCGCCAGGACGGTGTCCGCCACGGCTGGATCGCGCTGGTGCTCGGGCTGGCGCCGGGGGTGGCGACCGGCTTCGCCGTCTATCTGCTGATGCGGGCAGGGCAGGGTCTGGACGGTGCCGTCCGGTCCGATCGGCATGCAGGAGAGCAGCATGCGTCTGCGTGAACACGTCGCCCTGTGGTCTCGGGCCTTCGGCCGGGGGGTGTTCCCCCATCAGCTGACCTGGTTTCTGGATCTGCCGGGACGCGGCCTGATCCTGTCCGCCAGGACGGTGGCGAGTCGCCTGCCGGTGAGCGAGCAGGCGCAGGTCCTGGAGATCGGGCCCGGCTCCGGTTACTACAGCGTGGAGGTGGCCAGGCGCCTGGCCCGGGGCCATCTCAGCCTGCTCGACATCCAGGCCGAGATGCTGGACAAGTGCGCCGCGCGGCTGCACGCCGCGGGGCTGCACAATTTCAGCACCCATCCCGCGGATGGTGGCGCCTTGCCTTTTCCGGATGCCTGCTTTGACGCCATCTTCATGGTCACGGTCTTCGGTGAAATCGAGGCCCGTGAAGCCTTCCTCGGCGAGGCGGCCCGGGTGCTCAGGCCCGGCGGGGTGCTGTCGATCAGCGAGCACCATCCGGACCCGGATTTCGAGCTGGCCGAGACCATCGCGGCCTGTCTGAGCCGGTACGGATTCCGGGTCGGGCCACGGCAGGGCTGGCGCTGGGCCTACACGCTGAACGCACACAAGCCGGACGCCGCCTGATGCAGGTCGGCAGGATCAGCGAAATCTGGCGTTACCCGGTCAAATCGCTGGGCGGGGAGCGGGTGGCCGAAGCGCGCCTGGAGCCCCGCGGCATCGCCGATGACCGCTGCTGGGCCGTGCGCGACGACATCAGTGGCGAGATTGTCGGGGGCAAGAAGATACCCGGCCTGATGATGCTGAGCGCGCGCTACGTGAACGCGCCGCCCGAGCGCTTCGGAGTCGCGGTGGGCACGCCGGTGGCGATCGATTTTCCGGATGGCCGCAGCCTGCGCTCCGATGACCCCTACGCATCCGCCCTGCTGTCCATGCATCTGGGCCGGCGCGTGTCCTTGATCGAGCGTCCACCACCCGGACAAAAGGCGGCCTATCGGCTGGCCAGAAGCATGTCGCCGGCCGAGGTGCGTTATGCCCTGGGCATGCGAGCGGAAGATCCTGATCCGGATTTTTCCTCGTTCTCGCTGGGGATGCTCGCCACCCTGTCGCGCTACGCAACCCCACCCGGCGCCCTGTATGACGTTTATCCGCTGCATTTTTTGACCAGCGCGGCGCTGAACACCATGCGCGGGCACTATCCGCAAGGCGACTTCTGTGCCCGGCGCTATCGCCCCAGTTTCGTGATCGACACCGATCCCGAACTGCAGGGCCTGGTCGAGAACGAGTGGCGCGGTCGGGACCTGCGCATTGGTGATGCCCTGATCCATTGCAATCACCCCACCATCCGCTGTTCGATGCCGGGCGCCGCACAGCCGGGCCTGCCCAGGGACCCCGGCATTCCGCTGGCCGTGATGCGACATGCCGGCCAGCATCTGGGCGCCTACGCCACGCCTCGTCACCAGGGGCTGATCCGGGAAGGGGATATGGTGGAGCTGCTGCCGCCCTCACGCGGCAGCTTGCATGTCTGGTTCGGGCAGCTGGGGCGGCGCAGCAAGGCGCGCCTGATCGGTCTGAGCAACCGCTTGTCCGGCCTGCAGGACAAGGCTTCGGCCCGGGCGCCGGCCGCCGGCACGCTGCCGCCCGGCTTTCAGCGCTGCACCCTGGTGCGGCGCGAGGCCGAATCGGCCGATGTCACATCCTTCTGGTTCGCAGCCGGCAGCGGGAAGCCGCTGCCGGCCTTCGTGCCCGGACAGCATGTCGTGCTGGCCCTGCCGCAGCCGGACGGGACGCTGATCTACCGACCGTACTCTCTGTCCGGGCCGGGCAGCCAGCGCGGGCTGTACCGGATTTCGGTCAAGCGTGAGCTGGGGCGGGGCGACGACGCGGCGACGGTCGGTGTCGCGTCCGGCCATCTGCATGATCGACTGGCCGTCGGTGACAGCCTGCAGTTGAAGGCGCCGGCCGGGCACTTTGCCACCGCACCGCAGGACCCCTGGCCGCTGGTGCTGATCAGCGGCGGCATCGGCATCACCCCGTTCCTGTCCATCCTGCACAGCCTGGCCGAGGAGAATCCGCAGCGGCCGGTGCGCCTGTTCCACTGCATCCGCAGCGCCCGGGACTTTGCGTTCCGGGAGGAATTGCAGGATCTGGTCGGGCGCCTGGCGGACTGCCGGCTCAGGGTGCAGGTCAGCCAGGGGCTGGAGGAGGGCGGCGATAGCGGGCTGCATCCCGGCCGCCTGGATCTGACGCAGGCCCTGGCCAGTCTGGAGCTGACGGCTCAGCCGCGCTACATGGTCTGCGGCAAACCCGGGTTCAGCCAGGCGATGCAGCAGGCGCTGCTGGACCAGGGGGTCGCGGCCGAGCATGTGCAGCAGGAGTTCTTCGGCGCGCCGATGACGGCCGGCGACACCGGCCACGGCCGCCACGCCATCCGCTTTCGCCGCAGCGGTCGCGAAGTGCAGTGGGAGTCCGGGCAGGACAGCCTGCTGGCGCTGGCCGAAGCGCAGGGCATCGGGGTGAGTTCGGGCTGCCGTTTCGGCGCCTGTCAGGCCTGCGAGGCCGGACTGATCAGCGGCGAGGTGGGCTACCCGCAGGGCGTGGAGCCGCCCGCCGGCAAGAATCGGTTGCTGCTGTGTTCCGCGCAGCCTGAAAGCGATCTGGAGATCGACCTCTAGATATCGC
>JBFJTN010000116.1:0-10875 GCA_041625325.1 Oceanococcus sp. | reverse complement strand
TTCGGTGATCTTCGCCGAGGAGCTGGCCCGGCTGTCGCGCGAATTCCCGCGCCGACTGCAGCTGATCCACTGGCTGGACTCGGTCCAGGGGCTGCCCTCCCAAGCCCAGCTGGCGGAGCTGGCGCGCGGCTGGGAGCAGGCCCAGGCCTTCATCTGCGGGCCGTCCGTGTTCATGGACGGCGCGGCGGCGGCCTTGCAGGACGCCGGCTTTGGCCACGGCCAGGTCCACATCGAACGCTTCGTGTCACTGCCCGAAGATGCCGAGGAACTGCCGGCAGCCCCGCTCGCCGACGCCGCCGAAGTGAACATCACGGTGCATCTGGACGGCCAGCAGCACCGGGTCAGCGGTCAGCGCGGGCAGATCCTGCTGGATGCGCTGGACGCGGCCGGCCTGGATGCCCCCTATTCCTGCCGTAGCGGCGCCTGCGCCGCCTGCATGTGCCGGCTGGACGCCGGCGAGGTGGCCCTGGTCCACAACCATGTGCTGGACCGCAACGACCTGGACCAGGGCTGGATCCTGGCTTGCCAGGCGCAGATGCAGTCCGACACCCTCACCGTGTCCTATCCGGAGTAGCGATGCCCACTTCCGTCGCCGCCTTTGCCGAGGTCGTCGCCCGCCAGCCCGAACATCCGGCCCTGATCGCTGAAGACGGCCAGCGCTGGAGCTACGCCGAACTCGACCAGGCCCGCATCGCGGCCGCCCGGGCGCTGATCGCCGCCGGCATCGATGCCGGTGACCGGGTCGCCATCTGGGCTCCCAACAGCGCCCACTGGGTAATCGCCGGACTGGCCATCCACAGCGTCGGCGCCGCGCTGGTGCCGATCAACACCCGCATGAAGGGCGCGGAGGCCGGCTACATCCTGGCGCGCAGCGGCGCCGCGCTGCTGTTCTGTGTCGGCGATTTTCTGGGCCAGCACTATCCCGACCTGCTGGGCGAGGACCGCCCGGCGAGCCTGCGCGACATCGTGGTCTTCACCGATGCCCGGGCCGGGGAGCGCGGCTGGAAGGACTTCCTGGCGGCCGGCGAGGACGTGCCCGAGGAGGCGGTCGCGCAGCGCGTTGCCGCGCTGGCCGAGGACACGCCCATGGACATCATGTTCACCTCCGGCACCACCGGCCGGCCCAAGGGCGTGATCAGCCACCACGGCCAGAATATCCGGGTGATCCGGCAGTGGTGCGATCGCATGCAGATCGTGCCCGAGGACCGCTATCTGATCGCCAACCCCTTCTTCCACGCCTTCGGCTACAAGGTCGGCTGGCTGGGAGGCCTGATCAGCGGCTGCACGATACTGCCCCATGCCGTGTTCGATGCCGGCGCCATCATCGGCCGGATCAGCGAACATCGCATCTCGGTGCTGCCGGGACCACCCACTCTGTTTGTCAGCCTGCTGGACGATCCGGCACTGGCCGGCGGCGATTTTTCCTCGCTGCGCGCCACCATCACCGGCGCGGCGGCCGTGGCGCCCAGCCTGATCGAACGGGTACGCGGTGAGCTGGGTTTCGACATCGTGCTGACCGGCTACGGCCTGACCGAAACCTGCGGCATCGTGTCCCTGTGCGATGCCGACGACAGCGCCCAGACCATCGTCAGTACCTGCGGCAAGCCGGTGCCGGATACCGAAGTCCGCATTGTCGATGCCGACAACAGCCCCCTGCCCCAGGGCGAGGCCGGCGAGATCGTGGTGCGCGGCTACAACGTGATGCAGGGCTATCTGGATGATCCGCAGGCCACCGCCGAGGCCATCGATGCCGAAGGCTGGCTGCACACCGGCGATGTCGGCCTGATCGATGCGGCCGGCTATATCCGCATCACCGACCGGCTCAAGGACATGTACATCTGCGGCGGCTTCAACTGCTACCCGGCCGAGATCGAGAACGTCATCGCCGGCCATCCGGCGGTCAGCCAGGTCGCCGTGGTGGGCGTGGCGGACGCGCGCCTGGGGGAAGTCGGCAAGGCCTGCATCGTGCCCAAGCCCGGTCAGACACCGGACCCGGAGGAGCTGATCGCCTGGTGCCGCGAGCGCATGGCCAACTACAAGGCGCCGCGTTATGTGGAACTGCGCGAGTCCCTGCCGATGAATGCCTCCGGCAAGGTCATGAAGTTTCAGCTTCGGGGATAGATTCATTGATCCGCAGATGACACAGATGACGCAGATCGATGGGGGCGAACCCGGTCACCCGCAGAAGGCCCCGATTCCTCCCAGAATTGCCGATGAGCCTTCCCTAAGCTACGTATTCCCAACGAAAGGAGTCACCCGATGCCTGGGGAACTGAAAGATGCCATCGTCCTGGTCACCGGCGCCTCGCGGGGCGCCGGCAAGGGCATCGCCCTGGCGCTGGGGGCGCAGGGCGCCACCGTTTACGTGACCGGCCGCAGCCGCCAGGAGGGCGACGCCCCCCTGCCCGGCACCATCTACGCCACGGCCCAGGCCATCGATGCCGCCGGCGGGCGCGGCGTGCCGGTGGCCTGTGATCACGCGGATGATGGCCAGGTCGAAGCCCTGTTCCGGCAGATCGAGGCCGAACACGGCCGCCTGGACATCCTGGTGAACAACGCCACCTATCTGCACGACGAGTTGATCATCAAGGGCCCCTTCTGGGAGAAATCCCGCGATCTGGTCAAGATCCTGGATGTGGGCCTGCGCTCCTCCTATGTGGCCAGCTGGCATGCCGCGCCGCTGTTGCTCAGGTCATCGGCCGGGCTGGTGGTCTTCACCTCCTCCTTCGGCGCCAACTGCTACATGCATGGTGCCGCCTACGGGGCACAGAAGGCCGGCACCGACAAGTTCGCCCATGACATGGCGGTGGACTTCCGGCCCCACAATGTGGCCTGCGTGTCGATCTGGATGGGCATGCTGCGCACCGAGCGCTCCCGCGCCGCGATGGATCAGGCGCCCGACGCCTACGCCGGCTTCTGGGAAATCGCCGAGACCCCGGAGTTCACCGGCCTGCTGATATCGGCCCTGCACCGCGACCCCGAGCGCATGCAGCGCAGCGGCAAGGTCTACATCGGCGCCGAGCTGGCGCAGGAATACGGCATCAGTGACACCGACGGCAAGCAGCCGATCAGTCATCGCGAGATGCTGGGCGGACCGCCAGAGGTGCACCCGGCAGTGGTCGAGTAGCCGGCTCAGTCCTGGGTGAGCCGGGGCCGGGCCAGGCTCCAGGGCACGCGGTGGCGCAGGGGCAGGGCATGGGTTTCCCAGGCCGGCTGCGCCGCCAGGGCCTGCAGCGCCGGCAAATCCCGGCTGTCGATCAGCAGCCAGCGGCCGGGCGCCGCCTGCACCCATCCTGCGCCCTCCTCCACCGACCCGAGCCGCTGCAGCGGCCGGCTGGCGAACAGGGCCAGCTGGGGCATCCAGTTCCAGGTGGCCAGTTCGGCCTCTTCCTCCACGATGCGCTCGACCCCGGCGAAAACGATCTTGGAGGTTCGCACCTGATTGAGGGTGGGATAGGCCCAGTAGCCGAGCATCAGCCAGCCCACGAAGAAAAAGGTCGGCAGGCCCAGCGCGCGACGCCGGCCGCGCAGGGCGAAGGAGATGACCAGCCCGGCCACCCCGAGGGTGAGCAGGAAATTCCACAGCAGATTGGGCAGATCGTCGGGATAGGGCACCTTGCCCTGCCACAGTTCCTCCTCGTGGCCGATCAGGCCCAGGGCGATGGTGGACAGGCTCAGGGCCCACAGACAGGCCACGCTGAGGCGCTGCACCCCGGGCCGCCACCAGACCCCGCCCAGGTAAGGGGCCATCAGCAGGGCCATGGCCGGCAGCAGCACCAGCAGCTGCACCCCGTGCTTGCCGGGCAGCAGGCTGAACAGGCCCAGGGCCAGAATGAGATAACCCAGCAGCAGGCCGATGAAGGGATCGCGCGCCGCCAGGCGCTGCCGCCAGATGCGGAGCTTCCAGGGCAGCACCAGGCTCAGCGGCAGCCACAGCACCAGGGCCTGGATCGGCAGGTACCACCAGGACTGGGGCACCTGAGGATCCAGCACGCTGGCGCCACCGAGCAGGTTCACCAGCAGGCGACGGCGGAAATCGTCCAGCCCGGCTTCATCGGCGCCGGACACGAAACCCAGGGCCGGCAGCGTCCAGGCCAGAACCACCACCAGCGCCGACACCGCCACGGTCCAGAAGTCGGACAGGGCGCGACCGGCGGGCAGCCCCGGCCATTGCTTTCGCAGCATCCAGGCGTAGGGCAGGATGATCAGGGCCGGCAGATAGCCCACGCCCTTGGTCAGCACGCCGAAGCCCATCGCCACCCCGGCCAGGGTCAGCCATTTGCGGGTGTGTTCCAGCAGCATGTACTGCAGCAGGCTGTACAGCGCCAGGGTGGTCCAGAACATCAGCACCGCATCCACCTGCCCGCGGTGCGCCTGCAGCATGAACTGGAAACTGCACAGCAGGGCGGTGGCGGCCAGCCGGCCGGTGCGTGGCCCCCAGAGCTGGCGGGCCAGATCGTAAACCAGCCACAGGGTGCCGAAGCAGGCCAGCAGGGCCGGCAGCAGGAAGCTCAGGCGCAGCGAATGGGTGGCGTCGTAGAAGGCCGCCTGCAGCCAGATCGCGAAGGGCGGGTGTTCGGCGAAAGGCTCGCCGCCCAGATAAGGGATCAGCCATTCCCCGGATTCCGCCATGTGTGCGGCCATCAGGGCCAGCGCGGGCTCATCGGGCGGCCAGGGGTCCCGCAGGCCGAGGCCAGCGCTCAGCACGGCCAGGGCGATCAGCGCGATGCGCCAGCCCTTGCGTTCGTCACTGCCGTTCAGCCAGTCGAAGATGCGTTTCAAATCCCAGGGACCCCGCGATCCGCTTGCGTCCGTGACAGGCGGCGTCTATCGTCGAAAATCCTATTCTGGCGAATGTGGCCTGGATGAGCAAAACACTGTTCGAAAAGATCATTGAGGGCGAAATCCCCGGCGACATCGTCTACGAGGACGATCTCTGCGCCGCCTTTCGCGACATCAACCCCACCGCGCCGATGCACGTCCTGCTGGTGCCGCGCAAGCCCATTCCGAAACTGGCGGACGCCGGCGCCGAAGATCAGGCCCTGCTCGGCCACCTGCTGCAGGTCGCGCCGCAGATCGCGCAGCAGCAGGGCTACGGCGATGCCTTCCGGCTGGTGATCAACAACGGCGAAAAGGCCGGCCAGACGGTGTTCCATCTGCACATCCACATCATTGGCGGGCGTGGCCTGCACTGGCCACCCGGCTGACAGCCCGGCGCCGCGATCCTCAGGGTTGCGGCATCGGCCCGACCAGCAATTGCGGGTCGATCCGTTCGCCAAACCAGTTCATGCGCCAGTCCAGGTGGGCGCCGGTGACCCGGCCGGTGGCGCCGATTTCGGCGATCTTGTCGCCCTGCTCCACCCGCTGACCTTGCTGCACCAGGATCCTGCTCAGGTGCAGGAAGCTGGAGGAGATGCCGTGGCCGTGATCCAGGATCAGGGTGCCACCGGAGAAGTACATGTCCGGATGGGCCAGGGTCACGATGCCGGCGGCCGGGGCCCGCACCGGCGTGCCGGTCGGGGCGGCCACATCGACGCCGTAATGCGGACGGCGCGGCTCCCCATTGAGAATGCGCTGGCTGCCGTAAACCCCGGAGATCGGCCCGATGCTGGGCCAGATAAAGCGCTGCTTGAAGTCCAGGCGGGGATCGTCGGTGCGCCGCGCGGCAGCTGCCATCGCCCCTTCCTGGCGGATCCGCGCCAGGGATTCGGGGTCTGGCGTCACCTGCTTGGGCGGCAGGCCATCGATGCGCTGTATCGCGTATTCGCGGGCCGCCACCTCCAGCTCTCGTGACCAGCGGGAGCCGTCAGGCAGGCTCACGTCCAGCTTCGCGCTGGCCGGATGGTCGCGATCGAAGCCGAACACGAAGTCGCCCGCCGGCGACAGGCGCAGGCGGCGCCCGTCCAGGCTGACCTCGCTGCCGGCCGGGGCCTGGCCGATGATCATGCCGCCCTGGCGGAAATTCCCGCTCAGGCTCACCGGATCGGCGGCCAGCACGGGGCTGGCCAGGCACAGGCTCAGCAGCAACGCGAGCAGTTTCATGCCGCCGCCCCCCGCATCCAGGTGATCGCCGCCGCCAGCCGGGCCTCGGTCTGCTCGCGGCCCAGCAGGTCCAGGGTCACATTCAGCGAGGGCGTGTTCCCCGCGCCGGAGACCGCCACCCGGACCGGCTGACCGACCTTGCCCATGCCCACCTCGTGCGCCTGGGCCACCGCCTCGACCGCCGCATGCATGGCGGCCCCGCTCCAGTCTTCCAGCGCCTGGCTGCGCTTGAGCAGGTCCTGCAGCAACTCCGGGGTCTGGGCCTTGAAGTGCTTCTGGGCATCCTTCTCGGCATAGGCGCTGGGCGCCTGGTAGTAGAAGCGGGTGCTTTCAGCCAGTTCCTTGAGGGTCTTGCAGCGCTCCTGGTGGGCCGCGATGACCCGCTCGGGGGCCGGACCTGTGTCGACCGTCACGGCCAGCCGCTGCAGCTGCCACAGGTACTCGTCCACCAGGGCGGCCGGTTCGCTGGCCTTGATGTAGTGCTGGTTCAGCCACTTGAGCTTGTCCAGGTCGAAGCGCGCCGGCGCCTTCTGCACCCGGGCCAGATCGAACAGCTCGATCATCTGCTCGCGCGAGAAGATCTCCTGGTCGCCGTGGGACCAGCCCAGCCGCGCCAGGTAGTTGAGCATGGCCTCGGGCAGGAAGCCCTCCTCGCGATAGGCCATCACCGAAACCGCGCCATGGCGCTTGGACAGGCGCGCGCCGTCCTCGCCCAGGATCATCGGCACGTGGCCGTAGAGCGGCAGATCGGCGTCCAGCGCGGCCAGGATATTGATCTGGCGCGGCGTGTTGTTGACATGGTCATCGCCGCGGATCACGTGGCTGATCCCCATGTCCATGTCGTCCACCACCACGGTCAGATTGTAGGTGGGGCTGCCGTCGCTGCGGGCGATGACCAGATCGTCCAGCTCGCTGTTGGCGATGCGAATCTCGCCCTTGATCAGATCCTGCCAGACCACCTCGCCCTCATCCGGATTGCGGAAGCGGATCACCGCCGGGGCGTCCGGGTCGAAAGTCTCCAGCTGGCGGCAATGACCGTCGTAACGGGGCTTCTCGCCCTTCTCCATCTGCGCGGCGCGCACCGCATCCAGACGCTCCTTGCTGCAGAAGCAGGGGTAGGCCTCGCCGGTGTCCAGCAACTGCTGGATGACTTCCTTGTAGCGGTCGAAGCGCTGGGTCTGGAAATACGGCCCTTCGTCATGATCCAGGCCCAGCCAGCTCATGCCATCGAAAATGGCCTGCACCGACTCCTCGGTGGAACGCTCCCGGTCGGTGTCCTCGATGCGCAGGATCATGCGGCCGCCCTGCTGCCGGGCATACAGCCAGTTGAACAGCGCGGTACGGGCGCCACCCACATGCAGATAGCCGGTCGGGCTGGGCGGAAAGCGGGTCACAACGCTCATGGTCAACTCGGGTCGAAAGGGCGGCGCATTTTAGCAGTCCGCCCCCCGCCATCGCTGCTGCGGCGACGGGGGACTGGCGTAAAATGCGGCCATGCACGTCGAAACCCGCCTGTTCATCGCCGACCTCACCCACCTGGATTGCGCCTGGATCGACCCGGCCGCCGGGCTCACCGGGGAAACCTGGCGGGTGGACGCCGAACTGGGCGGCGAGCTGGGCAGCGACGGCATGCTCTGCGACTTCGGCGAGATCCGCAGCCGGCTCAAGCGTGCCCTGGACGATGAAGTCGACCACCGCCTGCTGCTCGGTCGCAGCTGGGCCGAGCAGCTGCAAAGCGATGGGCGGGACCGCCAGCTGGAGATCGGCGGCCCGGTGGCGCTGCGTTACCGGGCACCCGAGCAGGCCTTCGCCCTGCTGGATCTGGAGCAGCCGGAGGGGAACAGCCTCGCCGCGCTGCTGTCGCGCCAGATGCTCCCCCGCCTGCCCGAGAACATCAGCCAGCTGCAGCTGCACCTCAGTCCGGCGCATGACCAGGGCCATTACCGCTACTGCCACGGCCTGCGCCTGCATGAGGGCAATTGCCAGCGCATGGCCCATGGCCACCGCGCACGGCTGGAACTGCACATCGACGGCCGGCGCGACGCCGCACTGGAGCGCCACTGGCAGCAGCGCCTGTCCGGTCGCTACATCGGCGCCGCGGCCGACCTCGCCCCCGCGGCGGCCGGCCGCCTGGGCTTTGCCTATCAGGCCAGCCAGGGCCGCTTCGAACTAGAGCTGCCGCAGGAACGGGTCCAGGTGCTGGAGGCCGAACCCACGGTGGAGAGCATCAGCGCCTATACCGTCGCGCAGGTGGCCGCCGACAGGCCCGGCCGGCGCATCGAATGCCGCGCCTTCGAGGGCATCGGCAAGGGCGCGATCAGTCGCTGCCAGCCGGCAGCCTGAGCCCGCCGGCGGCATACACCCAGGTTCGCCCATCGGTGAAGGCCAGCGGCAGCTGGCGGTCAAACCAGCCCTGGTTCACGCGGTAGCGGTGGCGTTCGGCCGGCCCGATCCAGACGTAATCCACCCGGTAGCGTCGGAGGCTGTCCACGGCCTCGGCACCGCCGGCGAAGATATCGGCGAGGGCCTGCTCCCGTTCAGCGTAGTCAAAGCCCAGATTGGCGATCCAGCCGGTGAAGCCGAGCAGGATCGGCCGCCCGCCAAAGCTCATGACCGGATGATTATGGCTGGGCGCGGTGGCAAAAACCGCATCCGGCCGGGTGCCGGCCCGCACCCGCCGGGCCAGTTCCAGATCGGCGCGATCGCTGATCATGTGGCTGCCCCGATCGGTCTGCGCCAGACGCCAGACTTCCACCGCACCAGTGGTGCTGACACCGAGGCTCAGCAGCAGCGCGACAAGCCGCCCCCAGGGGGGCCGGCCGTACAGGCCACGCAATGCGGCGACCACCAGCGGCGTCCAGCACAGCCAGGCCCAGAGGAAGATCTTGCTGTTGTCCCAGCGGTTCGGCTGGACCAGCACGAGGTTGGCGAAGGCGAAGCAGAACAGGCCGGCCAGAGCGCTCCACCACAGCAGGCGACGGCCAGCCAGGAATCCGAGACCGAGGGCGGCCAGCGGAAGGCTCAGTCCCCACAGCCGCCACCACATCAGGGCCCAGTCGCGGAGCCCGCCGTCGGCGGCGAAGCCCGGCGCCCAGCGCAGATGCCGCGGCAGACCCTGTTCGGGCATCAGAAATGCCGTGCTGAGCAGCACACCCAGGCCCGCGGCCGGCAGCGCATAGGCAAGCCAGATCCGCCATGCACCGGGGAACAGCGCGGCGGTGGCCAGACCCAGGCCGGCCAGGGCCAGAAAGCTGTGGGTGTGCACCACGGGCATGAGCCCAGCCAGCACCCCGCCGATCAAGGCGAGCAGACGCGGGCGGGAGACCCGCTGCGCGACAGCGAGCAGGAGCAGCAGCAGGCTGGCCAGGGCCAGCGCAAAGCCCAGCACGAAGGCCCTCTGGGGCAGCAGCATGCCGGTCAGGGCATTGCCCGAATACCAGTCATAGCGATCCAGCCGGCTGACCTCCACCGGCGGATAGGCCAGGGCCGACCAGTCAGCCTGCGCGACGGACTCCAGCAGGAAATGCAGCCCGCCCACGCCGGCCCCCAGATAGAACAGACTGACGCCAAGCAGGGCCCAGGCGCGGCTGCCCAGCAGCAGCTGCATGAAGGCATAGAGCAGGAACACGCTGGCCACGGCGGCGATGAGGGTCGGCGCCGTCATCGCGACATCCAGCCCCAGGCCCGCGCGCATCAGCAGGCCGGAGATGAGGTTGACGACGAAGGGATAGCTCAGCTGGCCGCGCGCAAACATCGGATGGTCGCTGAACCACTGCGTCGGCGCCCGGTCGGCAAAGCCGCTTGCCATCGCGATGTGCAAAGGCCAGTCCGACCAGATGTTCAGATGGCCCGCCCAGGCCCCGTCATCCCGTAGCTGCAGGGCCTGAAGCTGCAGCCAGACATTCAGCGCCGCCCAGCTCGCAGCCAGGGCCAGCAGCGCCCAGCGATGCCGCCAGAGCAGCGCCGGCCAGCGCTCCATCAGGGATGCCCGGCGCCGCGAGCGCCGTCTGCGGCTGGTTCAGGCCGGCGGGCGGCCCGGGCCCACGAGCGCGGTAATGCCGGTCTCAAGCGCAGCACCCGCCAGTCCAAACGCCGGGTCAGTCCAGCACCGTGATCAGCAGGCGCAGCTCGCCCTCGCCCACCTCGTCGCGCAATTGCGCTTCGGCCCCCTGCGGAAGGCCGGCGTCCAGGGTCCGGGCCAGGGTCTCGTTCATGATCAGGGCGCGGTGGGTGGCGATGGCCTCGGCCAGATCAGGCGAGGCTTCGTAGCGCACGGCGATCCGCGCGGTGACCGCGAAATCCTGCTGCTTGCGCAGGTTCTGGATGCGATTGATCACTTCCCTGGCCAGGCCTTTGGCGCGCAGCTGAGGGCTGATCTCGGTATCGATCGCCACCGTCACGCCGGCCTCACGCGCCACCGCCCAGCCTTCCAGTTCCTCGGTCTCGACCAGCAGGTCCTCGGCCTCGACCAGGATGTCCTGACCATCGACCGCGAAGCTCTGCTGCCCGGCGGCCAGGAAGGCGCCGATGGCGCTGTTGTCCATCGCGGTGATCTGCGCCGCCAGCGCCTTCATCTTCGGCCCGGCCTTCTTGCCCAGGCTGCGGAAGTTGGGCTTGGCCCGGCGCTTGACCAGGCCGGCATCGCCGTCGACCAGTTCCAGCGCCTCGACATTGAGCTCGTCCAGGATCAGCGGCCCCACCGCCTCGACCGCCGCGCGCTCCACGCCGGGCTCCAGCACCACCAGCACCCGGGCCAGCGGCTGGCGCACGTTGATGCGATGCGTGTTGCGCAGTTGCAGGGCGGTGCCGACCACGGTGCGGGCCAGCGCCATGC
>JBFJTN010000115.1:0-10932 GCA_041625325.1 Oceanococcus sp. | reverse complement strand
CCGACCCTGCTGGCGGGCGTGGCCGCAGGGAACCGCGAAGCGGCGCGGGGGACAGCGCCCGGAACAGGCGGCAGGGCCCGGCGTGAGCTCCCATGGAGAGCATCCGGCAGCAGGACGAACCCAGTCGCCGCCGTTTTCCCCCAATGAACCCAGGCGGTGATGCAGCGCTTCTCGCAGCGAGAGGAAGGTCCGCTAAGGGACACCACCAGGCCTCACACCTGCGGCGTACGCCTCTGCCCGCGCTCGTCGGCCAGTGGCGGCAAGCCGGCGAACAGCGCCTTGAGACGCGCGTCATCCTGCAACCAGGCCCCGAGTTCCAGCGGACTCAGCTCCTGGCAGATGAACTCGCCGCAGGCCTGATGGACCCCGAGCTCGCGCAGGCGTTGCAGGTCCGCCTTCTTGCGCACCCCTTCGGCCAGCAGGGTGGCGCCCTGGGCCTGGGCCGTGGCCACGATACCGCGCACGGCCGCATCCACCGCCGGGCCGCTGCTCTGGACCAGCGCCGGGTCCAGGCTGGCCGAGCGCGGTGGCAGACCGGCGGCATGGGTGACCACCCGGCTACCCACGCTGTACTGCGCGGCGTGCAGGCCGAAGCCGGCCTCGGCGAGGTCGTTGGCGATCTTGTGGGTGGCGGGCAGCAGCCAGGCCAGATCCGGCAACTCCAGATACAGCTTGTAGGGCAGCTGCGTGATCGCCTTGGGAAAGACCTTCACGAAATGGGCTGCCTGCAGCTCTTCCAGGTCCACCGGCAACCAGACCGACCAGCCCTTGGGATGCTTGATCTGGCTCAGCTGCTTCAGGCGCCATTGGTTCAGCGGCCCCTCCAGGTGCACCCGGCGGGCCAGCCGGCGCAGGGCGGCATCATCGATCATCGCCATGCCCTCGGGGGCCCAGCGCAGCCGCGCCCGCATGCCGCAGGCCTGCTCGGAGCGCAGGTCGATCACCGGCTCCAGGCGCAGGTCCAGCGCATCCGTGGCAATCGCCGCCTCCAGGGCCAGCGCCAGGGCCACCCTATCCTGGCCGCTTTCCTCCGCCACCAGCACCTGATCCGGGGCGTGTCGCGCCCGCTCCAGGGCCTCGCGCGCATCCGCCATCACGTCGATCAGCTCGTGGTAGACCCGCAGGTCCGGCAGCACGGCCACCAGGACGGGCAGCTTCAGTTCCTTGTCGTCGATGCGGAAGGGGCGGCCGAGCAGCTCATGCGCGCGCTGGGCGATCTCCTCGACTTCCTGCCGGTCATTCACCTGGGTGAGCAGCATCAGATAACCGCCCCCCGCGCTGCGGGCCAGATCCAGCGGCCAGTCGCAGACCGCCCGCAAGCGCTCCACGACCGCGTTCTGCAGGCGTTCGAACAGCACCTGGCCGTGCCGGGTGGCGGCCACCCCGGCGTCGTCCACGCGCAGGAAGACGGCCGCGACCAGCGGGCCGCTGCCACCGGTATGGCGGCGCAGTTCCTGCTCGATCAGCGCCTCGCCCAGAGCGGCGCCCGGCAGACCGGTGACCGGGTCCAGCAGGCTGGTCGCACGCAGCGCCGGGTCCTGGCTGCCCGGATGCAGGGAGCACACAACGGCAAGCACCTCGCCGTTGGCGGCGCGCAGCACCAGCGGCTGCACCGCGACCTCGCGCAGGGCCTTGACCGTCTTGACACGGACACCAATACGCTCCACATAGCCGGCCCCGTGCAGACGGGTGGCCGTATCCAGATAGTCGACATCCAGGCCCAGCACGCCGACCAGCTCCTGGCCCAGAATCCGGTAGCGACGACGATTGAGCAGGCGCACGGCGGCGTTGTTGGCGGCCTGGATGCGGCCGTCGCCATCGGCGATGAGCAGAGGCTGATGACTGGATTGCAGGATCGCAGGCGTCACCGTGCCGCTGATCCGGCGCGGGCCCGGCCGCAGCATCAGCTGCACGACCAGCAGCAGATAGGCCACGCTGGCGATGGCGATGCCCCAGGGCGCCACCGCCCCGCCGAGGTAGGCGTAGGCGTCCAGGCCCAGACCCAGCGCCAGGCCCAGCAGCACGAACAGGAAGATCAGCTGACGCTGACGATCCGCCGGCTTGTGACAGCGCAGCCACTGCAGCAGGGTATCGAGCAGGGCCATCAGCCACAGCGCGCCGCCCCAGCCGAACAGATAGAGCGCCTGGGGCGGCAGCTGCACCAGGCTGGGCGCACCCGCAGGCTGTCGCTGCAGCTGGGTGTAAAGCCAGTAGCTGAGTCCGGCAGCGAGAATCCCCAGGCACAGATTGAAGAACAGCAACAGCTGCCGGAGCAAGCCGACATTGGCCACCGCCACCGCCAGGGGCAGGAACAGCACCGGCAGCAGGGACCAGCTGAACCACCACAGCGGCAGCAGACGCTCCTGACCCTGGTGCACCAACCCCAGACCCAGCGCAGCCAGAGCCAGCAAGAGGCCCAGGACCATGGCCCAGGTGCCGGCCCTGGAGTGCAGGGCACGGAAGCCCAGGGCGACAGCGGCCAGGGCATTCAGGCCCGCGATGCCAAACAGAATCTGGTCGATACCTGGGTTCATGACGGTGACGCTCTCAATGACTCATTGCGGTTTGCTGAGCACCCGCTGGACCGCTTCCTTCCAGCCGGCATAGCGGGCGCTCATCTTGGATTCCTCGCGACCGGGCTCGAAGCCGCCCTGGCGCTGCCAGCAGGCGGCGATTTCGTCCAGGTCACGGTACAGCCCCACCTGCAGACCGGCGAAAAAGGCCACCCCCAGCGCTGTGGTCTCCAGCACCTGAGGACGCTCGATGGGGATGCGCAGGGTATCGGCCAGATACTGCACCAGCCAGTCGTTGGCCACCATGCCCCCGTCGACCCTCAGGGTTTGCGGCGGCGCGGCGTCCTCGGCCATGGCGTTGAGCAGGTCCTTGGTCTGGTAGCAGACCGATTCCAGCGCCGCGCGGGCGATCTCGGCAAAGCCGCTCGCGCGGCTCAGGCCGATCAGCGCGCCGCGCGCATCCGGATCCCAGTAGGGGGCCCCCAGGCCGGTGAAGGCCGGCACCAGATAGACCCCGCCGGTGGACTCGACGCTGCGGGCCAGCTTTTCGGTATCCGCCGCATGGCCGATCAGGCGCAGGCTGTCACGCAACCACTGCACCGCCGCCCCGGCGACGAAGATGCTGCCTTCCAGCGCGTAGGTGGGCTTGCCGGCCAGCCGGTAGGCCACGGTGGTCAGCAGGCGGTTGTTGGAGCGCACGAACTGCTCGCCCACATTCAGCATCACGAAACAGCCGGTGCCGTAGGTGCTCTTGACCATGCCCGGTTCGAAGCAGGCCTGACCGACGGTGGCCGCCTGCTGGTCGCCGAGCATGGCGCCGATCGGGATTTCGGCCCCCAGGTGCGCGGCCTGGATCCGGCCGAAGTCGGCGGCCGAGTCCAGCACCTTGGGCAGCAGGGCCCGCGGCACCCCGAAAAAGGCCAGCAGCTCGTCATCCCAGTCCTGGGTCCGGATGTTGAACAGCATGGTGCGCGAGGCATTGGTCGCGTCCGTCACGTGCGAGCGCCCACCGGTCAGCTTCCAGGCCAGCCAGCTGTCGATGGTGCCGAAGGCCAGCTCGCCGGCCTCGGCCCGCTGCCGGGCGCCGGGCACGTGGTCCAGCAGCCAGGCGATCTTGGTGGCGGAGAAATAGGGGTCCAGCAACAGGCCGGTGCGCTCGGCCAGCCAGTCGCCGCGCCCCTGCCGCTGCAGCTGCTGGCAGACGGAACTGGTGCGTCGGTCCTGCCAGACGATGGCGCGGGCGATCGGCTCGCCGCTGGCGCGATCCCAGATGACCGTGGTTTCACGCTGGTTGGTGATGCCGCAGGCGGCCACATCCCCGGCCCCGATGCCGGCCTCGGCCAGAGCCAGGCGGCAGACCTCCAGGGTGTCCTGCCAGATGGTGTTGGCGTCGTGCTCGACCCAGCCGGGGTGCGGGTAATGCTGCTCGAATTCCTTCTGCCCCGTGCCGCAACGCCGGGCATCGCGGTCGAACACGATCGCGCGGGTGCTGGTGGTTCCCTGATCAATCGCAAGCAGATAGTTGGCCATGGTGTCTCCCCCTGTGCTCGGGCCGGGCAGACGCCCAGCATGCCAAAAGCATCACGCCGATGGAAAACGGGCCCGCCTGCGCCCCCGTTGCAAGACAGCGGCCGGGACCACGGTCTCATGCAGTAGAGCTCCCGTAGAATCCTGTGCCGATGAAAATCCTGACGCCCCTGGTGCTGATCCTGCTTCCATTCACGCTTCTGGCCGCCCCCAGGGCGGACCCCTGGCCGCACTGGCAGATGCGAACGCCGACCGTCGAGGCCACCGCGGACCACGCGGTCTGGAGCGCCTTCCTCGACCGTTACGTGGACCGGGGCAGCCAGCCCTACCGGGTCGCCTATGGGCGGGTCAGCAGCGCCGACCGGGCCTCGCTGCAGGCCTATCTGAAGCAGTTGCAGGGCCAGCCACCGCAGGCCTGGCCGCGCGCGGATCAGATGGCCTACTGGATCAACCTCTACAACGCCGCCACCGTGGAACTGATCCTGGACCACTATCCGCTGCGCAGCATCACCAGGATCAAGTCCGGCCTGTTCAGCTTCGGCCCCTGGGACAAGAAGCTGCTGGAAGTGGACGGCCGCAAGCTCAGCCTGAATGACATCGAACACCGCATTTTGCGTCCGCTGTTCCGGGATCCGCGCATCCACTATGCCGTCAACTGCGCCTCGCTGGGCTGCCCGGACCTCGCGCCCGAAGCCTATACCGCCGACAGGCTGGAGCAGATGCTCGAGGCCGGCGCCCGGCGCTACGTCAATCATCCCCGCGGGGTCAGCATCGAGGACGGCAGGCTGATCGTCTCCAGCATCTATGTCTGGTTTGCCGAGGATTTCGGCGGCAGCGACCAGGCGGTCATCGCGCACCTGCAGCGCTACGCCGAAACGGAACTGAAATCGCGCCTCATGCGTCTGAGCAGTATCGACGATGACCGCTATGACTGGGCCCTCAATGACCTCCCGTGACTCCTGCCGCCACCTGAGCGCCGTACTGCTGGCCCTGTGCCTGGGCAACGGCCCGGCCCATGCCGAAGCCGGCGACGAGTCCGTCAGCGAGGTCGGCGTCATCGAACTGCCCGGCGACACGCCGCAGCAGCGTCGGGGCTTCAGCCTGAACTGGGATTGCGACGTCCTGCTGATCGAGGACTCCCGCCGCTTCCGGGCCGGCCATTGCCCGGGCGAACAGCAAGCGGAAACGGCCACCGAGCTCGGCCTGGAGCAGGCCCAGGAAAGCAGCGAGGACGCCGCCACCCCGCGCCGGCGCAAGCTGATCTACTGATCCTGCCGCCGGGCGGGTACACTGCTCCTCGCTCGCCCGGCCCCTGGCCGGGCCCGATTCAGGGGAAGGTCGGCCCTCGCCGGCCCACAGGGGAGATTCAGATGCGGACATTCCATTGGATTGCCGGCACCGCCATCGCGTTCGTCGCGAGCGGCAGCCTGGCCCAGACCACCCAGGCCGACGACGATACGGCGGACCTGGAACGGATCACCCTGCCGGTCGACGCGGTACCGGCGGTGGAGGACGACAGCGTCCGGCTGGATGCCATCGTCGTCACCGGTTCGCGCATCCGCCGCACCGCCACGGAAGAGGCCAATCCGGTCCTCAGCCTGAGCGCGGATGATCTGGCCGCCGCCGGGGTCACCTCGATCGGTGACATCATGCAGCGGCTGTCGGTGAGCGGCTCCTCGCTGAACACCAAGTTCAACTCGGCCGGCAATTTCGGCTTTCCCGCCGACGGCGGCGGGGTCGGCTCCGGCTCCAGCACCCTGTCCCTGCGCCATCTCGGCGCCAAGCGGGTGCTGGTGCTGGTCGATGGCCTGCGCTGGGTCAATGAATCCTCCGCCTCCGGCGTCTCGGCCGCGGTGGACCTGAACACCATTCCGCTGGCCGCCATCGAGCGGGTCGAGGTGCTGACCGACGGGGCCTCGGCGCTGTACGGCTCGGACGCGATCGCCGGCGTGGTCAACATCATCACGCGCACGGCCCAGGATGATCTGGCCCTGAGTCTGTATCTGGGCGACCACAGCACCGGCGACGGCCTCACCAGCACGCTGTCCGCCAGCTACGGTGGCGCGGGCCGCAACTATCGCTACTTCGCCGATCTGAGCTGGTACGACCAGAACCTGATCTCCTCCGCCGACTATATCGGTGGCCAGTTCCCCCGCCCGGGCAGCGGGGTGGACTTCGGCAGTTCGGCCACGCCGACCACCCGCAGCCTGTTCTTCAACGACGACGAGGCCGACGGCCTGTGCCCGAGCGTGGATACCGACGGCGACGACCTGCCGGATACGCCCCTGTGCAACATCACCGCCAACGGAGTCGCCGCCGCGCCCGACTTCGTGCAGGACTTCCCTGACGGCTTCCATCCCTTCACCAATGCCGACCGGTACAACTTCGCCCCGCAGAATCTGCTGCTGACCCCGTCCGAGCGGACCTCGCTGTTCGCCCAGGGCCAGTACGATTTCGGCCAGACCGGCACCGCCTACCTGCGGCTGATGTTCCAGCAGCGCGAGTCGCTGAACCGCGCCGCACCCGAGCCCATCTTCATCGGCCCGGAAGCCGGTACCGGCGGCCTGGCCGATACGGTCGGAGTGGCCGCGGACAATCCCTTCAATCCCTTCGGCATCGCCCTGGACCCGGAAGACAATCTGATCTTCGCCGGTCGCCGGCCGATCGAGGGCGGGCCGCGCCTGTTCCGCCAGAACGTCGATACGCTGTACCTGGCCACCGGCCTCAGCGGCGACTACTACGGATTCGCCCGGCCCCTGTTCTGGGACCTGAATCTGGTCAGCGCCAGCAACGACGCCGAACAGACCGTGCATGGCACCTACAACATCGCCCACATCGCCCGCGCCCTGGGCCCGGTGGCCGACTGCAGCGGTGACTGCGTGCCGCTGAACTTCTTCGGCGGTCCCGGCACCATCACCCCGGCCATGCTGGACTACATCCAGTTCGTCGAGGTCGACCGCAGCGAGCAGGACCTGCTGCTGCTCAGCGGCAATGTCTCGGGTTCGGCCTGGGACCTGAGCACCGGCTCGATCGATTTCGCCGCCGGCCTGGAATGGCGTGAGGTCAAGGGCCGCTACAACCCCGACCCGGTGGTGGTGCGTGGCGAGGGCAATGGCGTGCCGTCCCTGCCGACCAGCGGCAGCTATGACGTGACCGAGCTGTACGCCGAGTTCTCCGTACCGCTGCTGCGCGGCTACCCGATGGCCGAATCGCTGGACCTGTCGCTGGCCAGCCGCTGGTCCGACTATTCCAGCTTCGGCTCCACCGTGAACAGCAAGCTGGGCCTGCGCTGGCAGGTGCTGCCGACGGTGCTGGCCCGCGCCACCTGGGCCGAGGGCTTCCGCGCCCCGTCGGTGGGCGAGCTGTATGGCTCACCCGCCCGCTTCGACGCCCAGCTGACCGACCCCTGCTCCCAGCCCCAGGATGCGCAGACCCAGCAGAACTGCGCCGCGCTGGGCGTGCCGCCGACCTACGAACAGGCCAATCCGCAGATCTCCGTGCGCACCGGCGGCAACCCGGCGCTGGATGCCGAGACCGCCGAAAGCCTGACCATGGGCCTGGTCTGGAGCCCGGACTGGGCCCGCAACAGCGCCTGGGCCCAGCATCTGGATATCGAGCTGACCTGGTATGACCTCGCCGTCGACGACGCGATCCAGGCCGTGGACGCCCAGACCCAGCTGGACCGCTGCGTGGCCACGCTGGATGACAGCTTCTGCGGCGGCATCTCGCGCAGCCCCACCGGTGGCATCAACGGCTTCGACAACAGCCTGCTGAATCTGGGCCGTATCGATACCGAGGGTCTGGACCTGGCGGTGGACTGGCGCGCACCGGCACTGGCCATCGGCCAGTTCGGCGCCAACTGGTCGGCGACCCGGGTGGAACGCTATCGCGCCGTGTCCCGCGCCACCGGCCTGCCCGAACCCAGTGCGGTGGGTGTGGAAGTCGCGGACAGCGGCATTCCCCGCTGGCGCTCCACCCTGCGCCTGGATTTCAGCCGCGGTGACATCAGCGCCAGCTGGTCCATGCGCTATCTGTCCGCGCTGACCGAACAGTGCGGCGATCTGGCCAGCTACCCGATCTGCGGCAATCCCGAGGCCGGCACCAACACGCTGGATGCCACCCTGTACCACGACCTGCGGGCGGTCTGGCAGCTGCCCGGGCAGCGCGATCTGAGCCTGACCGCCGGCATCAACAACGTGCTGGACGAGGACCCGCCGGTCTGCCTGAGCTGCTCGCTGAACGGCTACGACGCCTCGCTGTATGACCTGCCGGGCCAGTTCGCCTATCTGCAGATGAACCTGCGCTACTGAGGCCTGCCGACGGCGCAAGGCAAAGAGCCCGCATCGGCGGGCTCTTTTGTTTTCAGCCTGCCCGAGCGCCCGGATCGGCGGCCCGTCCGGCGGTTTTTTGACTCCATGCAAGGGGCGTGCCCTCGCCACACGTTTTCTTCACATCCGCAGCGCCACAGTGATCCCACACAGTCACAACAGGGGTGGGAGCTATGGAAGACATGAACACGGCACTGGAAGATCTGGTGATGTGCGCCTCGCTGGGGCGCGGCGACCGCGACTGCGTGGAGCGCGCCCTGGACGAGGGCTACGCCGCGCTGAACGCGGCCGATCGGGCGCGCATCCGGCGCCTGCTCAATCAGCGCTCGGCCCGCAGCGCTACCGGCTCGGCGCTGCAGCGCTACCGGCAGCGGCGGGTGACTGCCGCCATCACGTCCAGAGTCGTGAGCCGGCCGGCCCGCGGCAAGAGCGCGGCCCAGCAGACCCTGCACTGAGCTGGCGAGGCGGCGCGGTCGGCCCTCGCGGGCTCAGCAACAGCCGCCTGAGGCTTCGCCACCGGCATGCTGGCCGCCCTTGGTATCGGCGGCCGGACGGGTGGTGCCGGAGGGGGCACACCAGGCCCGCGGTTCCCACAGCCGGGCTGGCGCGATGCCGATGAACTGTTCCTTGAGGGGGCCTTCGGTCAGGTAGCGGAAAGTGCGTTCGCAGACCGCCATGCGTTCGCCGCGGCGGAATTCATGGCCTTCCTCGTCCCAGACCGAACTGAACGGGCCCTTGTAGATCACCGCATGGCCGCGGTCGATGCAGTCGCGGCCCGCCCCCTTGACCGCGGTCAGGGTGACCGAGCGGAACTCGATGCCCTCGACCACCTGCCAGGGCTGCGCATCCCACTTGTCATAGGCCACGGCGTGAAAGCCGGCCTCCACGAAGGCCTGCAGGAAGGCCGCTTCCTGAAAGGCGCCGCTGATGCAGCCGCTCCACAGCTCGGGATCCTGCTGCAAGCGCTGCGGCACCGTCTCGTCACTGACGATGTCGGAGATGGCCACCCGGCCACCGGGCCGCAGCACGCGGTGAATCTCGCGGATCATGTGGGCGCGCTCGCCCTGATCCACCAGATTGAGCACGCAGTTGGACACGACCAGATCCACCGAATCGTCCGCGATCATCGGTGCGGCCAGGCGCTGCTCGCGGGACCAGCTTTCATAGGCCAGCAGGCTGCTGCTGTCCGTGACCGGATGTTCGGCGAGCCAGGCCGCGGCGTGGTCGAGATCCAGGGCCAGATCCTGAATCTTGCCCTTGTGAAAACGCACCCGGTCGCCACCGATGCGCCGGGCCATCTCGGCCTGATGGCGTCGGGCCAGGTCCAGCATGTCGTCGTTCATGTCGACGCCGATCACCTGGCCGCCCTCACCGACCAGCTGAGCCGCCATGTAGCAGATCTTGCCGCCACCGGAGCCCAGGTCCAGCACCGTGTCACCGGGCCGCACATAGCGCGAGGGATCGCCGCAGCCGTAATCGCGCTCGATGATCTCGTCCGGCAGCAGCTTGAGCAGCTGCGGGTCGTAGCTGACCGGACAGCACAGGGCGTCCTGGCGCTCCTTGGCGCCCTCGGAATAGCGTTCCAGCACGCTGGCAACCGTCATGGTGTTCCCTCCTGGTGAGTTCAGGCGCTGAGCGCGCCGCCGCAACTGGAGCCCTGTCCGGCGGTGCAGCCGTAACAGTGCTCGGCAATGCTGATCGGGGCGCCTTCCAAGTCGCTGTCCAGCAGTTCGGACAGGTGGCGCCGCTCGCCGCCCAGCGGCAGGTTCAGCATCTGGTTGAAATCACAGTCGTAGACGTAGCCGCGGTAGTCGACGCTGATCAGGTCCTTGCACATGACCGCCTCGAGATTGTCCTCGCGGTAGCTGTTCTTGAGCAGGCTCATGTAGTCGCCGAACTGGCCTTTCGACAGCAGGGTGCTGCCGAAGCGCTTGATCGGCATGTTCGCCAGGGTGAACAGCTGATTGAAGACCACGCCGAATTCGTCGGCGAGGTGGCTCTTGTAATCCGCCTCCAGGGCTTCCTGGCCCGGCGGCAGGCTGGGTCCCTGCGGGTTGTAGACCAGATTCAGGTGGAGGCCGGAATCGGTCTGGCCGTAGCCGGCGGCATTCAGCTTGCGCAGGGCCGCGATGGACTGCTGGAAAACGCCACTGCCCCGCTGGGCATCCACGTTGTCCTCCAGGTAGCAGGGCAGCGAGGCGACGACCTCCACCTCGTGCCCGGCCAGGAAGGGCACCACCCAGTCGTAGCCGGGTTGCTCGATGATGGTCAGGTTGCAGCGGTCCATGCAGTGCACCCCGAGCTCGCGCGCGCCGCTCAGCAGGCTGCGGAAGTGCGGGTTCATCTCCGGCGCCCCGCCGGTGACATCCAGGGTCGTCAGCTGCTGGCGCTCCAGGAACTGCAGCAGCAGGGTGATGGTCTCGCCGTCCATCAGCTCGGTACGGGTCGGTCCCGCATTGACGTGGCAGTGCAGGCAGCTCTGGTTGCACAGGTAGCCGAGGTTGGCCTGCAGGGTGCTGAGACGACGCCGCCGGATGGCCGGAAAATCGGTGGGCAGCAGGTGT
>JBFJTN010000114.1:0-11032 GCA_041625325.1 Oceanococcus sp. | reverse complement strand
TGACAGACCGCGAGGTGGAGATTCTCAGGCTGGTGTCGGCCGGGCTGGCCAATCAGCAGCTGGCCGACGAACTGCTGATCTCGGTCGCCACGGTGAAGTGGCACCTGCACAACATCTACGAGAAGTTCGGCGTACGCAGCCGCAGCGCCGCGGCCGCGCTGGCGCGCCAGAATCGTCTGATCTAGGCTCGGATTTCTCCGGTCAGGCCCAACTTCGCGCGTCCGGACAACCCGAGCTGGAGCTGTGCGGGCTCAGACCACCGATATGCGCGCGCCCTCCCCTTCGGCTCCGCCCACGAAGCGGATCACGCCGCGCTCGGCCAGAATGCGCAGGCCATCGCGAAAGGCGCTCTTGCTGAGCCCGCCGCAGGCGCGGTGGAGTTCTTCGACTCCGACGGTCGATCGATCCGCCGGCAGATGCTCGCTGATCAGATCGAGTGCGGCCAGCGCCGGCGAGATGTGGGCATCGTCCATCGGTCCGCTCCTCTTGCTCATGGGTCCCGGCGCTCAGGTTAGCCCTGCTGGCGCGACAGGTCGAGCGCAGCCCTCCGGACGATCGTGCCGGACGGCAGGGCGCGGGCCGACCTGAGGGCTCAGGCGCCGAAGGACGGCAGGCGCAAAGACCAGCGCAGCGCGGCCCAGCGCAGCAGCAGGATCAGCGCGCCACCTGCCGCCGCGGCCAGCTGGCCGCTCTGCCCGGCGCTGATGAAAACGATGTAGACCAGTGAGCCGGCCCAGGCTGCCGTGGCATACAGCGGCCCCTGAAAAACCAGCGGTTCCTCGTTGCACAGGATATCCCGCAGGATGCCGCCCATCACGCCGGTCACCACGCCGAGAAAGGAAGCCGGCAGCCAGGGCGTATCCAGGCTCAGCGCGACCCGGGTGCCGACCACCGTGAACAGGGCCAGGCCCAGGGCATCGGTGATCAGGAAGAAGCGCAGGGGCACCTGCCGCCTGGGCGCGAGGACGAAGGTGGCCAGGGCGGCGATCAGCGCGGTCATCAGATAGGTCTGGTCCTTGACCCAGAACACCGGCCGGTCCAGCAACAGGTCGCGCAGGGAGCCGCCGCCCAGGGCGGCACTGATCGCGATGACCAGCATGCCGAACAGGTCATAGCGCTTGCGGCCGGCTTCGATCACGGCGGCGGCGGCCACGCTGGCCACTGCGGCCTGCCCCAACCAGTACATGGTGACGCTCAGGCTCAGGCTCATGAGTGTTCGCGCAGGGCCCTGGCCAGTTCGGCGCCCACCTGGGTCCAGGCCGCATCCAGGCTGTTCACCAGGGCCGGATAGCCATCGGCTTCCAGGGCCCGCTCCAGACTGAAATTCCCGTTGGCGAGCAGGCGCCCCGAAGCATCGCGCAGCAGCCAGTAGCCGCTGAGCACGGCGACACCGTCGTAACGCCCCTGGAAGCGCTCCACATGCACCAGCAACTGCTGCGTCACCCCGTCCAGCGGGCCCAGGCTGCGCGCGGGCAGTACCTTCACTCCGGGCATCTGACGGCCGAGTTGCAGCCTCAGCGCACGGCCGAGCTGATCCTCCAGGGGCTCGGCCCAGCGGTGGCCATGTGCTTCGCTGATCTCGATGTCGCTGCCCTGGTACAGCAAGCCCTGCCGATCGATGTGCCGGGCCAGGCTGACCGGCAGCAGGCTGAGCAGGCGGGTCGATGCCCCCACATCCACAGTCGGCGTCTGATTCAGGGCCGGCAGGTGGTAATGCTGCAGGGTCGGCGCACTGGCGCAGGCGAACAGGCCGGCGGCGGCAAGGATCGGCAGGTGTTTCATGGTTGGCTCGCCCTCGGCTCGGGGTCCTGTGCGCGATCAGCATTGAAGATCAGGGCATTGGGGCGCTGATCGAGAGTCCGCAGCAGCGGCTGCAGGTCCTGCAGCATGCGGTCGATGCGCCGCAATGTGCTGCCCAGATCCTCATAGGCCGGCCCACCGGCCTGGAATCCGGCCAGGGTCTGCCGCATCTCTTCCAGCGACTGCAGCAGGGCCTGGGGCAGCGCCTGGGTCTGCGGACTGGCCAGCAGCTGATCCAGGCGCCCGGTGGCCGCTTCCAGCCGCTCCAGCAGGCCGGCGGCCTCATCCAGGCGTCCTCCCAGCTGTTCCAGCACCGGCTCGATGGGCAGCGCATTGATCTTGTCCAGGGTGCGGCCCAGCTTGTGCTCCAGCTGGGTCAGGCCACTGGACACGGTGGGAAATTCCCTGAGTTCGTCAACCGGTGTGCCGGGCGTCACCGGCCTGGCATCCGGATAGAAGTTCAGATCCACGAACAGCGCGCCGGTCAGCAGATTGCCGGCCTTGAGCGAGGCGCGCAGTCCGTCTTCGATCAGATCGTCGAAGCGGGCTCGCCAGGTCTGGTCATCGGCGGCACCCCCGAAGGGCCCCAGGCGTTGTGGCTCGATATGGATCAGCACCGGAATCGCCGCTCGGATCAGGGCATCCAGCCTGGCGTTGCGGAATTGATAGGGCACCTCGGCCACGGTGCCGACCCGCACGCCGCGGTACTCGACCGGCGCTCCCTGGCTGAGGCCACGCACCGTGTCCTCGATCAGCAGGATGTAGCTGAGGTGGCGGTCGAAGCTGCCTTGCCGGGCGGCTTCCTCATCGGCATAAAGGACGAAGTGGGTGTTTTCCGCGACCGGCTCGCCCTGGCTCAGCCCCGGTGGCACGCCGAAGGCGATACCGCCGCCGAACAGGCCTTCCAGCGAGCTCACGTCCACCGACAGGCCCTCCGAACTGAGCGTCACACTGAGGCCGGAACGCGACCAGAAGCGGGTGTTGCTGGTGACCAGCCGATCGAAGGGCGGCCGGATGAACAGGCGGTAGCGCAGCTGGCGGGTGGTGATGTCGAACTCGGCACTTTCCACCCGGCCGACATCGTATCCCTGGAAGCTGACCGGGTCACCGGCGTTGGCGGCATCGGCCTGATCGCTGCTGAGCGCCACCCGCAGCCCCTGCGCATCCAGCGGCGTGGCCGGTGGATGTTCCAGGGCCACGAATTCGTCGGAATAGCTGTCCGTCTGTCCCGGCTGCAGCCGGATGAAGGCGCCAGAGAGTACCGTCCCCAGCCCGGAAATGCCCCCGCGCCCGATGCGCGGCTTGACCACCCAGAACTGGGTATCCACACGCAGCAGTCGCTGGGCCCCCGGGGCCATCCGGGCGGTCACCACGATGTGATCGAAAGCCTCCGACAGCTGCACCGACTCGACCCGCCCCACCGCGACATTGCGCGCCTTGATCAGCGTCTTGCCGGCCTCGATACCCTCGGCCGTATCCATGCTGATAGTGATCAGGCTGCCACGGGTGGAGTAGCTGTGCCAGGCCATCCACAGACCAATCGCGGCGGCCACCAGCGGCACGAACCACACCGGTGACACCCGCCGCGCCTTCTCTCTGAGGGCCTGGGTCGCCTGCATCAGCCCGCGCCCTGGCCACTGGCCGCTGTCGCCCGGGCCCAGATCAGGCGGGAATCAAAAGCCCGCGCTGCCAGCATGGTGAAGATCACCACGGCGCAGAAGGCCATGGCGGCAGGCCCCGGCAACACGCTCATGAAGCTGCCACGCTGGATCAGCGCCACCAGGATGCCGACAACGAACACATCCACCATCGACCAGCGACCGATGAACTCGGTGATCTGGAACAGACGATGCTGCAGTCCCGGACCGGCCAGGTCCGGCCGACTGCTGACCAGGCACAGCCAGAACAGGATCAGCATCTTGATCACGGGCACCAGCACACTGGCAATGAAGATCACCAGCGCAATCGGCCAGGAACCCTTGGCCCAGAGCAGCGCCACCCCGCTGACGATGGTCGAGGCGACCGTATCACCCAGGGTGGTGGTCACCATGATCGGATAGACATTGGCCGGGATGTACAGGATCAGCGCGGTGAGCAGCAGCGCCCAGGTCTGCTGCAGGGCCGTGCGCGGCGCGCCCGCCAGCCGTGCATCACAGCGCGGACAGCGACCCGGCTGCGCGATGTCGCCCTCCAGCAGCTGGCCACAGCAATGACAGGGCTGCAGCCCCTGCGCGCTGGCATTTTCGCCCGTACAAGCCCGTGGAGGTGGCAATGGATCTCCCTCGATACGCATCCACAGCGCATCATAATTGACCTCGGCAATGGTGTAGATCATCAGCAGCACGAAGGCGCCGAACGCCCAGAAGGACAGGCCGAAGGACACGTCGGCATCACCCGCAATCTTGACCATGCTGACCAGCGCGGCGACCAGGAACACATCCGCCATCATCCACGGCTCCAGCTGGCGCAGCATGCGGACCAGAGGACGGGCCAGCGGCAGCTTTCGGGCACCCAGCAGCCCCACGTGCAGATAGGCCACGCTGAGCAGGTACAGGGCGGGTATGAGCGTGATGGCCAGCACGATCACGACACCCAGCAGCGGATAACCCACGGCGAACAGCTGCATGCTGGCATCCAGCAGATCCATCTCCTGGCGCGCACCCTGCAGCTCGAAACTGACGAAGGTGAAGGGCAAGGCCGCGGCCAGCATGATCAGAGCGGCCAGGCAGCTGGCCGCCTCCGCCTGCAGCACCGCCTTCGGCCGCCGCTGCATCAGGTGGTGACAGCGCGGACAGCGGGCGGATTCGCCCCGGCCCAGCACCGGCATGCTGACGACCAGATCGCAGACCGCGCAGGCACGTACCCGGCGCCCGCGTCGCGAAGCCATAGCCTGTCGATCCACCCAGCGTCTTCCCAGAATTCCGGAGGCATCACTCTGCCATGGCTGTGCCCTGGGGGCCATGCCAGAGCGTCCGCCCGCAGCGGTGGTCGGCTGCCGGCGTCATCGGTCGCGGATTGGCAAATTGCGAATCGTTTTCCGAGCTGTCACGCCAACCGGCCTGCGGGCGTTCCGGAGCCCCCTCTGCACACCCATGTTTTCCAATACTTTTTCTTGACATGGCGATTGGCATGATTTGTGGAAAGAGTGTTCCAGACACCGACCGACTCTCATCCGATTTCCCAGGGACAGACCTCATGATCAGCCTACTGACCGACTCCATCGCCACCTTCGCTTCCTCCGGCCTGCTGGCCGCCGCGGTGGTGACGCCGACCGCGCGCAAGACAGCGACAGACCCGGCGGCCGGCGCCCGGCGCAAGGACATCCTGACCAAGCCGCTGCCGCAGGGCACGCATGCTGCGCCGCCGGCTGCCGAGTCCAAGGTCGTGCCGCTTGCGCCATCGGCCCGCAAGCGCCGGTCCCGCTCCTCTGCCCCGCTGCGTCAGCCCAGCGCCACCCAGCTGGTGGATCTGGACGAGACCCCCGAATCCCTGCCCGGCCTGTTTGGCGACCTGGAAATGCTGTTCCGCCAGCGCCTGGCGATCGATCCCCGCAATATCGACATCCGCTTCAAGCTGCTGGAGATCGCCTACACGGTCGGCAATGCCGAGGTGTTCATGACCGAGCACCTGATCCTGCGCGAGCAGCTCAGCGACCCCAAGGACCCCCGTGTCGCCACCATGCTGGCCTGGGGCAAGGACCTGATGCCCGACCACCCCCTGTTCCGGGGCGACGCGCTCGAGGCGGGCTGCAGTCTTGGCGGCACCGCGACCAGACGCGAGAGCAACCGGCACTATGATTCGCTCAGCTATCGGCGGGCCCAACCGGCGCTGGAAGCGCTGCGCGCCCGCTACACCGCCCAGTGGAAGCATCTGGAAAAGGCCATCCACAACATGGCGAAAGGCTTCGACTCCAGCCGCGAACTGGGCCGCTGGGCGCGCAAGAATGCTCCTGCCCACGGCGCGACCATCGTCGTTCGGCATGGCAATGCGGGCGCCTTCCACCCGGTCAGCTTCAACGCCCGGGCGCAGGTGCTGATCGCCGGCCAGCTGGGCTATCGGCATGTCGTGACCGCGGCCCGCTCCATCGAGCACGCGCTCGCCGTGGTGCGCGGTGTGGAAGACAGCGCCGGCAAGCTGAGCTGCGAGATCTTCATCGACGCGCAGCTGGCCGCCAGCCACCCCGACGCCGCCCGCAAGCTGCAATCAGACCAGGTCATCGTTCACTGGCCGGACACGGCCGCCGAAGCCAATGACGCCGAGGCGGACGCCCGGGTTCTGGCGCTGAACAAGATGCTGGCCAGTTCGGACAGCACCTACTATGTGTGCGACCTGGGCAGCGGCCCGGCGCCCTACAGCGGAATCATTCGTGACATCCAGACGGTGCTGGGCCGCGCGGTGCAGGACCAGCTGAATGCCCGCCGCGTCAGGTCGAAGCCGGATGCGATCGTGACCTGTGCGGAAAGCGGTCAGAGCGGGATCAGCATGCTGCTGTCCTTCCTGGACCACGACGCCACGCGGATGTACTGCATCGAGGCCGATGAGCAGGCTGCAGACGGCGGCGCCCAGGAGCCGATCGACATGCGTGCCCGCCGCGAACACGACTGGCTGCGCAAGGCCAACCGGGTGAAATATTGCGCCGCGCCCAAACTGGCCGGTCAGCGGTCGGTCACGTCGACCCCCGGCCATCAGGAAGCCAATCGCCGCGCCCTGGCCCTGGCCGCCAGCATCGCCGCCGGGATGCCCGCGGGGGCCACCGTGCTGGTGCAGCTGGCCAGTAATGGCGCGCGCAAGGCCTGAGCCAACGCATCCGGGCCGGGAATCCCTGGCGGCTGGCCGGACCCGCCGCCAGCCGGCGCCCGGCCCGCTCGCCTCACAGCGGTTCCAGTCTGACCTCCCGAGCCCAGTAGATCGCCGTGCAAATGGCTTTGCCGGGCCGCAACTCGGCCATCAGCCGCGCGTATTCCTGCAGCTGTCGCGCGTACTGCGCGGCGCCTTCGTCACTGCGCGCCCCGGTCTTGTAATCGATCACCCAGAGACTGTCGCCATCTTCGAAACAGCGGTCGATCACGGCGCTGACCCAGCGACCATCCAGATAGCCTGACAGCGGATATTCGGCACGCTGCCAGGCATGCTCAGACAGCATCCAGCGCACGCGCTCCGAGGCCAGGCCCTGGCGCAGCAGCTGCATCACCTCGGCCACCGCCTCGGGCAGCCTGTCGCCCGGCATGCCGTAGCGCCGGAAACCCGCCGTGAGCGAAGCACCAAGACGCTCCTGCACGGCCTGCCGCAATCCCTGTGCATCAACCCACTGGTCCAGCCCGCTGTTGGCGATACGCTCCATGGCCGCATGGAACATGTCACCCACCAGGCGCCGTCTGAGCACGTTCAGGGTGTCCGCCGCGCCTTCGTGGGCTTCGTCATGCGCGCCCCGCTCGGCCGGGGACAGCAGCCCTTCACTGGGGCGCGCGCTTTCGCGCATCTCCGGCGCGTAGGACAGGTCTTCTCCGATGACTATCCGATGGCCCGGCGGCAATCGCCAGCTCAGCGGCACGAGGGATACGGGATCCGGCTCAGGCACCGGGGCCGGCAAGCCGCCGGCGATCTCCCGCTGCTCGATCACGCATTCGGCGGGCAGTCCATCCACGCCCGCGGCCAGGCGCCCGGACAGCGAGGACGACTCCGGCGGCTTCATGTCACCATCCTTCTCCCGCCAGGACTCGTGCCAGTGCACGCTCACGCTGGCGCGTGTGCCGGCAACATAGGCGACGCGCTGATCCTCCGCCTGCGAACGCCGGGCCAGCAGGGCCTTGCCAAAGGCATACAGCCGCTCCCAGCCTTCATCCGTCGCGACGCCCTGAGGCGGCCGGGGAATCACCAGCACATCGTCTTCCTCGGCGAAGACGATGAGCAGAGGAGAGTCATCCGCCGGCGGGCGCTTGCCGATCCCGACCACGTGCACGCTGTCGAATTCCAGACCTTTGCTCTTGTGGATGGTCATCAGGCTGACCCGGGCATCCGCCGCTGGCGGCGCACCGTAGAGCCTCTGGATTCGCCGCAGAAAATCTTCCAGCGAGGCGGCCACGCCCTCGCCCGCCGTCTCGGCGAGCAGGCGCAGGGTGGTCTGCACATTGGCCAGTTCGCTGGCGTCGCGCAGGGTGGCCGGCCCGCCCAGGGCATGCCACAGGGTCTCGACCTGCTGCGCCAGGCGGGCGCGGTACTGCGGCCCCTGCGACAGGCGGCGGTAGAGGCTGTCGAAAGCTTGCAGGCGTTCCAGTCCGTCGGCGCTGAGCGCGCTGGGCGCCTGAGCCCGCGCCAGCTGACGGGCGATCAGGCTGGGCCAGTCCGCCCTCAGGCCCTGGGCATCATTTTCCAGACGCAGGGCGTGCAGATCCGCCCAGGACAGACCGACCAGCGGCGAACGCAGCAGGCTGGCCCAGGCCGCGCTGTCCGCGCGGTGCCAGAGGGCGCGCGCCAGGGCGATGACCGGACGCACCTCGGGGCGCTTGTCCAGCCGGTCGATCTCCTCCGCAATGTAGCCGATGCCGGCGTCCCGCAAGCCCGCGATGATCGGCCGCATCTGTTCCCTGCCACGGGCGATCACGGCGATGCTGCGCTGCGGCTGGGCCGCAATCTCGTCGCGGATCGCCGCAACCACCGCGGCCGCCTCCCCGCCCGGATCGTTCAGGGCCTTATGCCGATGCCAGCGGGCCGCTTCCGCGGCCTCCAGGCCCCGTAGCGCCGGCTGCTGCTCCACGATGTCCGCCGCCGGCCGCATCCAGGGCCGGGCCCGGGAAAAGGCCACCGCACCGGCAGCCACGTCCGAGCGCTGCGGAAACACGGCGCGGAACAGGCGGTTGTTGAACTCCACCACCTGCGGCAGGGAGCGGAAATTGGTCTCGAGGTTCACCGTGGCCAGCGGCAGATCCAGCGACAGCGCGGGATCCCGCAGGCGCTGCTGCTCCCACAGGCGGATGAAGATCGACACGTCGGCGTCGCGAAAACCGTAGATGCTCTGCTGCGGGTCACCGACCATGAACAGGCTGCGCCCGTCACCCGGCTGCCAGCCCGAGGTCAGCAGCTTGATCAGCTCCAGCTGGGCATGGGAGGTGTCCTGCATCTCGTCGATCAGCAGGTGGCTGATCGCCGCATCCAGACGCTCCATGATCGCCATCGAATCATCCATGCCGCGCAGGGCGGCGATGGCCCTTTGCGAGATCTCGCTGAAGTCCATTTCGCCGCTTTCGGCGAACACCGCATGCAGGTGCATGACCAGGCGCAGAAGGACCAGATCAAAGGCCTGGGTGTAGTCGATCACCGCTGCCGGAATGCTCGCATCGGGCAGCTTGAGCAGCGCCGGCAAGACCGCATTGATCGCCTCGCCGCCGGGGCTGTCCCGCAGCGGCTCCAGCACTTCGTTCACCAGTTGCTTGCAGCGCGATTGCGCGGGCCAACCCTTCGTGGCATTGGCACCCTTCGGCGTCAGCAGCTGACCCTTGCCGGTGGTGACGGATTCCAGCAGCCCTCGCCAGGCGCCCAGCTGCTCCGGTTCCGGCTTCGGCCATACCCCCGAGCGCACCACCGCATCCAGGGCGGGATCGAGCGCCTGGTCATGCCCCTGCTCCAGTCGAGCCGCCCAGGCCGCCAGCAGGCCATCCCGGAATGTCCCGTCCAGCACGGCATCCGCTTCGCGCAGGCTGGCGCCGATGAAGCGCCGCAGCAGGGCCTCGCCCTGCACCCCCTCCACGGCGCCCGAGCGCCGGGCCAGCAGCGGCCCCAGCCAGCGCTCGCGTATGCCCAGCAGATGCGACAGCGGGCCCAGCAGCCGATCGGCCCGGTTGGAGGCCGTCAGCAACAGGGTCTCCAGTGCGGCGTGCAGGCGCGCCTCCTCGCTGCCGGGCTCCGCTGCCGGCTGATCCAGTTCCGCGAACAGGCGCAGGATGGCCTCCTCGTACAGCGGCGCGGCATCCTCGCTTGGCGCACCCGGGCCGCCCAGGCCGGAGGTCAGCGGCAGCTGCCGGGTGATCGAGGCGCAGAAGGCATCGATGGTGAGGGTGCGGATGCGGCCCGGATTGGATTGCAGGTCCCAGCCCTGCCTGCGGTCGGCAGCCTGGGCGGCCTGCACGATGGGCTTGTCGCTGGCCTCGTCCGCCAGCGCCTCGATGATCCGGCAGCGCATCTCGGTGGCCGCCTTCTTGGTGAAGGTGATCGCCACCACCTCCTCCGGTTTTCTCACCTGGGCCAGTGCCTTGAGGTAACGGTCGACCAGCAGACTGGTCTTGCCCGAACCGGCCGGCGCACGCACCAAGGGGTGCAGGCCCATGTCCAGCGCACGGGCGCGCTCGGCCGCGTCGGGCACCTGGCCCTGCTGGAACGCGCTGCCCGCCTCCGGCCTGATCAGCCGGCTCATGCCTCGGCTCCTGTGTCCAGGCTGGCCTCGAGCGGATCGACACCCGCCTCGGTCAGCGGGTAGCCGGGCGCCTCACCGGCCCGGATCAGGCCCGCCAGATCTTCGTCGAAGCGCAGCGCGCCGGCCGGCACGTTCGCGCAATAGACCTGGCCCTGCAGGAAGGACCGGACCAGCTGCCGCAGCCGCCGCTGCCAGGCAGCCGCCCGCCCCGGCCAGTCCGGCTCCAGCCCGTGACGGTCCTTCTGACCCTGCTGGATCAGACGATCGGTCCAGCTGGTCAGGGCCAGGAACTTGGGCTCGGTATCCGACACCTGGGAAAAGCACAAGCCGTCACAGGAAATCGGCGAGGGGTCCGCAGAGCCCGTGCGCGCGGCCTGACCCGCAACCACTTCGTTCACGACCGCCAGCACCTCGGCACTGCCGTAAAGCGGCAATTGCGGTTCCGTCAGGCTGTCCGGATCCCAGCCGGCCCGGCTGACCCGTCCGGTCTTGTAGTCGACCAGCAGGTCCATCGGCCCGGAGGCAGACTGGACCCGGTCGATCCGGTCGATCGCCAGTTCCAGCGGCAGGCCGCCAAACTCCAGCTGCACACGAAACTCCCGGCACAGGACTTCGAAGGGCTCGCTGCGCTTGCATTCATGTGCCAGCCAGCGCATGGCGACGCCGACCTGCCGCGCGCTCTCTATGCGGATCGAGGCGCCGCGATAATGCGCGGCCGGCAGGGCCTCGCGGATCACCGCCGCCACTTCGGCCTCGACCCGTTCGCGCACGACGGCCTCTCCCTCATCGAAGGCCGCGCGCAGGGCGCGGCTGCCGGGCCAGGCC
>JBFJTN010000113.1:0-11047 GCA_041625325.1 Oceanococcus sp. | reverse complement strand
TTCGGGCCGCGTTATCATGGCCGCGAACGCCAAGGAGCCCGCCGATGATTGTCGAGCAGATCTGGACCGGCAACGCCTACCGCAATTTCAACTACCTGATCGCCTGCCCCGAAACCGGCGAGGCGCTGGCCATCGATCCGCTGGACCATCGCCAGTGCCTGGATCTTGCGGCCCGGCGCGGCTGGCAGATCACCCAGGTGCTGAACACCCATGAGCATCCCGATCACACCGGTGGCAATGGCCCGGTCATCGCCGCCACCGGGGCGAAGCTGCTGGCCCATGCCGGGGCGGCGCAGAGGATTTCCGGCATGGACCGGGGTCTGGCGGCCGGGGATGTGGTGAAGGTGGGGCGCACGGTCGAGCTGGAGGCCCTGGACACCCCCGGCCACACCATGTGCCACATCTGCCTGCTGGCTCACGCTGACGAGCCGGCCCTGTTCTGCGGCGATACCCTGTTCAATGCCGGCGCCGGCAACTGCCATCATGGCGGCCATCCGGAACAGCTGTACGAGACCTTCGCCGGGCAGCTGGCCGGTCTGCCGGATGCCACCCGCATCTATCCCGGCCATGACTACATCGAGAACAATCTGGGCTTCACCCTGGATCGGGAGCCGGACAATGCGCGGGCACGCGATCTGCAGGGCGAGGTCGCCGGGCAGGACCCGGGCCGTCCGCTGGTCACCACCCTGGCACTGGAGAAGGAGATCAACAGCTTCTTCCGCCTGCAAAGCCCCAGCCTGATCGCCAAGCTGCGCGAGGCCTTTCCCGACCTGCCGGAGCAGCCCGACCCGCGGACGGTTTTCCTCAAGCTGCGGGAACTGCGCAACAGCTGGTAGTGAGGGATGCGCGAGCGGTCGGTGGCGGAGCGCGGCCGTCGCCCCGCCCGGCCGCTTCAGGCTCTGCGGTGGCGCCAGGCTTGTGCAACGCGGCCTTCGGGCAAGAAAAAACCGGCTCATGGCCGGTTTTTTCAGTTTGCCTGGAGGCTCAGGCCTCGATCGCCTTGCGCAGCTTCTTCATCGCGGCCGCCTCGATCTGGCGGATGCGTTCGGCGGAGACGCCGTAGATGTCGGCCAGTTCCTGCAGGCCCAGCTTGCTGCCGTCCTCCTGCATCCAGCGCTTCTCCAGGATGTCGCGGCTGCGCGGGTCCAGGGTTTCCAGGGTCCGCTGGATCACCCGGGCCTGGCGTTCCTGCCAGTCCTGGGCCTCCAGGCTGTCGGCCGGGTCGGAATCGTCCGCGGCCAGATATTCCTCGGGCGCGTAGGCTTCATCGTCGTCGCCGCTGCCGCCCAGGCTGGAGAAGTCCAGATCCTGGCCGGACAGACGCCGCTCCATCTGCAGCACGGTCTCGGGCTTGACGTTCAGATCCTTCGCCACCGCCTCGACCTCGGCCTGGTTCATCCAGCCCAGCCGCTTCTTGCGGCTGCGCAGGTTGAAGAACAGCTTGCGCTGGGCCTTGGTGGTGGCGATCTTGACGATGCGCCAGTTGCGCAGGATGAATTCGTGGATTTCGGCCTTGATCCAGTGCACGGCGAAGGAGATCAGGCGCACGCCGACTTCGGGGTCGAAGCGCTTGACCGCCTTCATCAGGCCGACATTGCCTTCCTGGATCAGGTCCGCCAGCGGCAGGCCGTAGCCCAGGTAGCCGCGCGCGATGTGCACCACATGGCGCAGATTCGACAGAATCAGCTGCTGCGCGGCGGCGAGGTCGCCCTCGTCACGCAGCTTTTCGGCCAGTGCGCGTTCTTCGCCGGCTTCCAGTACCGCAATCCGGTTCACCGACGCGATGTACGCGTCCAGGCTGCCGGTCAGCGGCATCAGGGCCGCGTGGTCTTTCGGACTGAGCACCAATGCGTTGGACATCAGAAGTCTCCCTGTCATCTCTTCCATTTTAGCACTCATGACATGAGAGTGCTAAAGCTGGACTTTAGAGGCTGCCAGATGGCGGAAGTTCCATCCGGGATCAATCCGGCTCGATATCCCGCAGGTGGCGCCAGACGCTGTGGAAGGCGCCCAGCCAGCCCAGCGCGGCGGCGCTGCCGGTGAGCCAGGCCGCTTCGCGCAGGCTCATGCCGCGCAGGACGTATGTGCTGCCATAACTGGCCGAGAGTGCGCTGATGTGGGGTTGCAGCAGGTCCAGAATCAGCAGCACGCTGAGGCAGGCCACCAGTCCGCTGAGCAGGCCGTAGAGGGTCCCGGAATAGAGGAAAGGCCGCTGGATGAAGCCGTCCGGGGCGCCGATCAGCTTCATCACCAGAATCTCCTCCCGGCGGCTGGCGATCTGCAGGCGTATGGTGTTGGCCACCACCAGCACGACGGTGAGGGCCAGCAGCGCGCCCATGATGTGGACCAGCCCGATGCCGAAAGCGAGCAGCGCCTGCAGCCGGGCCAGCCAGTCGGCGTCGGCCTGGGCCAGGCTGATCTCGGCCCGCTGTTCCTGCCGCTGCAGCCAGTCCTGCAGCGCGGCGGAACTGGTGCCCGGGGCGGGCCACAGCACCAGCACGGCGGGCAGGGGATTGTCCTGGAGCAGGTCCAGGGCCCTGCCGAAACCGGAATAGTCGCGAAACTCCGCCAGGGCGTCCTCCCGGCTGAGATAGTCGCCGCGCTGGATCAGGGGGTCCGTGACCAGTTCGCCCAGCAGCTGCCGGCCCCGGGTGTCGCTGACATCATCGGCCAGGTACAGCGATACGCTGAACTGCTGCTCCACGCTGCGCGTCGCCACCGTGGCATTTTCCGTCAGGACCCACAGGCTGGCCGGCAGGGCCAGAGCGCAGCCCATCATCAGCACAGTCAGCAGGCTGCCCAGGCCGTTGCTGCGCAGGCGTCGCAGGCTGTCGCGGGCCACATCCAGATGCGCCTGCGCCCAGGCCTGCAGCGAGAGTCCCGGACTGCCGTTCATGCGGCGCTGTCCAGGCGCCCGTGGGCGAGCATGATGCGACGCTTGTTCATGCGGGTGATCAGCGCGATATCGTGGGTGGCAATGAGCAGGCTGACGCCCAGCTCGTTGAAGCGGCTGAACAGCCGCATGATGTCGGCGGACAGTTCCGGGTCCAGGTTGCCGGTGGGCTCGTCGGCCAGGATCAGGCGCGGTCGCTTGACCACCGCACGGGCGATGCCGACCCGCTGCTGCTCGCCGCCGGAGAGCTCCACCGGCAGCTTGCGTTCCATGTCCAGCAGGCCGACCGTGTCCAGGGCGGCGCGTACCCGCTTGCCCACGTCGCGTGGATGGAAGCCCTGGATGACCAGGGGCAGGGCGACGTTGTCGTAGACGCTGCGGTCCTGCAGCAGGTGCACGTTCTGGAAGATGATGCCGATGTTCTGGCGATAGTAGGGCACGTGGCCGGCCGGCAGTCGCCCGATGTTGCGGCCGTTGACGATGATCTGGCCCTGGCTGGGTTTCTCGATCAGCGCGATCAGCTTGAGCAGGGTGCTCTTGCCGGCCCCGGAATGGCCGGTGAGGAAGGCCATCTCGCCTTCGGCCAGGCTGAGGTCGATGGCGTCCAGCGCGATCTGGCCGGTGGGATAGCGCTTGCTGACCCGGGCCAGCTGCAGGATCTCAGTCACCGGCCGGCAGGCCCAGCAGGGCATCGACAAAGGCCGCGGCGTCGAACACGCCCAGGTCCTCGGCCTGCTCGCCCACGCCGATATAGCGGATCGGCAGGGCCAGGCGTCGCGCGATGGCGAAGATCGCGCCGCCCTTGGCCGTGCCGTCCAGCTTGGTCAGCACGATGCCGGTCAGGCCCACCGCCTCGTGGAACTCCAGGGCCTGCTTCAGGGCGTTGTGGCCGGCGGTGGCGTCGACCACGATGAGCATCTCGTGCGGGGCGAACTGGTCGTGCTTCTGCATCACCCGCTTGATCTTGCGCAGCTCCTCCATCAGGCCGCCCTGGGTGTGCAGGCGACCGGCGGTGTCGGCGATCATCACGTCGACGCCGCGTGCCTTGGCCGCGGTGTAGGCGTCGAAGATGACCGATGCCGGGTCCGCATTCTGGCCCTGGCTGATGATCGGAATCTCCAGCCGCTGGGCCCAGGTCTCCAGCTGCGCCACCGCGCCGGCGCGGTAGGTGTCGCCGGCGGCGTAGAGCACGGACAGGCCCTGCCCGCTCAGGCGGGCGCCCAGCTTGCCCAGGGTGGTGGTCTTGCCCACGCCGTTCACGCCCACCGCCATGATCACGAAGGGGCGGATGAATTCCGGCACCTCCAGTGGCTTGCTGCAGGGCGCCAGCAGATCGATCAGGGCCTGGCGCAGGGCGGCACGCAGCTGATCCGGTCGCTTGATCCGGCCCGCATTGATGCCGGCGCGCAGCTTGTCGCTGATCTCGCTGGCGGCCTCCATGCCGAGGTCCGCCTGGATCAGCAGGTCCTCGAAATCCTCCAGCGCGGACTCGTCGATCTTGTCGCCGGGCAGCAGATTGGCCAGATCATAGGTCAGCCAGGAGTCGCCCCGGTTGATCTGGGCGCGCATGCGGCGGATGAATCCGCCCTTGTCTTGGGTCTGGCTCATGGTGGCAAGGCGGGGAAAACGCTTCAGTTTACGGACTTGGCCCGCGCATTTCAGTGTGGCAGCGGGGCCAGGATGTACAGAGTGGTCTCGCGCCGGGTCCGGCTGACCGTCCAGCGCTCGGCCTGGGCCGCGATCAGCAGCGCGATCGCCTCGTCGGTGCGCTGGGTCACCGGCACCCGCATCAGACCGGCCCAGTGGCGCAGCCGCAGTTCGCCGACCTGGCCCAGCCAGCGCTGCTCCCGGTCATGCCACAGGCGCAGGATCAGCTCGCGGCCGTCCGGGCTGCTCAGGCGGTAACGCAAGTCGGGTTGGCGGCCCGCCAGCCACTGCGGCGCCAGCGGCAGCGCGTCTGCTTCGGCACGTGGCAGCAGCCAGTTGAAAAAGTCCCGGCCCTGGGCCGGAGGCAGGCCCTGCCAGCCTGCCTCGCGCAGGCTGGCGTCGATCGCCAGGGCCGGCCCCAGCCAGTGCAGATTGATCCGGGCGGGCGACCGTTCGGCCTGCTCCCAGATGATCTGGCTGGCCTGGCTGGGCTGGGGTGGTTGCAGGGCGAGCAGGGCCAGGGTGACGCTGGCGGCCACGGCCAGCGGGCCGCTGACCGGCATCGGTCGCGGCGTCCGCAGGTGGCGGCGGAACCCCAGGACCAGCAGCGAACTCCACAACAGGGTGGCGGGGACCGCGAGCAGGGCCTGACTGAAGCTGACATGGCCCAGCATCAGCTTGGCCAGCAGGAGCAGGCCCAGCAACAGGCCGGTGGCGACGTAGACCGTGATGCGCAGGCGCTCGCCATGGCGGGTGGTGAGCAGGCCGGCCAGGCACATCCACAGGGTCAGGCTGAGGGCCATGCTGACCGGAGGGCCGAGGACCGCATCGGGGCCAATCGCCATGCCGCTGCCCGGCAGGCACAGCCCGAGCAGGGCACCGCCACAGAGGCCGGCCATCCAGTGGGCGGCCAGCCGTGGCCGGCGCAGGCTGGCAAACAGCAGCAACAGGGCCAGGCCCAGCAGCAGGTTGGTCCGCAGGCTGCCGATCGCATCCAGGTACAGGGCAAAGGCGCCGCTGCGGCTGCCCAGCAGGCTGGCCAGGGTATCGTAGATGGTGTCGTCCAGCGCCGGCGGTCCGATGGCACTGCCCGGCCAGTGCCACCAGGCATAGCCGGCCAGCCAGAGCAGGCCGGCGAGGGCCAGCAGGCTGCCGGCCAGCACCGGGGTCTCCGGCTGGTTCGGGTCGGTGAGCGCCGGGCCCAGGTTGCCCAGGCGGCGGTGCTTGTGGGACCAGTCCATGGTGCGCAGCAGCCAGGGCTCGGCATGGCGCTGGCCCAGGCGCACGCTGCGGCTGATCAGCCACCAGAGCAGCCAGGCCACGGCCAAAGCGCCGCCCAGCAGCAGGGCGAAGCGGGTGGTGATCTCCGCCGCCAGGCTGAGGGTGGCGCCGACCAGCACGCCCGGCAGGGCATAGGCAGGGGCCCAGATCAGCGCCGCGATCAGGTCCACGGTGATGAAGAAGCCGGGCCGCATGGCGGCGGCGCCGGCGATCGCCGGCACCAGCGGGCGCAAGGGGCCGATGAAGCGACCCAGCAGGATGGACTTGCCGCCATGGCGGGCAAAGAAGTCCTCGCCCCGGGCGATCGCGCCCGGCATGCGCAGGCGCGCGGCGATCGCCGGCAACTGGGCCCGGTAACGCGCGCCGATGGCGTAGCTCAGGCAGTCGCCCATCCAGGCGCCCAGTGCCGCCACCACCAGCACCGGCCCGAGCGGAATTTCGCCCGCCACGGCGACGGCTCCGGCGGCGAACATCAGCGCCGAGCCGGGAATCACCATGCCGATCAGGAACAGACCTTCAACGGCGCAGGCCAGCGCCAGCACGAGAGCGGCTTCCACCGGATTGGCCTGGATCCAGTCCAGCGATCCGGTCAGCCAGGCCGGGCCGTCAAGGGCCGCCGGGTTCATCCGCGATCGCGCACCAGGCAGGTCAGGCTGGCCGCGGCCGCTTCCAGGGTGGCGTCGATCTCGTCGGGGCCATGGGCCAGGGAGATGAATCCGGCCTCGAATGCCGACGGGGCCAGATAGACGCCGCGTGACAGCATCTGGTGGAAGAACTGGCGGAACAGCGTGATATCGCCCGCCTGGACCTCGGCCAGATTGCGGGGGGCGTCGCTGCGTCCCAGGAAGAACCCGAACATGCCGCCCACGGCCACGATGGCGCAGTCCAGGCCGGCGAAGCCGGCGGCTTCGCGCAGGCCTTCCATCAGGCGGCGGCAGCTCCGGCCCAGGGCGTCATGCGGCTGCTGCTCGCGCAGGTAGCTGAGGGTGGCGATGCCGGCGCGCATGGCCAGCGGATTGCCGGACAGGGTGCCGGCCTGGTAGACCGGACCGACCGGGGCCAGCGCATCCATCACCTCGCGCCGGCCGCCCAGCGCGCCGACCGGCAGGCCGCCGCCGATGACCTTGCCCAGGGTGGTCAGGTCAGGCGCGATGCCATAGAGGGATTGCGCACCGCCCAGGGCCACGCGAAAGCCGGTCATCACCTCGTCCAGGATCAGCAGGGCCCCTGACTCGTCACACAGGCGGCGCAAGGTCGGCAGAAAGTCCGGTTCCGGCAGGACGCAGTTCATGTTGCCGGCGATGGGCTCGACGATGACCGCGGCGATCTCGCTGCCGCGCTCGGCGAACAGGCGCTGCGCGGCGGCACTGTCGTTGTAGGGCAGGCTCAGGGTGTGGCGGGCCAGATCGGCCGGCACCCCGGGCGAGCTGGGCACGCCCAGGGTCAGGGCGCCGGAACCGGCGTTGACCAGCAGGCTGTCGGCATGGCCGTGATAGCAGCCATCAAATTTGACGATGGCGTCGCGACCGGTGAAGCCGCGGGCCAGACGCAGCGCGGTCATGGTGGCCTCGGTGCCTGAACTGACCATGCGCACGCTGTCGATGGAGGGCACCAGCTCACACACCAGCTCGGCCATTTCGGCTTCCAGTTCGGTGGGAGCGCCGAAACTCACGCCCAGCTGCAACTGCTGTTCCAGCGCCTGCTTCACCAGCGGGTGGGAATGGCCCAGGATCATCGGCCCCCAGGAACCGACGTAGTCGATGTATTCGTGGCCGTCGGCGTCGATGATGCGCGCGCCGTGGCCGGAGCGGATGAAGCGCGGGGTGCCGCCGACTCCGGCGAAGGCCCGGACCGGCGAGTTCACCCCGCCGGGGATGTGTCGGCGGGCGCGTTCGAACAGTGCGTCGGAATGGCTCATGTCAGGCTCGGCTCAGGTGGGATCGCATATTGTCGCAAGTTTGCGCGCGGCCGCCACGGGATCGGCCGCGCCAAGGATGCCGGCGCCGACGCAGATCAGGTCGGCGCCGGCGCTCAGCACGGCGGCGGCGTTGCCTGGGTGAATGCCGCCGATGCCGCAGATCGGCACCGCCAGACTCCGCCGCGCCTGCCGCAGGGTGTCCAGCCGGGCCGGGCTGGCCTGGGGTTTGGTCTGCGAAAGATACAGGCGGCCGAAGGAGACGTAGCTCGCGCCTTTGCTGGCGGCGGCGTGGGCGCGGGCAAGATCGTCGTAGCAGGACACACCGATCAGCGCCTCGGGGCCCAGGCGTTCTCGGGCCCCTTGCAGCCCCGCGTCATCCCGGCCCAGGTGCACGCCCTGCGCGCCGATCTCCTGGGCCAGTGCCGGATCGTCGTTGATCAGCAGTGGGACGCCGGCCTGCACGCAGGCCGCGAGCAGGGCGCCGGCATGGGCACGCTGCCGGGCCGGCGGCAGGGCCTTCGCCCGGTATTGCACCAGCGCCAGGGGCTGGGCCAGCAGGGCCGGCAGCAGCTCTGCCCATTGTTCGAAGGGCCGGATGGATTCATCCGCCAGCAGGTACAGGCCGCGCAGGGACCTGTTCATGGTCCGGGCCGCGGCAGCAGCACGCCGTCTGCCAGCGGCACGGCGTGATCGAGCCAGCCGTCGACGCTGGCCAGGCCCTGGGCGCAGGCCGTGGCCAGCAGCTCGCCGCGAGCCAGGGCGCAGGTGATGGCGCTGGCCAGCAGGCAGCCGCTGCCGCGATAGCGACCGGGTCGCAGCCGAGTCTGGAAGCGCTCCTCGGCGCCTGCCTGCAGCAGGCGGTGCTCCAGCGTGGTCTCGCCCCGTCGGGCGGCGTGATCCGCACCCGTCACCAGCAGGGGGGCCGGGCAGCGTTCGGTCCAGCTCGGATCTTCCGGGTCGACACCGAACAGGCGCCCTGCTTCCTCGCGGTTGGGGGTGAGCAGACTGGCCAGCGGTGCGATGCGCAGAATCGCCTCCGGGCAGCCCAGGTCCCCGCCGCTGCTGGCCAGCAGCACCGGGTCGATGACCAGCGGGCAGGTCAGGGACCTGATCGCTGCGGCCAGCCAGTCAGCCTGCTCCAGGCTGCCCAGCGCGCCGATCTTGATCGCGGCGGGGCGCTCATCGGCGGTGAGGTATTCCCATTGTCGCTGCAGCACATCGAGAGAGGTGGCGCGGGCGCCGCCGAATCGCTGCGCGCCCTGCCAGGTGTCCAGCAGATTGAGCACGCCAGCCCGGCAGCCCAGCGATTCGACCATGCGGGCATCAGCCAGGATGCCGGCCGCCCCGCAGGGGTCCAGACCGCCGATGCACAGGATCAGGTTCATGCGCGGAATTGGCCGCACCGGCATGGTCCCGACAGGGAGAAATCCACGCCGTTCAAGGCTTTGCTGTTATGCACAATAATCAGGCCGGCGAAACATGCTTGGCCGGGGCCTGTCAAGCACCAGGGGCACCCCGCAAGGGAAGTCGCAAGTCATTGATTTATATGCCCTATGACGTTCTGGTTACGAATTGATCATGGGTTCAGGAAGGCCCATGGCAATGCCCTTTTTCCGGCCCGGATGAGGCGCCATCCACAAACTTATCCACAGGCTCTGTGCATGAGTGGAAAATTCCTTGTTCAGATCGGGGTTTAGCTGCCAATGCTGAGAATTTACTGCGTCTGTATTCAGCCGTTTTCCGGCCACAGGAACTTCTGCGGATGGCGGGGCCGGCAGTGGGCCAGGAAGTCCTGCAACTGGGCGATGTACTGAGCGAAATCGTCGGTGGCTTCCAGGCCCGGGCCGAAGCCCACGGTCTTGCTGCCATAGTCCATGTAGCCCGCCACGATGGGCACGCCGGCCTGCTGTGCGATGCGATGGAAGCCGGTTTTCCAGCGGGCGGTGGGTTTGCGGGTGGCTTCCGGGGCGATGACCAGGGCGAGACGGTCACGCTGGGCGAAGGTGTCCACCACGCTGTCGACGAAATTGCGCGCCTGGGCCCGGTTCACCGAGACGCCGCCGGCCCACAGCAGCAGCCGTCCCAGCGGCCCGCGGAACAGGGTGTGCTTGCCCACCCAGCGCAGATCCAGCCCGGCCGCCAGCATGGCGACCAGCAGGATGACGCCGTCCCAGTTCGAGGTGTGCGGCACCGCCACCACGATGAGCTTGGGCGCATTCGGCGGGCTGCCGACGATGCGCCAGCCCAGCAGGCGCAGGAGCAGGCGTCCCAGGCCGCGGGAAAAGGCATTGCCCCGGCGGGGGAATTGCGGGCCGAACTCGGCCTCGATCAGGGGCGCTGTGGCCATGGACAAGGGCTTGGCATCAGGAGGGGGCAGATCATCGCCGCTGGGCCGGGCAGGGTCAATCGCGGCGCCCGGGGCGGGAGGCGGCAAAGAAAAAGCCCCGGACCGGCCGGGGCTTTTCTGCTGACGTCGGATCAGACGCGGCGATCAGGCTTCCTCGGGAGGCTCGATCGCGGCGGTGCAGGCGTCGTAGATGAAGGCGTGATCATCGACATCCAGGCTCAGGCCCGTCGAGCCGAAGCTGATGCGCAGGGCGTCGAAGGCCATCTCCGGCACGAAGCCGGCGAGGAAGCGCCCGCCAAACACGGCGCCGCCGACATCCAGGACCGGGCCGACGTCGATCGACTCGCCAGTGGCTTCGCCGCCAAGGAAGGTCGAGACCACGATGGTTTCCAGCAGCGAAACCTCGACATTGAAGCCGGGAATCTCGATGTCGAAGGCCGCGACGGTATTTCCACCCGGGCTGACCGTGCCGCTCAGGGCCACGTCCAGCCAGACCTGGGTGGCGGAGTCGCCGAAATCCGTCAACGGGTCCAGCCCGGTGCCCACGATGCTCGCCGTGGCGAAGCTGTCGGGATTGGCATCGGCCGCATTGGCCTCATCGGTGATCGCGCAGGTTTCCGAACCCAGCATCCCGGTCACGATATCGAGCACCGGTGCCAGCGCACAGCCGCCGCCGCCCTCCGATTTCGTCACCGTGCCGCTGACGTAGTTCGAGCACACCAGGCCGGAGATGTCGTCGCCGGGGGTGAGCCCCGGCCCGCCACCACCGCCACCGTCGCCACCCGGGAAGCCGCCGTTGGCGCTGCAGCCCGCCAGGGCTGCAGCGGCCAGTGCCGGAATCATGGCTCTGATCAGGATATCCATATCGCTTTCCTTTGTTTCCGTGCGAGCGCGATCAGTTCTTGATCCGAAGTTCGACGCGACGGTTGCGCTCGCGTCCTTCCATCGTGTCATTGGTGTC
>JBFJTN010000112.1:0-11075 GCA_041625325.1 Oceanococcus sp. | reverse complement strand
CTGTATTTCGACAATCTGTCGCGGGTCGATCTGAGCAGCAATGACCTGCTGGAGACCCTCAATCTGGTCGGCGTGCTGGCGCTGGGCGTCGATCCGGGCCTGCCCCTGATCGTGCCGGAGGGCCTGCCCGCCCTGCAGCTGCCCGAGACCGGCATCGCCTTTCCCGGCGCCCCGCGCGGGGTGGACGTGATGCGCGGGCCGGATATCCTGCCTTCGGACCACGGCCAGTGGGGCTTTGGCCTGCGTTATGCCCTGAACTATGTGACCACCCTGGGGGCCTACCACCTGCGCTACCACGCCGCGACCCCGGCGCCGGTGCAGAACTACGGCGACGGCGTGCTCGCGCCCAGCCCGCTGCCGGGAGGCCCGGACATCACCACCGGCCTGTTCGGCCTGCAGGTGCCGGTGAGCTACAACGTGCGCTACTTCGATGGCGTGCACCTCAGCGCGCTCAGCCTGTCCACCGTGCTGTTCGGCGCTAACATCGGCGCCGAGCTGATCTACCGTGAGGGCGCGGATGTGCTGGTCGATGTCTACGCACCGATCCTGGGCCTGGTGCCCACTCCCACCCGGGCGGACATCATGCAGGCGCTGCTGTCCTGGCTCTATGTGCTCGGGCCAGGCCCCCTCTGGGATTCCCTGGCGATCGTGGGGGAGGCCGGCTTCGTCCACGTGGAGAAGGTCACCCCGCAGGAAAGCCCGGTGGGTGGTTTCTACGACGGCATCACCTTCGACCGTGATTCGGCCGGCCTGCAGATGCTGCTGGTGGTCGATCGCCTGAACGTGCTGCCGGGCTGGGATCTGCGCCTGCCCATCGGTCTCGCCGGCATGATCCGGGGGCATTCCGCGCTGGCCGGCGGCCTCGGCTCGCTGATGGGGGAGGACGACTACCGCGCCTCACTCGGGGCGGAGATGAGCCGGCTCAATCGCTTCTCGGTGGGCCTGGTCTACAACGCCTATTTCGGCGGGACCCCGCATCTCCAGGAGCGCCCCTATCAGGACCGCGACCATCTCGCCCTGACCCTCAAATACAGCTTCTGAAGGCAGGGGCAGCCTACAGGGCTTCGTCCAGGGTGCTGCCATCCAGGTAGCGGGAGTCGCCGTCCAGGTAGTGCTCCTGCTTGAAGATCGGCACCCGCCGCTTCAGTTCCTCGATGGCCCAGCGCGAGGCGGCGTAGGCCTGATCGCGGTGCGGCGAGTGCACCGCGATGGCGACGCTGATCTCGCCCAGGGCCAGCTCGCCCAGGCGGTGGATGATGCGGCAGCGGCTGATCGCGAAATCCGCCTCGGCCTGGCGGCAGATCTCGCCCAGCACCTGCTCGGCCATGGCTTCGTGCGCGCTGTAGCTCATCCCGTTCACCGGCCGGCCTTCGTTCTGCTCGCGCACCGTGCCGGTGAACAGCAGCACCGCCCCGTCGGCATGGCTGTCAGCCTGCAGCAGGGGCTGCAGCGCGATGGGCTGGCTGGTCAGATGCGGCACCGCTCAGCCTCCGCTGACGGGCGGGATGAGGGCGATCTCGGCCTGGTCGGTCAAGGCGGCATCGGCACCCAGCAGGCTGGCGCCCATGCCGCAGGCGATGCGCCGACGCCAGGGGGCCAGATCCGGGTATTGCCCATGCAGCCAGTCGAGCAGTTCGCCGGCGGTATGCACCGGGGCTTCGACCGCCAGCGGACCTTCGCCCAGCACGGGGATCAGCGGGCCATAGGGACGCAGTTGCAGTTTCATCCGGACATTGTAGCCTTGCCGGCCGTTCAGCCGCCCAGGTGGTACATGCGCACCTCGCGCTCCGCATAGCCGGGCTCGGCCACATAGCCGGGCGGCTTGCGCAGCACGGCGGCGCGGATGGTCTCGCGCAGGCGCTCCGGCTGGCCGGCCAGCGGGGCGAGCAGGGTGCCCTCCTTGCCGAACAGGCAGGTGTACAGGCGGCCGTCGGCGGTGATGCGCAGGCGGTCGCAGCTGTGGCAGAAGGGCTGGCTGACTGTGGCGATGATGCCGATGACCTGGCCGCTGGCCAGACGATAGCGCCGGGCCGGCGAACCGTCTTCGGGCAGCGCGCTGACCGGCATCTCGGTCTCGATCTGCTGCAGGATCTCCTGTGCGCTGAGCACTCGCTCGCGGGTCCACAGCTGTTCGTCATCCAGCGGCATGAACTCGATGAAGCGCAGTTCCACGCCATGGCTGTGGGCCCAGTGCACCAGCGGCAGCACCTGATCCTCGTTGTAGCCGCGGATGATCACGCAATTGAGCTTGACCCCCAGGCCGGCATCCTGGGCCGCCTGGATGCCGGTGAGCACATCGGCCAGGCCGTAGCGGCCGCGGGACAGGCGCTGGAATTCGTCCTGGTCCAGCGAGTCCAGCGAGATGTTGATGTCCTGCAGGCCGGCTGCGGCCAGGGTGGTGGCCAGCGGGGCCAGGCGCACCCCGTTGCTGGTCATGGACAGGCGCTCCAGGCCCTGCGCGCGCAGGCCGTTCATGCGCCGGACGATGTCGATCAGGTCCTTGCGCAGCAGCGGCTCGCCGCCGGTCAGGCGCAGGGCGCGGATGCCCAGGTCCTCGACGAAGACCCGGCAGATGTCGAGCAGGGCGTCGGCGCCCAGCAGCTGGCTGGCCGGCATCCAGCGCGGCTTTTCCGGCATGCAGTAGGGGCAGCGGAAATTGCAGCGGTCGGTCAGCGAGACGCGCAGCTTGCGGTGCTTGCGGCCCTGGCTGTCATGCAGGCTCATGGTGCGCGGCGGCAGGTCGCCCGCCATTCCTCCCGGGTATTGATGCTCCAGACCGTCTGACGGGCCGGGCCGATGGGGCGCGGGCTGAGGCCCAGATGACGGCAGGCGTTGGTCGCGGAACGGCCGCCGCCGGCCAGAAAGCGGGCGAGGGCCCCGCGCTGGCCCCTGGGAATCAGGCTGTGCAGATAGTAGGCGTCGCCGCCATGCAGGGCGTAGGCGCCGCGGCCGCGCCCCTGGGCCAGGCGGCGGACCAGATCAGGGGGAGGATTGAGCCCGTCCACCGGCAGGCACAGGCACCAGGCCCGGCGCGCGCGGCGCAGCCCGGCTTCCAGGCCGGCCACCGGCCCGATGCCGCTACGCCGGTCCCAGGCCAGGCGGCAGCTGCGCGGCAGACGCAGGGCGGAGCGTGGGCGCCGCCGCACCACGATGATCTCGGCCGCCAGCGGCCGCAGCTGTTCGACCAGTTTTTCCAGCAGGCTGGCATCGCCCCGGCGCAGACGGGCCTTGTCCCGACCGCCCATGCGCGCACCCTGGCCGCCGGCCAGGATCACCGCGCTGAGGGCTTGTCGGGGAGGTGGGCGCATGCGCACTCCGGAAAGACATGGTGGGCCCGGCCTGCGGCTGACTGGCGGTGCTGCCGCCAGACGAGCGCCCGCGATCGGATCGCCGCGGGACCCGGGCGCGCGCAGCCGGGCCGGGCAGGGCTGATTCTAACCCGCTGCGCGCAGCTGCGGCCCGCAATTCGTGGGCTGATAGGCCACGCTGAAATCACGCAGGGCGGCCTCGAAGCGCTCACCACCGGCGTCGGCCGACCGCTCGAAACTGTCGAAGCCGCAACGGGCCAGGTACAGCAGCTGGTCGCTGAGGATCTCGCCGCAGGCACGCAGTTCGCCGGTGTAAGCGACGGCTTCACGCAGCAGGCGGGCCTGGCTGAAGGCGCGGCCGTCGGTGAAGGCCGGGAATTGCAGGGCGATCAGCGGCAGCTCGCGCAGGCTGTCGGCCAGGGACTCGACATCTTCGGTATTGGGCAGGTACAGGCCGATGCGTCCGGCCTGCGCGCGCAGCGCCTCGGCCTGCTCCTGCCAGCGGCTCAGCGGCACGATGATGCTGGCGCCGGCGGGAACAGCGTCATCCTCACCCAGCTGCTGCCAGTCGTCCGCGACCAGGCCGCTGTCCAGTCGGTAGATGCTGCGCTCAGCCATAGACGGCCTCCTTGAACGGAGCCAGGCCGATGCGGCGATAGGTTTCGACGAAGCTTTCCTCGGTGTGACGCTGGGCGAGGTAGACCTCCAGCAGCTGCATCACCGCATCGACAATGCCGTCGCGGGCGATCGCGGCGCCCAGCCGGTCACCCAGCGCGGCGTCGTTGCGCGAGGAGCCGCCGAGCGAGATCTGATACCACTCCTCGCCCTTCTTGTCGACGCCGAGGATGCCGATGTTGCCGACGCTGTGGTGGCCGCAGCCGTTCATGCAGCCGGACATGTTCAGGCACAGCTCGCCCAGGTCGTACTGATAATCCAGATCGTCCAGGCGCGCGTTCAGATCCCGTGCCACGCCGATGGAACCGGCGTTGGCCAGGGCGCAGAAGTCCAGGCCGGGGCAGCAGATCATGTCGCTGATGGTGCCGATGTTGGGGGTGGCCAGTCCCTGGGCATCCAGTTCCTGCCAGACCGCATGCAACTGATCATCGGCGATGTCGGGCAGCACCAGATTCTGCTCGTGCATGACCCGGATCTCGCCGAAGCCGTAGTCCTCGGACAGGCGGGCCACCGCCTGCATCTGTTCCACCGAGGCATCGCCCGGTGGCTCGTCCGGCGCCTTGAGCGAGACGATGACCGCATGGTGGCCCGGCTGCTTGTGTGGCCGCAGATTGTGCCGGCTCCACAGGGCGAAGCGGGCGTCGGCCGCCTTGTCCGCTTCGAGGCGGCCCGGGTCGATGTCCTGGCGGTAGGCCGGTCGGGCAAAGGCGGCGCGCAGCTCATCCATTTTTTCCGCGCTGATGGTCAGCGGGCCATCGACGAGGCGGGCGAACTCGCGCTCGACCATGGCGGCGAAGCTTTGCGCGCCGGTTTCCTTGACCAGAATCTTGATCCGGGCCTTGTACTTGTTGTCGCGCCGGCCCAGCCGGTTGTAGACCCGCAGCACCGCTTCCAGATAGGCCAGCAGCTGAGGCCAGGGCAGGGCTTCGCGAATGGTGGTGCCGAGCAGCGGGGTGCGGCCCAGGCCACCGCCCACGATCACGTCGAAGCAGGTCTGGCCGTCGGCGTCATGACGCAGCTTGAGGCCGATGTCATGCACCCGGGTGGCTGCGCGATCCACCGCACTGGCCGAGACCGCGATCTTGAACTTGCGCGGCAGGAAGGCGAATTCGGGATGGAAGGTCGACCACTGGCGGATGATCTCGCACCAGGGCCGCGGATCCTCGATCTCGTCGGCGGCGATGCCGGCCAGGGCGTCGGTGGTGGTATTGCGAATGCAGTTGCCGCTGGTCTGAATGGCGTGCATCTGCACGCTGGCCAGCTCGGCCAGGATATCCGGCACCGCTTCCAGCTTCGGCCAGTTCAGCTGCACGTTGGTCCGGGTGGTGAAGTGCGCGTAGCCCTTGTCGTAGTCGCGGGCGATATCGGCCAGCTTGAACAGCTGACGCGAGGACAGGGTGCCGTAGGGAATCGCGATGCGCAGCATGGGCGCAAAGCGCTGCACGTAAAGGCCGTTCTGCAGGCGCAGCGGCAGGAACTGCGTGTCGCTCAGCTGGCCGCTGAGGTAGCGTTCCGTCTGTCCGCGAAACTGCGCCACGCGCTCGTTCAGCAGGGTCTGGTCGGGTTCGGAATACTGGTACATCGTGCGGGCTCGGCGGGTCCGGCGGGGGATTTCAGGCGGTGCAGCATAGCAGTGTCTGTTTATGCCGAAAAGGCAATAACAACCGTATTGTTATAACGATTTGTTTGGCGATCTCGGAGCTGCTCGGCTGCGCCGTGGCCCCGGGCTCAGGCGCCGCGAAGGCTAGAGGCTGGGCAGTTCGTCCATCAGGGCCTTGCAGCGCTGCTGGCGGGGAGCCGGCTCCGCGATGTCGGCGATTTCGTCGACGATGTCGCGATTCAGATGGGGCGCGAACATGGCCATGAACTCGTACATGAAGCCGCGTAGCAGCAGGCCGCGGCGAAAGCCGATATGCGTGGTGCTGTGGCTGAACAGGTGCGAGGCGTCGATGCGGACCAGGTCATCGTCCAGTTCCGGGTCGTAGGCCATGTTGGCGACGATACCGATGCCCAGTCCGAGCCGCACATAGGTCTTGATCACATCGGCATCCACCGCCGTGAGCACCACATTGGGCTTGAGGCCGCGCGCGGCGAAGGCCTGATCCAGCTTGGAGCGGCCGGTGAAACCAAAGGTGTAGGTGACGATGGGGTGGCGGGCCAGGTCGGCCAGACTGGTGTGGTCGGTATGGGTCAGCGGATGATGCGGCGGCACCAGGATGCAGCGATTCCAGTGGTAGCAGGGGAGCATGATCAGCTCCTGAAAGTGCTCCATGGCCTCGGTGGCGATGGCGAAATCGGCCTCGCCGCTGGCGGCAATCCGGGCGATCTGCGGCGGCGAGCCCTGATGCAGGTGCAGGGCCACCTCGGGGTAGCGTTGCTTGAAGGCCTTGACCGTGGGCGGCAGGGCGTAGCGGGCCTGGGTATGGGTGGTGGCGATGCTCAGGTGACCACGGTCGGCGGCACGGTATTCGTCCGCCACCCGCTGGATGTTTTCCGCGTCGCCGAGCAGGCGTTCCGCGATCTCCAGTATGCGCTGGCCGGCCGGGGTCACGCTGGCCAGATGCTTGCCGTTGCGGGCAAAGATTTCGACCCCGAGTTCATCCTCCAACTGCTTGATTTGCTTGGATATGCCGGGTTGCGAGGTGTACAGGTGTTCGGCCGCCGCGGTGATGTTCAGCTTGCAGCGGGCGACCTCGCGGATATAAACCAGCTGGCGCAGTTTCATGCGTCTTATTCTAAACGCTTATAAGGCGGTCGGGTGCGGTGGGCCGTGCGGATTGGCGATAATGGGCTGTTGCCTGTTCATCGAGACCCGTCTTGGAATTCTTTCCGCTGTTCATGCGCCTGCAGGGGCGCGAAGTGCTGATTGTTGGCGGGGGTGAGGTGGCCGCGCGCAAGGTGAGGCTGCTGCGCCGTGCGAACGCGGGTATCCGGGTGGTGGCGCCGGCGCTGTGCCCGGAGCTGGCCGGCCTGCACGAGGCGGGGGAGCTCGCCTGGACGGCCGCGCCCTACCGCGCCGAGCTTTTCGGCGAGCCGGAACTGGTGGTGGCCGCCAGCGATGACCGCCAGCTCAACCGCGACGTGGCCAGTCTGGCCCGCAGCCGGCGCATCCCGGTCAATGTGGTGGATGATGCGGCGTCCTCGACGGTGATCACCCCGGCGATCGTGGATCGCAGCCCGGTCATTGTCGCCCTGTCCAGCGGCGGCACCGCGCCGGTGCTGGCCCGTCGCCTGCGCGATCAGATCGAGAAAATGCTGCCGGCGGGCTACGGCCGCCTGGCCGCACTGGCCGGCGGCATCCGCAGCCGGGTCATGCAGGTGCTGCCGGAGCCGCGCCAGCGTCTGCGCTTCTGGGAAGGCGTGTTCGACGGCGCCGTGGCCGAGCGGGCCGTGGCCGGTGAGGAAAGCCAGGCCCGGGCCCTGCTGGATCGCCAGCTCGCCCACGCCCGGGAACAGCAGAGCCCGCAGGGAGAGGTGTTCCTCGTCGGCGTGGGCCCGGGCGATCCGGATCTGCTCACCCTGCGTGCCCACCGTCTCATGCAGCTGGCCGACGTGGTGCTCTACGATCGCCTGATTCCCGAGGCGATCATGGATCTGGTGCGCCGCGATGCGGAGCGCATCGATGTGGGCAAGCGGCGCAGCCGCCATACCCTGCCGCAGGACGACATCAACGAGCTGCTGGTGCGGCTGGCCCGGCAGGGCCAGCGGGTGCTGCGCCTGAAAGGCGGTGACCCCTTCATGTTCGGCCGCGGCGGCGAGGAGATCGCGCGGCTGCAGGCCGCCGGCGTGCCGTTCCAGGTGGTGCCGGGCATTTCCGCCGCCATGGGCTGTGCTGCCTATGCCGGCATTCCGCTGACCCATCGCGACCACGCCCAGAGCTGCATCTTCGTCACCGGACATCCGCGGGCGGATGGCGGCCTGAGCCTCAACTGGGAGCAGCTGGCCCTGCCCAACCAGACCGTCGTGATCTACATGGGTATCGGTGCGGCGGGCGATATCTGCGCCCGGCTGCGCCAAGCCGGACTGGCCGACGACTGGCCGGTGGCCGCGGTATTCAACGGCACCCGGCCGGATCAGGAAGTGCTGGTCGGTGATCTGGCCGGGCTGCCGGAGCAGCTGGACGGTCGCGATGGCCCGGGCCTGTTGATCGTGGGCCAGGTGGTGCGCTTGCGGGACGCGCTGGCCTGGCAGGAGAGGCGGTAGCGCCCGCAACAGGCCGGGTGGCCGGAGCCCGCGGGGGCCTGACGATCAGACCGCCGACATCAGCAACAGGATGAACAGCACGACCGCGCCGATGGGCAGCAAGGCGCCACCCCAGTCAGTCGGCTTTTCGCGGCTTTCTTCCAGCATCTGGCGCATGCGCGGATACAGGAAGATCAGCATCATGCCCAGCAGCACCGCCGACCCGATCTTCATCCACAGTTCCATGCTCGCCTCCCGGTAAAAATGAAATGGCCCCGCGGATTCGCAGGGCCATTCCCGTTCATCTCATCAAGCAGGCCGCCGTCAATCGTCGGACGAGATGCCCAGCAGATGCAGCAGATTGACAAAGATGTTGAAGATGTTGAGGTACAGGCTCACCGTGGCCATCACGTAGTTCGTCTCGCCGCCGTGGATGATGCGGCTGGTGTCGTACAGGATGAAGCCGCTCATCAGCATGATGATCCCCGCCGACAGGGCCAGGGACATGGCCGGCATGGCCAGGAAGATGTTCAGCAGCATGGCACCAAGCATGACGAACAGGCCGACGGCCAGAAAGCCGCCCATGAAGCTGAAGTCCTTCTTGGTGGTCAGCGTGTACGCCGACAGCCCCATGAAAATGATGCCGGTGCCGCCCATGGCCGTCATGATCAGCTGCGGACCATTGGGCAGCGACAGGTAGGCGCTCAGCAGCGGTCCGAGAGCAAAGCCCATCAGACCGGTGATGGCGAACACCACGCCGAGACCTGCGCCGGAGTTCGCCGTCTTCGGGAGCACGAACCACATCAACACGAAGGCCCCGCCGATGGACAGCAGGTAGGTCATCGGTGGCATGGCCAGAACGACGGACAGTGCAGCCGTCATGGCGCTGAAAAGCAGCGTCAACGACAGCAGCATGTAGGTGTTTCGCAGCACCTTGTGGGTGGCCAGCATCTCACCCGCGGTGCTGCCACGGCTGATCGGGGAAGTGGCGACACTGTTGCGATACGGGTCCATCAATACCTCCAGAAGGGCTAGGGTCCGTGAATGGGAAATCTGTGGCTTAGATTAGCAGTTGCGGCGGAAAGTTCAGGCCGTGGCGCTTTCGAACTGGTCGTCCGGCAGGGCCACGTCCAGGTCGCGGGCGCGCAGACGCTTGCGGATGGCGCGCAGGATGCCCGTGGTATCCAGGCCGCACTGTTCCAGCAGTTCGTCGCGTTCGCCATGTTCTATGAATTGGTCCGGCAGGCCCAGATTCAAGACCCGGACCTGATCCTGCTGCGCCAGCAGGACCTCGTTGACCGCGCTGCCGGCGCCGCCCTGGATCACGTTGTCCTCCACCGTGACGATCAGGTCGTTCTGATTGGCCATGTCCAGGATCAGGCGCTCGTCCAGCGGCTTGATGAAGCGCATGTCGACCACGTCGGCGTCCAGGATGTCACCGGCCTCCAGGGCCGGGCGCAGCATGGGGCCGAAGCTCAGGATGGCGACCCGCGGCTTCCGCCGGCCCTTGCCCTGACGCATGATCCGGCCCTTGCCGATGGTGATGGGCTTGGCCTCGCCGCTGACTTCCTCGCCCGGGCCGGTGCCGCGCGGGTAGCGCACCGCGGCAGGGCCGTTGTGCAGCAGCCCCGTGGTCAGCTGGCGCTGGCATTCCTCCTCGTCCGCCGGCGCCATCACCACCATGTTGGGAATGCAACGCAGGAAGCTCAGATCGAAGGCGCCGTGGTGGGTGGCGCCATCGCCGCCGACCAGGCCGCCGCGGTCGATCGCGAACAGGACCGGCAGGTTCTGCAGGGCCACGTCATGCACCAGTTGGTCATAGCCGCGCTGCAGGAAGCTGGAGTAGATCGCGACCACCGGGCGGGCGCCATCGGCGGCCAGGCCGGCGCCGAAGGTCACCGCGTGCTGTTCGGCGATGGCGACATCGAAATAGCGCTCGGGGAAACGGCGCTGGAATTCGACCAGCCCGCTGCCTTCGCGCATGGCCGGCGTGATCGCCACCATCGAGGGGTGTTCCTCGGCCATCATGCAGATCCACTCGGAGAAGATTTCCGTGTAGCTCGGCTTGGCATGGGGCTTTTTGGGCGGGGTGGCGCCGGTCACCGGATCGAAGCCGGGCACCGCGTGATACTTGATCGGCGAGGCTTCGGCCGGGGCGAAGCCGCGGCCCTTGACCGTCAGCGCATGCAGCAGCTTGGGGCCAGGCACCTTGCGCAGCCTGTCGAAGGCGCCGAGCAGGGCGTCGAAATCATGGCCGTCCACCGGGCCGGAGTAATGCATCCCCAGGGTTTCGAACAGGGCGCCGGCATCGCGTTCGTTGCTGACCGGCCGGCTGGCCTTGGGGCGCTCGAAGGCCGAGCGTCGCAGGGTGGTGGTCGCGCGGGCCTGCTGCATGGACTGAACCAGCCGGGCGGAGTGGTCGCGCAGGCCGCCGACATTTTCGGAGATCGACATGTCGTTGTCGTTGTAGATCACCAGCACATCCAGGCCGCTGGCGCCCAGATGGTTCAGGGCCTCGAAGGCAAGGCCGGCGGTCATGCCGCCGTCGCCGATCACGGCCACCACCTGGCGTTTCTGGCCGGTGACCTTCTGCGCGGCGGCCATGCCGGCGGCGGCGCTGATCGAGGTGCTGGAGTGACCCACCCCGAAGGTGTCGTATTCGCTCTCCGCCCGGCAGGGAAAAGGGGCCAGGCCCCCGAGGCGCCGGATCGTGTCCAGCTGACGGCGGCGACCGGTGAGGATCTTGTGCGGATACGCCTGGTGGCCCACATCCCAGATCAACCGGTCATTTGGCGTCTTCAGCGCATAATGCAACGCAATCGCCAATTCCACGGCGCCCAGATTGGCGCCGAAGTGGCCACCAACACGGCCCAGAGTTTCGATCAGGCAGCGGCGAACTTCGCCGGCCAG
>JBFJTN010000111.1:0-11129 GCA_041625325.1 Oceanococcus sp. | reverse complement strand
TCCTCACCCGCAGCCGCACGCCGGCGCAGTCACCGCGCAACGCGGAGGAGCTGCGCACACTGGCGCTGGAACTGATGCAACGGGTGGATCAGCCAGCTCACACCCGCTACCGGCTGGCCGGCGTGGGCCTGGGCAACTTTCTTGATGTCGAGCCCGGCACCCGGCAGAACGAACTGTTCGAGCTTTCGCCAGGCTGCCAATCTGTCCCCGGCTCCGCGGAGTGAACGGGGCTGCTTCGCGCCAGCTTCTGCGGTACTATTCAGTAGTGAATAGCTTGAGGAGGCGAAGACCGTGCAAAGCCAGGCCGAACTGATCGCCAGCCTGCCCCGCCACCTGCAGGCCTTTGCTCGCGTACAGGACTACGCGCAGTACACGCCGCGTGACCACGCGGTCTGGCGCTACACCATGCGCCAGCTGGCCGCTCGCCTGCGGGACACGGCCCATCCGGTCTACCGGGAAGGCCTGGAGAGGACCGGCATCAGCCTGGAGCACATTCCCTCCATGGACGAGATGAATGCCGCGCTCGCCGAACTCGACTGGCGCGCGGTCGTGGTCGACGGCTTCATCCCCCCGGCCATTTTCATGGAGTTCCAGGCCCTGCGCGTGCTGGTCATCGCCCTGGACATGCGCAGCGTGGACCACATCCTGTACACGCCGGCGCCGGACATCGTCCACGAGTCGGCCGGTCATGCGCCTTTCATCGTCGACATCGACTATTCCGAGTTTCTGCAACGCTTTGGTGAAATCGGCATGAAGGCCATCGCCAATCAGCAGGACATGACGGTCTACGAGGCGATCCGGCATCTGTCCATCGTCAAGCAACAGGCCGACAGTACAGCGCAGGACGTCACTGCAGCGGAGCAGGCGCTGGAACAGGCCCTGGCCGCCAACACGCACGACTCCGAAGCCAGCCGGCTGTCCCGCCTGCACTGGTGGACGGTGGAATACGGACTGGTCGGCGAGCCGGATGACTACCGCATTTTCGGCGCCGGCCTGTTGTCCTCGCTGGGCGAGAGCGTCAACTGCCTGGACGATCAGCGGGTGAAGAAGCTGCCCCTGACCGTCGATGTGGTGGACTGCCCCTATGACATCACGAGCGAACAGCCGCAGCTCTTTGTCACCCGCAGCTGTCGGCACATGAGTCAGGTGCTGGAGGAGTTCGCCCAGTCCATGTGCTTCATGCGCGGCGGCGCCGATTCGGTGCAGATCGCGATCGACAGCGGCACGGTGTGCACCGCCCAGTATGGCAGCGGGGTGCAGGTCAGTGGCCGCTTCAATCGCCTGCTGCGCGACGCCGTTGGCAATGTGATCTACATCGGCACCCAGGGCCCGACCCAGCTGGCCTATCGCGACACCCAGCTGCACGGCCATGGCAGCGATTATCACGCCCAGGGCTTCGGCTCTCCGGTCGGCATGCTCAAGGACATGCCGCGCTGCCTGTCCCTTTACACGGTGGACGAACTCAAGGAGCACGGCATCGGCCTGAAGCAGGCCTGCTGTCTGGAATTTCTCTCCGGGGTCACGGTGCGCGGCCGGCTCGAGCACATCCTGCGCCACGACCACAAGAACCTGATCCTCAGTTTCAGCGACTGCACCGTCACCGATCGGCACGGCCAGATCCTGTTCGAACCCTCCTGGGGCACTTTTGACATGGCCGTGGGCGCCCGCATCGAATCCGTGTTCGGCGGGGTGGCCGACCGTGAACGCTACCAGCTGTACAAGGACATGACGCCTGAGCCGAGCCGGCATCCGCAGATGGATGAGCGCACCCAGCGGCTGATGAGCCTGTACGCAACGGTGCGGACGGAGCGGGAATCCGCCGCCGTCGATGGCGCCGTCCTCGAGGGCATCCGTAGCGAGCTCAGCCACTATCCTGAGGAGTGGCTGCTGCGGCTGGAACTGGCCGAGCTGCTGCCGGATGCCCGCCAGCCCCTGAGCGCGGAGCTGCGGGCCATCGCCCAGGCGCGGCCTGACACCGCCAAGTTGATCGCATACGGCCTGGCCTCGCTGACAGCCAGCTGAGCCGCGCCGCTCGCGGCACCGGCAGGGGCCCCAGGCTGGCCCCGTGCCTTCCTGTCCCCGCGCTGGACCCGGATGACGATGGACAATGGCCGCCCAACTGGTATGATCAGTTGACCATAGGGCCCGCTGCCCTCATGTTTCAGACCCTCCTCAAGCAATCCCTGTCCGATGCGGTTTACACCCAGTTGCGTGAACGCATCCTCGGCGGCGATCTGGCGCCGGGCGACAGCCTGCCTTCGGAACGACTGCTCTGCGAAATGCTCGGCGTGAACCGGGGTGCGGTACGTGAGGGCATCAAGCGACTGCAGGAATCGGGACTGGTGCGGGTGCGCCACGGTGGCCCGACGCAGGTGCTGGATTTCCAGGAAGAAGGCGGCCTGGAGCTGCTGCCCAGCCTGCTCATCAGCGAGGACGGACAAATGAGAGTCAAGGTGGCCCGGGGCATACTCAGCTTGCGGGAAAGCCTGGCTCCGGCCGTGGCCCGCCAGGCCGCACAGCAGCGGAATGAAGACACCGTGCTCAAGCTGCGCGCGATCGTGGCGAGCATGCGCGACACCGAATCCGCCGACACTTTGCAGCAGCATGCCTTCGACTACTGGGGCGAGCTGGTGGCCGGCAGCGGCAACATCGCCTTTCGGCTGTCCTACAACACGCTGGGGCGCACCTACCGGAAGATATGGCATCTCTTGCGTCAGGTCATGGCGGATGAATTTCGTGACCGTGACCGGCTGTCCGCGCTGGCTGACGCGGTGGCCGCAGCAGACGGCGATCTGGCCGAGCAGCTGGCGCGCGAGCATGTGGCCATTGGCACCGCCGCCCTCAGCCAGCTGCTGGATGCCTACGCGGAAAGCGCCCGCATCGATTTCAGCCAGAGGCCCCGGTCATGAGCGAGATCACGGCCGATGGACAGGCTCGCGGCGACAGTCCGGATCACGCCAGCGGGGCCATCGTCACCTTCTTTTCCCACGCCAGCCCGCTGCTGCTGCTCGCGCTGACCCTGGCCTGCGCGCTCTGGCGGGCCAGCCTGGGCCCCCTCGAAGCCGTCGAACTGTTTGCGCCGCTGGTGATTGCGGCGGGATGGCCCTTTCTGGAATGGGTGATCCATGTCCACATGCTGCATTACCGACCGATCCGTCTGTTCGGCCGGCGTATCGACTTCCGCCTGCCGCAGACCCATCGTGATCACCACGCCAGCCCCTGGGACCTGCAGCGGGTCTTCATTCCCCTGCATATCTTCGCCCTGGTTCCGCCGTTGCTGTTCCTGGGCGCCTGGTTGATTCTGCCCAGTCCGGAGATTCGCGCCACCGCGCTGCTCTGCTACTTCGGCCTGGGCCTGCACTATGAATGGGTCCACTACCTCGCGCATATCCGCTGGTGCCCGCCCAGTCGCTACTACCGGCGGCGGGTGAAGCATCACAGGCTGCATCATTTCCGCAACGAAAAGCTCTGGTGGGGCGTCTCCATGGGCCTGGGCGACAGCCTGCTGGGCACGGCGCCGCCGGCGGATACGGTCGCGCGCTCCAGCACCACAGCCCACCTGCTGGACTCCTGACGCCGCCGAAGCCGGTTTCAGTCAGCGGTATGGCGGTCCATGAAGCGCAGCATGCGTTTCAGGTAGTGGCCCTGGTGCAGGTGAATCACGTGGTTGCCCGGAAACCAGTGCAGATGGCTGCCCGGCCAGTGCTCATGGAACAGGCGCACGAAGCGCGGCGAGGTCAGGCGGTCGCCGGCGCCACCGATGACCAGAACCCGTTCGCCGTCGAGTTGCGGGGCATAGCTCAACGGGCAGTGCACCGCGGAGCCCTGACGCAGCTCGCTGATGCCGATGCCGTAGGCCTTCATCATGGCGCGCAGCACGCCCCCGGTGGGCTGCCAGTCCAGCGCCATGTCTATCGGGGTCACCACCGGAGAATTCGGAATGCAGAAGGCCAGGCGCGGATCGGCGGTGGCCAGCATGGCCGCGTGATAACCGCCCAGGCTCAGACCAGAGACGCCGACCGAGGGCACGCCCTGGCCGTACAGATAGTCCAGGATCACGCGCAGGTCGCTCACGCCCTGCAGCATGCATTCATTGATGTGGGCGAAGCCGCCGGAGAAGAAGCCCATGCCGCTGAAGCCGTGCCGGCGCTCCGTGCGGTAGCCGTGGAACGGCAGGGTGAACTGCAGAATGTCGTAGCCCCGGCGATAGAACCACTTGAGCGCGAACCACAGGCTGTTCAGCCCGTACCAGCCCTCGATCACCCCATGGACGAAAATCAGGGTCTTGCGGGGACCGTCCGGATGGCGCCAGTGCTGGGCGTGGGCCACCGCATTGCGCCGGTGCGACAGATAGCGATCGCGCAGGGCCGGGTTCAGCGGTTCGAAAGGACTGTCGAAGCTCAGATCCACCGCCGGGATGCCGCGTGGCCGGTAATGGGCGAACCGGGGACGGCTTTCCCTGATCGTCACCGGCGGCGGTGCAACAAAACTGCGCCGGACGTCGCCGGCCTCGGCATAGGCATGATAGAAGCGCAGTTGCTCCAGTTCCGCCCGCATATCCCGACGACGCAGCAGATGAGGAGTCATGGACAGGGTCATCACGCCGCCCAGCGCGGTGCGCAGCAGCCGGTCCGCTGCGGCCGTGCCATGCACCAGCAGGGGGTAGGTGCTGTCCAGTTCGGTGCCGTCAGCCTGCCGGAAGAAGTCCTCCGGCAGCTGGTCCCACCAGAAGGACCCGGTTCCCGCACTCGCCGCTGCCAGCATATGCCCGTCTCATCGTGGTTTGGCCCGAGTATAGAGAGGCGGGCGGGTAATTGGGCTTACGCGGGCAGCCAGTCGTAGCTGTCCGCATCCAGGCTGGCCAGCAGACGTTTGTATTCCTGGGTGTAGCCGGGCCAGTTGTTGGTCACCTTGCCGGCCGCGTTGTGGTACCAGGAATTGCAGCCGGCGCTCCATACCGATTCCTTGAGCTGCCGCTGGATATCTTCGTTGTAGGCCTGCATCACCTCGGCCCGCACGTCCAGTGCCTTGGCACCGCTTTCCCGCATTCTCTCGATGCACTGCATGATGTAGCCGACCTGGCATTCGATCATGAAGATGATGGAGTTGCTGCCCAGATTGGTGTTCGGTCCGTAGAGCAGGAAGAGATTCGGAAAACCGCTGACGGTCACCCCCTTGTAGGCCTCCGCCCCATCGGCCCAGGCCTCGTTCAGCTCGCGGCCGCCAGCGCCGGTGATGTGCATGGGGGTGAGGAACTCGGTGGCGCGAAAGCCCGTGCCATAGATGATCGCATCGTATTTCCGCTCCACCCCGGCCTGACAGCGGATGCCATCGGGCAGCACCTGGGCGACCGGATCCACGATCACATCCACGTTGTCCTGCGCCAGGGCCTCGAAGTAGTTGTGCGAGAACAGCACGCGCTTGCAGCCGATCGGATAATCCGGGGTCAGCTTGGCGCGCAGCACGGGGTCCTTCACATGCCGACGCATGTAGCCCAGGGTCAGCGCCTTGTAGACCCGGGCCAGCCAGCTGCCGTCGTGGAAGGCGCCGCAGGACATCTCCCCCGCGCGGTACCAGGTGGCCCGGTTCAGCGCCTGATAACCCGGCAGTTTTTCCATCATCCAGCGATCACGGTCGCTGTATTCGCGGTCCGGCTTGGGCATCACATAGGGCGGGGTCCGCTGATAGATGTCCACATGGGCCGCACCATTGGCCAGCTCCGGGATGAACTGTATGGCGCTGGCGCCGGTGCCGATCACGGCGATGCGTTTGCCCTGCCAGTCAAAGGCGGGATCCCACTGCGCCGAATGAAACTGGCTGCCGGCGAAGTCGGCGGCGCCTGGCAGTTCCGGCCGGGCAGGCAGGCTGAGCTGTCCCACCCCACTGACCAGCAGACGCGCGACCAGTGCTTCGCCGCCGGCCGTTTTGACCGTCCACAGCCCGGTGGCGTCGTCATAACGGGCGGCGTCCACGGCGGTGCCGAAACGGATATGCGGATACAGGCCGAAACGGTCCGCGCAGTCCTTCATGTACTGCTGGATCTCGGGCTGCGGCGGATACCGCCGGCTCCAGTCCGTCTTCTGCGCAAAGGAGAAGGAATACAGCTCGGCCGGAATGTCGCAGGCCGCGCCGGGGTAGGTGTTCTCGCGCCACACACCGCCGACCTCCCGGGCTTTCTCCAGGATCACGAAATCCTCGATGCCGGCCTGCCGCAGCTTGATGCCCATGCACAGGCCGGAAAAGCCGGTGCCGATGATGATCGCGCTCAGGGCGCCCTGTTGCGGATTGCTCATGCCTGTTCCTCAAGGTGGGGGCGCGGCGGGTGGCCTGCCGGCGCTTGACAGGGAAAGTTACAGGTGTCACTTTTGCTTTGTCAAGAGGAGACTACGGATGACGACGGTTCAGGCCGGCAGGGCACGGCAACCGCAGCAAAGGCGCGCGCGGGAGCGTTTCGAAAAGGTGCTGGAAGCGGCCGGCGGCCTGCTCCTGGAGCGCGGATTCGACGGCTTCACCATCGCCGAACTGGCCACCCGCCTGGGCCATACCCGGGCCAGCATCTACAAGTTCTTTCCGACCCCACAGGCCCTGTTCAACGAGCTGAATGCCCGCCAGCTGGACCTGCTGGAAGACGACATCACGGCTGCCGCCCAGGCCCTCGGTCGCAGCGCCTGGGCGGAACAATTGCGCCTGATGGCGCGCAGCGCGGCCGATTTCCACAACAAGCACCCGCTGGCGCGCCTGCTGATCCTGGGCGCCACGCCCGGCGAAGACAATTATCGTTCCCGCGAGTCCACCATTCAGCGCCTGGGCCAGACCCTGCGGCGTATCCTGGAGGATCAGCAGCTCGGTCTGCCCGCCGAGCCGGTGGACCATGCCATGCTCACGGTGGAAATCGGCACCTGCTGCCTGCGCACATCCTTCTTCCTGCATGGCCGGATCACCGATGACTACGCCAGGGCTGCCGGTCAGGCCATGGTCGCCTATCTCGAGCAGCATCTGCAGAGCCGGAACCTACCCCATTGAGATGAGTTCGGATTAAGCCACTCGCCTTATTGTGGCCGCACCGCCCATGCCGGACGAGTGCTGCCGTGATCCTGTTTCCTGAATTCCACGCCCGATACGGGCCCTGGGCCGTCGTCGCCGGCGCCTCCGAAGGCATCGGCCGCGAGTATGCCCATCTGCTGGCCGAACGCGGCCTCAACCTGCTCACCCTGGCCCGCCGGCTCGAACCGCTGGAACAGGACGCGCAACTCATCCGCCGGCGCCACCGTGTCGAGGTGCGCCCGGTCGCCCTGGATCTGGCCGGACCCGACCTTGAACGCGATTTCGCTCAGGCCATCGAAGGCCTGGACATCGGCCTGCTGGTTTACAACGCCTGCTATTCCCGCGTCGCCGAATTCCGCGACATCCCGCTCGCCGAGCAGCTCACCACCCTGGATGTGAATTGCCGCGGCCCGCTGATCCTGTGTCACGCCATGATCCCGCGCCTGCTCGCGCGGGGGCGCGGCGGCCTGCTGCTGATGTCCAGCATGTCCGGCTTCCAGGGTTCGGCCATGGTGGCGCACTACGCCGCGACCAAGGCCTGGAACATCAATCTGGCCGAAGGTCTGTGGGCCGAACTCCAGCCACAGGGTATCGATGTGCTGGCCTGCGTCGCCGGCGCGACCCTGACCCCGGGCTTCGAGCGCACAACGCCGAAGGAGCGTCAGGCCAAGGCCTTTCCGATGCGGGCCGAGGCGGTTGCGCGCGAAGGGCTGGATGCCCTCGGTGGCAAGCCCGTTCACATCACCGGGCGCATCAACCGCGGGGTCGATAGCATGGCCCGCCTGATGACCCGCCGCCAGCGGACCCGCTTCTTCAGCAAGGCCACCCGCGACATCTACCGTAACGCATGACCATGACCGATACCTCCATTCCCCCTGCCCCGCGTTTTTCCGCCGACGAACTCGGCGCCACCTGCCTGGTCACCGGCGGCGCCGGCTATGTCGGCTCCGCCCTGGTCGAGCGCCTGCTGGATCTGGGCCTGACCGTGCACAGCCTGGATCTGGCACCGCAGTCGCGGGAGCACCCGCGACTGCGGAGCTTCCAGGGGGACCTGCGCTATGAGAGCGATATCGCGGCGGCTTTCGTAGGGGTGGACACGGTGTTCCACACCGCCGCCCTGATCAATCTGCTGAGCCTGTACCGGCCGGCCGAGCGCCGGCTGGTCTACGAGGTCAACTGCACGGGAACCGAAAACGTCGTGCGGGCCGCGCGCGCCGCGGGCGCAACGGCCCTGGTCCACACCAGCACCTTCAATGTGGTACTCGACCGGGTGCTGAACGACAAGGACGAGTCCCTGCCCTATGCCGTCCGCACCCGAGATCTGTATTCCCAGACCAAGATTGAGGCGGAACGCATTGCCCTGGGGGCCGACACCGCCGGTGGCCTGCGCAGCTGCGCCCTGCGGCCCGGCGGCGTCTGGGGCTGTGACACCCGTTCGCTGATGATCAACAGCTTCCTGAGCTCGCTGGCCCAGGGCAAGTTCAAGGTCATGATCGGCAATGGCCGGGCGACCATGGACAATACCCATATCGACAATCTGGTCGATGCCCAGCTGCTCGCGGCCCGGGCCCTGCGCCAGCCCCCGCACAGCGCCGGAGGCCAGGCCTACTTCATCACCGATAACGAGCCCGTGAACGGCCTGAAGTGGTTCCAGCCGCTGGTGGAAGACCTGGGCGAGCCCTTTCCCCGGCTGGCTCTGCCGGGCAGCATGATGCGCCTGGTCGGCCGCGGCATGGAGCTGGCCCACTTCCTCGGCGGCCCGGACCCGGAACTGACCTATCGCGGCATTCGCAATCTCACCGAAAGCTCCAGCTTCCGCACCGACAAGGCGCGGCGCGATTTCGCTTACCAGCCGCGCTATCAGCGGGCCAACGGTTTCCCGCTGCTGTTGCCGCAGGCCCGCGCCTTCGTGGATGAGATGCGCGGCCGCCGGGCCGCATGAGCAAGCTGATCTACCTGCTGTGGCCGCGGCAGGCGATGGAACCGCAGCAGCGCCGCAAAGTGCTGCTGGAAGAGTGTGCGCCGGCGATGCTCGCGCTGGAGCCGAGCGGTCTGCAGATCAACATCGCCGACGATCTGGCCAGCGTGCCCTCGCCGGCACCGACTCCGTTGTTCAGCGAAGCCTTCGTCGGCATGGTCTGCCTGTGGCTGGACGATGTCGCTCAACGCCACGCGCAGGAGGACATCCTGCGCCGCGCCGGCTTCCAGCTGGCCGGTTATCAGGTCGATGAATGGCTGTACACCGAATACGGCGAGCACCCCAGCGCCGGCTCGGCCCGGGACTGGCCGGATGGCGAGCGCAGCCCGGGCATCCTTGCCGTGACCCTGCTGCACAAGCCGCGCCGGCTCGATCGTGCGACCTGGATGCAGCGCTGGTTCGGCTGGCAATCCCCGATGAGCGAGTGGATGCAGCCGCGCGCACGCTACGTGCGCAATCTGGTCGAGGACCGGCTCACCCCCGGTGCGGACTGGGTTGACGGCATCGTTGAAGAGGACTGGCCCTCGGCCGAGCACGTGACCAACCCGAAGCTGTTCTACGGCGCCGGCAGCTGGCTGCAGGTGGCCGGCAACATGGCGATCATGCTGCGCTCGGTGACCCGCATCCTGAACCTGTTCAACATCACCACCGTGATGCTGAGCGAATATTTCATCCGGACCCCCAGGTCCGGGCGCTGAAGGGCCAGCGGGCGCCGGCGGAAGGCGGCGCCCGGCTTGCTATGATGGCGCGCCCCGAAACCCCATACCGGACCCTGCCTTGATGAAGCTGCTGCGACCGAATCTGATCACCCTGCCCCGCTCCTTCGAGGCGGTGACCGACATCCGTCAGCAGGACGAGATCAACCCCACCAGCCTCGGCCTGCCCGCCTCGGCGCCGGGCCAGATCTGGCAGGCGGTGGAGAAGCTCTACGCCAGCCGGGCCCTGCCGGGCATCAGCCTGGCCGTGCGACACAAGGGCGAGATCGTACTCAACCGCAGCATCGGTCATGCCCGCGGCAATGGCCCGAAGGACACGCCCGACACGCCCAAGCTGCCCATGCGCACGGACACGCCGGTCTGCCTGTTTTCGGCGTCCAAGGCGATCACCGCCATGCTGGTGCACAAGCTGGCCGAGGAAGGCCTGATCAAGCTGCATGACCCGGTGGCCGAGTACATTCCGGAATTCGGCACTCGGGGCAAGCAGTACATCACGGTCGGACAGGTGCTGGCCCACAAGGCCGGCATTCCGACCATCAAGCAGAAGGAGCCCGATCCCCGCATCCTGTGGGACTGGGATGCCTGCGTGCAGCTGCTGTGTGACGCGCAGCCGCGGCGGGATGCCGGCAATGCCCAGGCCTATCACGCGATCACCGGCGGCTTCATCCTCGGCGAGATCATGCGCCGGGTCACCGGCCAGGATCTGAACGAGATCCTTCACTCCCGGCTCGCCCTGCCGCTGGGCAGCCGCACCATGAGCTTCGGGCTGGACCCGGCGCTGCAGCCACAGGCCGCGCTGAACTATCACACCGGCCCTGCCGAGGTCTTTCCCGTCAGCTATGTGGTGAAGCGCGCCCTGGGCGCCACCTTCGACACCGTCTGCGAAGTCTCCAACAGCACGGAATACATGTCCTCCTACATCCCGGCCGGCAACATCTACGCCACCGCCCTGGATGCCTGCGACTTCTTCCAGTGCCTGCTCAATGGCGGCAACTTCAACGGCAATCGGGTCTTCGAGCGCAGCACGGTGGCCCGGGCCATCAGCGAAGCCTCGGCCCGTCAGTGGGATCGCACCCTGCTGGTGCCGCTGCGCACCAGCGAAGGCTTCATGCTCGGCGATTACCCCTTCGGCATGTACGGGCCCAGCACCCGTGAAGCTTTCGGCCACCTGGGTTTCATCTGCATCTTCTGCTGGGCCGATCCGTCACGGGACATCGCGGTGTCCCTGCTGACCACCGGCAAACCGCTGATCTCACCCCATCTGCCGCCGCTGGTCGGCCTGCTCAAGACCATCAACCGGGTCTTTCCCAAGTTCGCCGGACAGTAGCCGCCCGGCGGCGATGCGTCCCTAAAGCAGCAGCTGTTTCAGCTCGTCGAAGGTCTCGCCGGTA
>JBFJTN010000110.1:0-11247 GCA_041625325.1 Oceanococcus sp. | reverse complement strand
GGGCCTGGCCACGGCGATCCGACTCAAGCAGCTGGACCCGGAACGCAATGTCTGCGTGCTGGAAAAGGGTCCCATCGTCGGCGCCCACATCCTGGCCGGCGCGGTGATCGAGCCCGAGGCCCTGGACGCCCTGCTGCCGAACTGGAAGGACAATCCGCCGGAAGTCTGCGTGCCGGTCGCGAAGGACGAAGTGCACATGATGTCGGCCACCGGCAGCATCAAGTTCCCCATCGTGCCGCCGCAGATGAACAATCACGGCAACTACATCATCTCGCTGGGCGCGCTGACCCAGAAGCTGGCCGAGGCCGCCGAGGAGCTGGGGGTCGAAATCTACCCGGGCTTCCCGGCCCGCGAGCCGCTGTACAACGAGGCCGGCGAAGTCATCGGCGTGCGCACCGGCGACATGGGCGTGGACCTCAACGGCCAGCCCAAGGATTCCTACACCCCCGGCATGGACCTGCACGCCAAGATCACGGTCTTCGCCGAGGGCTGCCGCGGCTCCTGCTCCAAGGAACTGATCAGCAAGTTCGGCCTGGACAAGGATGCGGACCCGCAGACCTATGGCATCGGCATCAAGGAACTGTGGTCGGTACCGGAAGGCCAGTGCCATGAGGGCCTGGTCATGCACACCATGGGCTGGCCGCTGGACAGCAAGACCTATGGCGGCAGCTTCGTCTATCACCTGAACGACAACCGCATCGCGATCGGTTTCGTCGTCGGCCTGGACTACGAGGACGCCGATCTGCGGCCGTTCGAGAAATTCCAGGAGTTCAAGAACCATCCCAAGATCAAGGCGATGCTGCAGGGCGGCGAGATCGTCTCCTACGGCGCCCGCGCCATCGTCGAGGGCGGCTGGCAGTCGCTGCCCAAGATGGAAATGCCCGGCGCGATCCTGATCGGCGACGCCGCCGGCACCCTCAACGTGCCGAAGATCAAGGGCGTGCATCAGGCCCTGAAGTCGGGCATGGAGGCCGCCGAGCACATCCATGCCACCGGCAAGCCGGAAGGCTATGACGCGCGCATCCGCCAGGGCGAGGTCGGCCGCGAACTGAAGAAAGTGCGCAATCTGCGCCCGGCCTTCCACTTCGGCCTGTGGCTGGGCGTGCTGATCTCCGCCATCGAGACCGTGACCATGGGCCTGCTGCCCTGGACCCTGAAGAACCGCGCCGACCACTCCGCGCTGAAGAAGCGCGACCCGGCCAAGCCGGTGCCGCCGCCGAAGCTGGACCGCGCGCTGCCGCCGCGGGATCGCCTGTCGGCCGTGTACTTCGCCGCCACCGAGCATGACGAGGACCAGCCGGTGCACCTCAAGGTCGCCGATACCAATATCTGCGTGACCCGCTGCGCCGAGGAATACGCCAATCCCTGCACCCGCTTCTGTCCCGCCGGCGTCTACGAGATGGTCGAGGAGGAGCAGGGCAAGCGCCTGCAGATCAATGCCGCCAACTGCGTGCACTGCAAGACCTGCGATATCAAGGACCCCTACCAGATCATCAACTGGGTGACGCCGGAGGGCGGCTCGGGACCGAATTATCAGCTGATGTAGCTTGAAAACTATCCGCAGATTACGCAGATTTTATTCCTGTTGAATCTGCGAAATCTGCGGATTTCAAGTCTTCGCGGGCACAGGCCCCGGAACTCAACGAAATGCTGGCGCCCAGCCAGTTGATTTGGAGCAATAGATGAAAGCACTTGTACCCATCAAGCGGGTCGTGGACTACAACGTCCGCATCCGCGTGAAGAGCGACGGCAGCGGCGTCGATCTCAACGGCGTGAAGATGAGCGTCAATCCCTTTGACGAGATCGCCAATGAAGCCGCGCTGCAGCTCAAGGAAGCCGGCGTGCTGACCGAGGTCGTGGTCGTGACCATCGGCACCGCCAAGGCCGAGGATCAGCTGCGCTCCGAACTGGCCCGTGGCGCCGACCGCGGCATCCATGTGGTGACCGACGATGCGATCCAGCCGCTGCAGGCCGCCCGCATCCTGGCCGAGCTGGTCAAGCGCGAGAGCGCCGACGTGGTCATCGCCGGCAAGCAGGCGATCGACGACGACAACAACCAGACGCCGCAGATGCTGGCCGCCCTGCTGGGCTGGCCGCAGGCCACCTTCGCCTCCGAGATCAAGATCGACGGCGGCAAGGCCACGGTGGCCCGCGAGGTGGACGCCGGCACCGAAACCCTGGAAGTGGACCTGCCGGCGGTGATTTCCGCCGACCTGCGCCTGAACGAACCGCGCTTCATCAAGCTGCCGGACATCATGAAGGCCAAGCGCAAGCCGCTGGACAAGGTCGACATCGGCGAATTCGACATCGATGTGCCGAAGCTGGACGTGATCTCCACCTCCAACCCGCCGGCGCGTGAACCGGGCCGCATGGTCAAGTCTGTTGACGAACTGGTTGCCGCACTCAAAGACAAGGGGCTCGTCTGATGGCCAAGATTCTGATTGTTGCCGAAACCTTCGACGGCGAACTGCACGCCACCACCGGCAAGGCGGTGAATTGCGCCAGCCAGATCGGCGGTGAAATCGATCTGGCCGTGTTCACGGCCGAGAAGGGCGCCGCCGCCGAAGCGGCCGCGCAGATCGATGGCGTCAGCCGGGTACTGCAGGTCAGCCACGCCGAGAACGGCGCCATCCGCGCCGCCACCCTGGCGCCGCAGGTGGTCGCGATGGCGCAGGGCTATACCCACATCCTGGCCGCCAACACCACCACCGGCAAGGACATCATGCCGCGCGTCGCCGCGCTGCTGGGTGTTCCCCAGGTGACCGACATCATGGCCGTGCACGGCGAGCGCGAATTCGATCGCCCGATCTACGCCGGCAACGCGGTCAACCGGGTCAAGGCCGGGGGCGATCACGTCCTCGTCGGCACCGTGCGGACCGCCTCCTTCGCCAATGCGGCAACCGGCAACAGCGCCCCGATTGAAGACGCCAGCGTCAGCGCCGAGCTGCCGGGCCACACCCGTCTGGTCGGCCAGTCCACCGGCGGCGGCGACCGTCCGGACCTGCAGACCGCGGCCAAGGTGGTATCCGGCGGCCGTGGGGTCGGCTCCGGCGAGAACTTCTCGGTGATCTACGCGCTGGCCGACAAGATCGGCGCCGGCGTCGGCGCTTCCCGTGCGGCGGTGGATTCCGGCTTCGTGCCCAATGACATGCAGGTCGGCCAGACCGGCAAGATCATCGCCCCGGACCTGTATGTCGCGGTGGGGATCTCCGGTGCCATCCAGCATCTCGCGGGCATCAAGGATGCCGGCACCATCGTGGCCATCAACTCGGACGAGAACGCGCCGATCTTCGAAGTGGCGGATCTGGGCCTGGTGGGTGACCTGTTCAAGGTCTGCCCCGAGCTCGAGTCCAAGCTCTAGAGCGGCCGGCACAGGCAAGGGAGCCCGCCGCGTCGCAGGATGCGGCGGGCTTTTTTATGAATCCGCAGATGACGGCAATGGACAAGGACGGCAGGAAGAATCTGCGCAATCTGTGTAATCTGCGGATTCACCCCGCCCGCCATGTCCGACCGGCGCCAGAGCAAGCATGAAAGGCAAGATCATCGCCGGCGCGCTCGGCTTTCTGATGGGGGGCGTGCTGGGCGCCCTGGTCGGCCTGATCATCGGCCACTGGTTCGACAATTCCCTGCGCCTGATCAAGCCTCCGTCCTCGGGCAAGCAGCAGGCCATCGTCGAGAAATGCTTCGAGCTGATGGGTTGCGTGTGCAAGGCCGACGGGCGCATCACCCCGGAGGAAATCCAGGCCGCCGAAGCGATCCTGCAGCGCCTGCGGGTGGTTGGCGAGGCACGCCAGGCCGCCATCGCCGCCTTCAACCGCGGCAAGGCGCCGGACTTCAACCCGGATCAGGCCGCCGCCGAACTGCGCGCGCTTTGCGGCGGGCGGATCCTGTGGCTGCGCCTGTGCCTGGAAATCCTGTTCTCCGGGGCCGCCGCCGACGGCCGTCTGGACCCGGCGGAACGCGAACTGCTGGTGCGTATCGCCGGCGGCCTCGGCATCCCGATGGCCGAGTTCGAGCAGATGCTGCTGCTCATCACCGGCGGTTTCGGCGCTTATCCCGGGGGCGCCGGCGGGCGCAGGGCCAGCCCGCGTGACAGCCTGGCCGACGCCTACAAGGTGCTGGGCGTGGATCCCAGTGACAGCGACGGCGAGGTCAAGAAGGCCTATCGGCGGCTGATGAGCAAGTATCACCCGGACAAGCTGGCCGCTCGCGAGATGCCCGAGGCCATGCGTCAGCAGGCGGAGGAACAGGTCCGGCGCATTCGCGCCGCCTGGGATACCGTGGCCAGCGCGCGCGGCCTGTAGGGCCGTTCGTCCGGGAAGCTCCAACGGTTCATCGCGCGGGGCCTAAACTGCTATGATTTCGAGCCATATCACTCGCCTTGGCGGTAGCCCCTGTGACCAGAATTCTCCTGCTCAGCCTCTGCCTGTTCCTGCCCTTTGCCCATGCCGCATCCCTGGATGACGCTCGCGAGGCGCTGAATGCCGGCCAGTACGAGCAGGCACTGCAGGCGCTGAACGATCACCTGTCGCGCCAGCCACAGGATGCCGACGCCCGCTTCCAGAAGGGCCTGGCCCTGGTCATGCTGCAGCGGGATGAAGAGGCCATCCGGGTGTTCTCCGATCTGGTCCGGGATTTCCCTGAGCTGCCCGAGCCCTACAACAACCTGGCCGTGCTGTATGCCCGGGCCGGTCAGTACGAGGAGGCCCGCGACGCTCTGGAGGCGGCCCTGGTGAGTCACCCCAGCTACGCCACCGCGCACGAGAATCTGGGCGACATCTATGCCGCCCTGGCGCGCGCCGCCTACAACCGTGCGATTGTCCTGGACAAGAGCAATCCGGCGCTGCAGGGCAAGCTGGATGTGCTGGCGCGACTGGACCCGAATCCGACCGGCGGCACGCCGCCGGCGAGCCCGCCACAGACCGTGGCAGCAGCCGAAACCCAGCGCCCGACCCCTGCACCCACCAGCCGCATCGTCACCCAGCCACGCAGCACGCCGGTGCCGACCCCGCGCGTGACGCCACGGCCTGCCGTGCCGGTGGCGCAGGCCACGCGCCCGCCGGCGTCGACCCCTGCGCCAGCACCCGCCGCGCCCCCCGCGGCGGACAGCGTCCGGCCCAGTGTGCTGCTGTCGGGCAACCAGCCGGTGGTCAGCGGTGCTCCCGCGGGGGACAGCGCTGCACCCAGCCGTTCGGCGCCGGACGAGGCGGCGATCCTGGCGGCGGTGAATCGCTGGGCCCAGGCCTGGTCGGCACAGGATGTTGACGCCTATCTGGGCACCTACAGCCCGAATTTCGATCCCGCCACCGGAACCAGCCGTTCGGTGTGGGAGTCGCAGCGACGCAGCCGGGTCGTGCGGCCCCGTTCGATCTCGGTCCAGGTGCTGAATCCCAGCGTATTCCAGGGCACGGCCAGTTTCGCGCGGGTGGATTTCCTGCAGATTTACGAGTCCGACAGCTACTCCGATCAGGTGCGCAAGCAGCTGGAACTGGAAAAGCTCAACGGCCGCTGGCTGATCGTCGACGAGCGTGTCGTCAACTAGGCGGAAGCTCCCCGGCGTGCGGGCCATGGCGACAGGCGGTCGCTCGGCTCCGGATTTCCTTCGCGGCTGGCGCGCGCCGCTGGCCGCGCTGCTGCTGATGCCCGGCCTGAGCGCCGCCTCCGGCCTGCTCCCGGCGCCACAGGCACTGGTGGATACGGCGCCTGATTTCCGTCTGCATCAGGCGCTGCATCTGGATCCGCTGAACCGGCCCGGCCATGGCAGCCTGACCGGCGAGTCGGGGCTGCACTGGGACGAAGCGCCCGCGGCGGCCGGCTGGCAGGGCAGGGTACCCGATGCCCTGCTGCAGCTCAGCGACGAGGTGCGTCATGTCCTGCTCGCCGATCTGGCGGAGCGTCGCCTGTATCTGCTGGAACATCGCGACAGGCAGCTGCGGGTGCTGCGGCACATGTACGCCACCATCGGCAAGAACGGCACCCGCAAGCAGGTCCAGGATGACGGGCGGACCCCGGTCGGCATCTATACCGTGACCCAGTATCTGGATGACGCCAACCTGCCGGAGCTGTACGGCACCGGCGCCTTTCCCGTGGACTATCCGAACCACTGGGACCGCCGCGCCCGGCGCACCGGCTACGGCATCTGGGTGCACGGGGTGCCACGCGATCAATTCAGCCGGCCGCCCCTGTCCAGCGAGGGCTGCGTGGCCGTGGGCAACGAGGACCTGAACAGTCTCAAGCCCTTCGTCGAGCCGGGCCGGACCCGGGTGGTATTCAGTGATCGCGTGCGCTGGCTGGCCCGCGAGGAGCAGCAGGACCGAGCGCAACGTTTCCAGCAGACCCTGGAGAACTGGCGGGCCCGCTGGAACGCGCTGGATACCGAGGCCTACCTGGACTTTTACGCGACGGATTTCAGCAACGGGCAGATGAACCGGGAGCAGTTCGCGGCGCACAAGCGCCGGGTCAACGCCCACAAGAGCTTCGTGCAGGTCGAGATCGACGGCCTGAGCATTTTCGACTACCCGGACGAACAGGACCTGCGCCTGGTCGAATTCCGCCAGAACTATCGCAGCGACACCTACCAGGAAGTCAGCCGCAAGCAGCAGTTCTGGCGGCGTGAAAAGGATGGCCAGTGGCGCATCGTGCAGGAACTCGAAAGCTGAGCGAGGACCCGCTACCGACCAGAGCCATCGACTTCCTGGCACAGGAAGACCGGATCCGGGCGATTTTCGATGTCGGGGGCAAGCTGCTGGGCGCCAACCCGCCCTACTTCGACGCCATGCATCGGCGGGCCGAGGACATCATCGGCACCTATTTCTGGGATTTCATGAATCCGCACACCCTGGAAGCTTCTCTCAGGGCGCTGGATCACGTCTCCATGAGCGGCAGCGTGCACGGAGTGGTCAACTGCTGGCGCCGCGGCGACGGTGGCCTGGTCTGGCTGAAGTGGGACTGCGAGCAGGCGGGAACCGATGGCCTGCTTTACGCCACCGCCGAGCCGATCGAAGCCCCCGCGGGGCATACCCTGTCCACCGGCTGAACGCGTTCTACTTGCGTTTCGGCAGGTACAGATCGGTCAGCGTGCCCGCTGCGGCCTCCGCCGCCATGCCGACAGATTCGGACAGGGTCGGGTGGGCATGAATGGTGAGGCCGATGTCCTCGGCGTCCGCGCCCATCTCGATGGCCAGCCCCAGTTCGGCCATCAGCTCCCCCGCATTCGGCCCCACCGCACCGGCGCCCAGGCAGCGGCCGCTGTCCGGGTCGAACAGGATCTTGGTCAGGCCGTCGCTGTTGCCCATGCCCAGGGATCGTCCGTTGGCTGACCAGGGAAAGACACCCTTGTCGTAGGCGCGCCCTTCGGCCTTTGCCTGATTTTCCGTCAGTCCCACCCAGGCCACCTCGGGGTCGGTATAGACCACCGAGGGAATGCAGCGAGGCTCGAAGGCCACCTTGTGCCCGGCAATCACTTCGGCCGCCACCTTGGCCTCGTGGGTGGCCTTGTGCGCCAGCATGGGCGGGCCGGCGATGTCGCCGATGGCAAAGATGTGCGCCTGATTGGTCCGGCGCTGGCGATCCACCGGGATGAAGCCGCGCTCGTCCACGGCCACACCGGCGGCTTCCGCGCCGATGGCATGGCCGTTCGGCTTGCGCCCCACCGCCACCAGCACCCGGCTGTAGACCTGTGGCTCCGGCGCGGTCTCGCCCTCGAAGTGGACCCGGAGTCCCTCGCCAGCGGATTCGACCTGGGTCACCCGGGTGTTCAGCCAGATATTGTCCAGGCGTTTTTCCATGCGCTTGGCCAGCGGCCGCACCAGATCCCGGTCGGCCCCTGGCACCAGCTCGCCGGTCAGTTCGACCACGTCCACCGAGCTGCCCAGCACCGCGTAGACATTGGCCATCTCCAGACCGATGATGCCGCCGCCGATGACCAGCATGCGACCGGGGATGTCGCGCAGTTCCAGCGCGCCGGTGGAATCGATCAGGCGCTCGTCGTCCCAGGGCATGTTGGGCAGGCGCAGCGACTCCGAACCGGCGGCGATGATGGCCTGGGCAAAGGCCACCGTCTGTTCACCCTCATCACCACTGACCGTCAGCTGCTTCGGCCCGGTGAAACGACCTTCTCCCTGCAGCACCCGCACCTTGCGCTGTTTGGCCAGCTGCACCAGGCCGCCGGTCAGCTTGCCGACCACCGAGTCCTTGAAGGCGCGCAGCTTGTCCAGATCGATCTCCGGCGAACCGAAGCTGACCCCGTGCTGCTCCATCGAGGCGGCCTCGTCGATCACGTGGGCCGTGTGCAGCAGGGCCTTGGACGGAATGCAGCCCACGTTGAGGCAGACCCCGCCCAGGCTGGGCCAGCGTTCCACCAGCACCGTGTCCAGGCCCAGATCGGCGGCGCGGAAGGCGGCGGTATAGCCGCCGGGTCCGGAGCCCAGGACCAGGACCTGGCACCGCAGGTCCGCATCGCCTGGCCCGGCGGCGTCCGGAGCCCGCTGGGCAGTCGGCTGCTCCGCGGCAGCCGGAGCCTGCTGCGAAGCGGCGGTGTCCTCAACGGGGCCGGACCCGGCGGCCGGCGCGGCATCCCCGGCCGCCTCCAGCCGGGCGATGAGGTCGCCTTCGGAGACCTTGTCGCCGACCTGCACCAGCAGCTCGGCGATGGTGCCGGCCGCCGGCGCCGGCACCTCCATCGTGGCCTTGTCCGATTCCAGGACCAGGATGCCGGATTCGGCCTCGACGCTGTCGCCGGGCGCGACCAGGATCTCGATGATCTCCACCGCGTCGAAGTCCCCGATGTCGGGGACACGGATGTCGGTACTCATGGCGTGCTCCTGGCCCGGTGGGCTGTCGGCCGCGGCTTCGCCTCTTATCGTGTGGCGCGCTTCTTCACCTTGTTGGGATCGAAGTGCTTCTCGTCGAAGGAGACGGTGAAGTCGTTCGGCTTGTCCTCGTTGATCAGCGCGGTCGCGAAGTAGGTGCGCGACTGCAGGTCGTAGATGATTTCCGGCACCGTGGAGCAGGACAGCATGGTCTCCACGCAGATCAGGTGGCCTTCCTGGAACTTGTAGAACTCGTCGCGATGATCGTAGTTGTCGATCATGGACGCGGTCCAGGTGTCCTCGTCGAAGTAGATCACCTTTTTCTTGAAGGTGTGGCGCACATCCGGCTTGTTGTTGGCTTCCACCACCCACATGCGGTGGATCTCGTAACGCGGCAGCTCCTGATTGATGTGCTTGCCGGTCAGGATGTCCTCGTACTTCAGCTCGCGCGAGTTGATCCCGAAGCTGTTGTAGGGGGTGATCATCACCTTGCGGCCCAGCAGCTTCCAGGTATAACGGTCCAGCTTGCCGTTGATCATGTCGACCTGGTCGTAGAACTGCTGGCCGTCCGTGCCCTCGTAGGGATTGTCATAGCCCACCGAAGGCGCCCGGCGGATGCGGCGCAGGCCGGGGTTGTACAGCCAGGCGCTGCGGTAGTCGGCGTGCTCCCAGGCGAGCAGGATCTGGCCGGCCATGCGCGGCGGCGACTTGGTTTCGGAGAGATACCACAGGAAGATGTCGTCCGGGCCGTTCATGCTGCCCGGCTGATCCAGGTTGGCGTACTTGAACTTCACTTCCTCGACGATCTTGGTTTCCTGGAAGCTGCCGTCCGCCTGCACGATGGCCTGATTGTTGTAGCGCACGACATCGTTGCCGCGCCATTTCAGGCGGTGGTTCCACCAGGGATGGGCGCCGCTGGTCGGGATCGGAAACGGGAAGCCCAGCGTGGTTTCGCGGATCTTGTCCGGATCGCCGTCGGCCAGATAGGCGCTGGTGGCGTTCTTGATCGTGGCCTCGTAGATGCGCTTGGGCCAGGCCGCGTCGCGGTGCGAGGGATAGACCTTCATCTTGTAGCTGTCGTAGCGCTCGAGCAGGCGCTTGTGGCCCTCGGACAGCAGATGGCTGTATTCGCCCATGTTGGCCTTGGTGATGACGAACAGCGGCTTCTCCGCGGCGTAGCGATTGGGAATCCAGGTCGGCTCCCGGATCAGCTGGTCCCCGTTCGGGGTATAGGGCGTCCATGCCGGCACCTGCCCGTCATCTGTTCCGGCGCGAATCGCGCCCAGCGGGGTCAGTTCCGTGCCCTCGACACCCAGCTTGGCCGCCTCCTCGGGCGACACCTTGGCCTGGGCAACGGACACGGCGCAGATCGCGCCGATCAGAATTCCGGTTATCAACCGCATTGATCTCTCCTGTGTTGGTACTGTCTGCTCCTGGGCAGACGCTTTCAGCGCGCAACGATGCATGATGCATCAGGCCAAGTCCACCGGCAGCGGGCCGTCGCCCGGCGGCTCACAGGCACAGGCGACGGACGTCGCTGAGCAGGCTCGCGACAAACACCGCGAAGCGGGCCGCAGCGGCACCGTCGATCACGCGGTGGTCATAGGACAGCGACAGGGGCAACAGCAGACGGGGCTGGAAAGCGCTGCCGTCCCAGACCGCCTCCATGCGGGCGCGGGACACGCCCAGGATGGCGACTTCCGGTGCGTTGACGATAGGCGTGAAATGCGAACCGCCGATGCCACCCAGGCTGGAAATCGAGAAACAGCCGCCCTGCATCTGGGCCGGCGACAGCTTGCCGTCGCGCGCGGTCGCCGCCAGCTCGCCGGCCTCCACCGCCAGCTCGCTGACCGACTTGCTCCACACGTCCCGGATCACCGGCACCACCAGACCCTGGGGCGTGTCGGCGGCGAAACCCAGGTGACAGTACTTCTTCAGGATCAGGCTCTGGCCGTCCGGCGCCAGCGAGCTGTTGAACTCGGGGAACTGCTTCAGCGCAATCGCCACGGCCTTCAGCACGAAGGGCAGCAGCGTGAGCTTGACCCCGCCGCTGGAGGATTCGCGCTTGCGGAAATCCTCCAGCTCGGTGATGTCGGCGCTCTCGAACTGGGTGACATGCGGGACGACCAGCCAGTTGCGGTGCAGATTCGCGGCCGACAGCTTGCGGATGCGGGCCAGTGGCTGCGTCTGGGTCTCGCCGAACTTGCTGAAATCCACCGCCGGCATCTGCGGCAGGGCCGCAGCTCCGGCCGGCGCGCTGGCCCCGGAAAGACGCTGCTTGACGAAAGCCTGGACGTCCGGCTTGGTGATCCGGCCCTTGGGACCACTGCCGTCGACCTGGCCGAGATCCACGCCGAGTTCGCGCGCGAAGCGGCGCACCGAAGGACTGGCATGGGGCAGGGCGCCGCCATCCTTCGCGGGGGCCTGCGGGGGAGGC
>JBFJTN010000109.1:0-11247 GCA_041625325.1 Oceanococcus sp. | reverse complement strand
TCAAGCCCGCTGCTCGGCTCAGTCCTGAGCCGAGTCCTTCGGACTCGCTACGCTCGCGCGAATTCGTTCCAGACGAATTCGTCGACCACTCCGGCACCTCTCCTGGTGTGGTCACTGCGGTTTGCCGCAGGGCGCGCAAGTTTACGGGAGTCGGCCGCGCTTTCCAATGCCGGAGCGCGCAGGCGGGCGAGCGCGGACTACAATGGCGGGATGTGGCCCGTTTGTAACGAGTACCGGTGTCTGTAGCGCTGCGGCACGCTCTGGGGCGTGCGCTGGTGCTGGCGCTGTTCGCGCTGGAACTGGCGCTGCTCAGCACCTGCTCGCCGCCGATCCCCAAGCTGGAGCAGATCCAGCGCCTGGGCGTGATCAAGGTGGCCACCATCAACAGCCCGACCACCTACTACAAATCCGGCGATGGCGAGGTGGGCTTCGAGTACGACCTGGCTCGTCGCTTCGCCCGCGAACTGGGGGTTCGCCTGGACTTGCGGGTCGTGGAATCCGCCCAGGCTGCGCTGGAAGCGGTCTCCGCCCAGCGGGTGCACATGGCGGCGGCCAATCTGAGCATCACCGATCAGCGCGCGCGCAACATCCTGTTCACCCCCGCCATCCGCGAGGTCACGCCCAAGCTGGTCTATCACATGGGCAGCGGTAAGCCGCGCACTCTGGATGGCCTGGACGAGCCCATCCGCCTGCCCAGCAGTTCCGCCCATCTGGAACTGCTGAGCCAGTTGCGCGAGCGTCATCCCAGCCTGCGCTGGGAGGAAATCGACGATGTCAGTGCCGAGGAACTGCTGGCAGCCGTGGGTGAAGGGCGCTACAAATTCACCGTCGGCGATTCGGATCTGATCGCCATGACCGCCCGCTACCATCCCAAACTGCTGGAGGTCTTCGACCTCGGCGAGCCGGTGCGCAAGTCCTGGGCCTTCCGCCACCACCGCGACTCCTCCCTGTACAACGCGGCCACCCGCTTCATCACCGAGATGCATGCGGATGGCTCGCTGGCCAAGCTGGAGGATCGCTACTTCGGCCATGTCGACCGCATGGACTTCGTCAGCAGCCGGACCCTCTCCGAGCACCTGGAGGAGCGCCTGCCGAAATTCCGCCCGCTGTTCGAGGCCGCCGGGCGCGACACCGGCATCGACTGGCGCCTGCTGGCGGCCATCAGCTACCAGGAGTCCCACTGGGACCCGAACGCCCGCAGCGTCACCGGGGTGCGTGGCCTGATGATGCTCACCAGGGCCACCGCCCGCTTCGTCAACGTGAGCCGCCGCACCGATCCCAGGCAGAGCATCGAAGGAGGCGCCCGTTACTTCCGCTACCTACTGGACCGGCTGCCGGATGAAGTGCCCTCGCCGGATCGCGTCTGGATGGCGCTGGCCGCCTACAATCTGGGCTATGGCCATCTGCAGGACCTGCGCGAACTCACCGAGAAACGGGGCGGCAACCCGAACAGCTGGATCGATGTGCGCGGCAACCTGCGCCTACTGACCCAACGCAAGTGGTATCAGCAGACCCGTTACGGCTACGCCCGCGGCAACGAGGCGGAAGTCTACGTCGGCAACATCCGCACCTACCTCGATGTGCTGACCTGGATGACCCGCCAGGAAGGCGAGGAGGCCGGTGGCGATCTGGCCAGCCCGCGGCAGGCCGCACCGAGCCCAACCCCGCCGATTGCCCTGGAGTTCGAACTGCCGGTGTTGTAGCGGTGCCGGCTTTGCACGGATAATCGCGGCCCGTTTCGCCATCCCCAGGCCCGTTCGCCATGAGCCAGTACGTCTTCAGCATGAACAAGGTGGGCAAGATCGTCCCGCCCAAGAAGCAGATCCTGCGGGACATCTCCCTGTACTTCCTGCCCGGCGCCAAGATCGGCGTGCTGGGCTACAACGGGGCCGGCAAATCCACCCTGCTGCGCATCATGGCCGGGGTGGACAAGGACTACATCGGCGAGGCCCGTCCGCAGCCGGGCATCAACATCGGTTACCTGCCGCAGGAGCCGCAGCTGGACGAGGCCAAGGACGTGCGCGGCAATGTCGAGGAAGGCGTCGCCGCGATCAAGGGCCTGCTCACCCGCTTCGACGAGGTCAGCAACGCGATGGCCGACCCGGACGCGGATTTCGAAGCCCTGATGGCCGAACAGGGCGAGTTGCAGGACAAGATCGAGGCGGTAGACGGCTGGGAGCTGGACCGCAAGCTGGATCAGGCGGCCCACGCCCTGAACCTGCCGGCCTGGGATGCTCAGGTGAGCACGCTGTCGGGTGGCGAGCGCCGCCGGGTCGCGCTGTGCCGCCTGCTGCTGTCCGAGCCGGACATGCTGCTGCTGGACGAACCCACCAACCATCTGGACGCCGAATCGGTGGCCTGGCTGGAAAGCTTCCTCTGCGACTTCAAGGGCACCGTGGTGGCGGTCACCCATGACCGCTACTTCCTCGACAATGCGGCCGGCTGGATTCTGGAACTGGATCGCGGCCACGGCATTCCCTGGGAGGGCAACTACTCCTCCTGGCTGGAGCAGAAGGAAAAGCGCCTGGCCCAGGAAGAAAAGGGCGAAGCCGCGCGCCAGAAGGCCATGGCCGAGGAACTGGAATGGGTGCGCAGCAATCCCAAGGGCCGCCAGTCGAAGAGCAAGGCGCGCCTGCGCCAGTTCGAGGAACTGCAGTCGCAGGAATACCAGCGCCGCAACGAGACCCGCGAGATCTACATCCCGCCAGGTCCGCGCCTGGGCGAGATGGTGTTCGAGGTGGACGGCATCTCCAAGTCCTATGGCGACCGGGTGCTGTACCGGGACGTGAGCTTCCAGGTGCCGCGCGGCGCCATTGTCGGCATCGTCGGTCACAACGGCGCCGGCAAGACCACCCTGTTCCGCATGCTGACCGGCCAGGAACAGCCCGACGCGGGCGAGATCCGCATCGGCGAGACCGTCGACATCGCCTATGTGGATCAGAGCCGTGATGACCTCGATGGCGGCAAGACCGTCTGGGAGGAAATCTCCGACGGCCAGGACATCATCCAGGTCGGCAACTACGAAGTCGCCTCACGGGCCTATTGCGGCCGCTTCAACTTCAAGGGCTCGGACCAGCAGAAGCGGGTCGGCGAGCTGTCCGGCGGCGAGCGCAATCGCCTGCACTTGGCCAAGCTGCTCAAGGCCGGCGGCAACGTGCTGCTGCTGGACGAACCCACCAACGACCTGGACGTGGAAACCCTGCGCGCCCTGGAAGAGGCGCTGCTGGAGTTCCCCGGCTGCGTGCTGGTCATCTCGCATGACCGCTGGTTCCTGGATCGCATCTGTACCCACATCCTGGCGGTCGAGGATGACGGCAGCGTGGTCTTCCATGAGGGCAACTGGCAGGACTACGCCGAGGACCACCTCAAGCGCAAGGGCGTGGAAGCCGGCCCCAGCGACAAGGTGCGCCGGCGCAAGCTGAGCTGAAGCACCGTCGCGGGCCTCCCAGGCCCCCGCAGCCCCCCGCAGGCCCCCGGATCCGGCGCAATGGCTGTCGCAAGAAATTGCCACAGCCTGCTGGCGAATCGCCACAGACAGCGCTCCCGGGCACGGCTATGCTCAGGCACTGCTCTGACGGGAACCCGCAACATGCTCAGGATCATCACTGCGTCTCTGCTCGCCGCCCTGCTCGGCAGCAAGGCCCTCGCCAATGAGGCCCCTCTGCGCGACGTGGTCGTGGTCGGCAACAACTGGGACGGCACCGCCCATGTGTTCGACCCGCACAGCTTCGAGATTCTCAAGCACATCAACATCGTGCCGGATCGGGACGAACGCCTGGCCGAGATCAATGACAGCCTGGTCCGCAAGGCCTACTTCCACCTGATCCGCAAGGTCATTGGCGAGGGCCACGACCAGATGGTCGATGACATGTTCACCTCGCGCGACGGCCGTCGCCTGTTCGTCTCGCGGCCCAGCTTCGCCGACGTGGTCGCCATCGACGTGGCCAGCGGTGACATCGTCTGGCGCACCCCGGTGGCGGGCCATCGCGCCGACCACGCGGCCATCTCGCCCGATGGCAAGGTGTTTCTGGTCTCCGCCTCCACCGCCGGCAAGGTCCACGCCATAGACACCGAGACCGGCCGCATCATTGGCGGCTTCGAGACCGGCGACCAGCCGCACGAAAGCAACTATTCCCGCGACGGCAGCAGGATCTATCACGCCACCATCGGCAAGGTCTACGTGCCCACCACCGCCTCCTGGCTGGACTGGCTCAAGGGCAAGCGACGCTTCCAGATCGTCGATGCCCGCAGCTACGAAACGATTTCCGAGGTGGACATCGGTGAGAAGCTGAAGGAATTCGGCCACCCCTGGATCGACTCCGCGGTCCGTCCCATGGCCATCTCGCCTGACGACCGCTTCGCCTACCTGCAGGTGTCCTTCTTCCACGGCTTCTTCGAGTACGACCTCGCCGCGCAGAAGATCACCCGGGTGGCCGAACTGCCGGTGCCGGAGGACATTGCCGAGCTGCCCTATCGCAAGTATCAGCTGAACTCGGCCCATCACGGCCTGGCCATGAATCATGCCGGCACCCAGCTGTGCGTGGCCGGCACCATGTCCGGCTATGCCGCCATCGTGGAGCGCGAGAGCTTCGACTACCGCATCATCCCGCTGTCCGAAACCTCACTGGGCGCCAAGCCCTACTGGGCCACGGAAAGCGCCAACGGCGAGCACTGCTATGTCTCGGTCAGCGAGCAGGATCGCGTCTCGGTCATTTCCTTTGCCGAGGCGCGCGAAATCGCCAGCATTCCGGTGGGCGACCACCCGCAGCGGGTGCGCACCGGGCGTCTGCGCCTGCCCTAAGGCGCCCGCGGACCGTCGCGCGGGCGTCGCGCAGCCAGACCCTTAGCGCTGCGGGATCCCGCGCCCCCTCGAGTCAGCCCTTGGCCGGCGGCCCGGCCTTGCTGGCCAGCACCGCGTCCACCTCGGCCAGGGTCGCGCGGACCACCTCCGGCAGCCGTAGCGCCACGTTTCTTGCCGTCGCACCCCTGTTGTCCCGACAGGCGACTTCCAGCTCGCCAGCGCAGAGGGCCAGTTCCTCCATGCCCACGGTCTGGCTGCTGGCCTTGATCCGGTGCGCGTGCCCGCACACACCGTCCAGGTCCTTCGCAATCATCAGCCCGCCGATGACCTGCAAGGTCACATCGATATCGTCGCGGATCGTCGTGAGCAGTTTCATGGCGATTTCCGCGCCGATGTCATCGGCGATTCGTTCCAGCATGGCGCTGTTCAGCAATTGCGGCATGGCGGCATCTCCTTGTGTCACGCCAGTGACGAACATGAGCCAAGATTAGCGCGAATCGACGCGCAGAAGTCCTTTTCCCGGCGCAGGGCCGGCCACCCGGTCAATCGCCTGGCCGCCTCAGAGCGGCGAATCCGGCAGATCGGTCGGCTCCAGCAGGAGCTGGCCATCGGCTTCCCGCACACGCACCGGGGTCAGGCTGGCCCCCTTGCAGGGGCCGGCCACGCAGTAGCCGTCCTCGACGCGGAAATGCGCGCCATGCAGCGCACAGACGATGTACAGGCCGTCGCTGTCCAGGAACTGTCCCGGCTGCCAGTCCATCGGCGCCCCCATGTGGGCGCAGCGATTGAGATAGGCATGATTGCGGCCATCGCGGCGAATCAGGCACAGGCCATGGCCGGCCGGATCGTCCGGCAGCGGCAGACGCAGGCTGCCGTCGCGCGGCAGCTCATCCAGCCGGCACAGGCGATGACCGCTTTGCTTGGCCATGGCGCGGCTCAGGCGTCGGCGGCGATGCGCTCGTAACGCTGGAAGCGCAGCGGCCAGGCATGGCGTTCGTCAGCCGCCTGTTCATGCTCCTCCACGAGGCGCCACTGCTGCCAGTCAACCTCGGGAAACCAGGTGTCTCCGGGCATCTCCCCGCAGACCAGGGTGCGATGGATGCAGTCGGCAAACGGCAGGGCCTGGGCGTAGATCTGGGCGCCACCGATGACCATGATGTCCCGGGCATCGGCGACCCGGCTCAGCGCCGCCTCCAGGCTGTCCACGACCTCGGCGCCGGGCGCCTCGAAATCCGGCCGGCGGCTGATGACAATGTTGCGCCGCCCGGGCAGCGGCTTGCCGATCTCGTCCCAGGTGCGCCGGCCCATGATCACCGGCTTGCCCAGGGTCACCGCCTTGAAATGCTTCAGATCCGCGGGCAGGTGCCAGGGCAGGTCTCCATTGCGGCCGATCACCCCGTTCTGCGCCATCGCCACGATCAGGCTCAGCATGCGGGCCGCTCCGGCCGGGCCATCCCCGCGCGCCTCACCACTGCCCCACGTTGGCCATCGAGGCCCAGGGTTCCGCCGGCGGCAACGGATCACCACGCTGCAGCAGCTCGATGGAAATGGCGTCGGGCGAGCGGACGAAGGCCATGTAGCCGTCGCGTGGCGGCCGGTTGATGGTGACGCCCTGATCCATCAGGCGCTGACAGCAGGCGTAGATGTCATCGACCCGATAGGCCAGGTGACCGAAATTGCGCGCGCCGCCGTAGTCCTCGTCGTCCCAGTTCCAGGTCAGTTCCAGCATGGGCGCCTTGCTGTTGCGAGCCTGCTCGACGTCACCGGGCGCGGCCAGGAACACCAGACTGAAGCGACCCTTCTCGTTGTCGAAGCGGCTCATCTCCACCAGGCCCAGGGCCTCGCAATAAAAGGCCAGTGAGGCGTCCAGGTCGCGGACCCGGACCATGCTGTGCAAATAGTTCATCTGGAGTCTCCCGGCGGCGACAGCGCCCGGCGGTGATCGGGTGCCGCAGGATAAGCCATACTGGCGGCATGCTGCAGCCTGCTTTGGCCATCTGCTCATGAAGCCCCCCGAGGACAGGACCCGCGGGGCGCGGCGCAATGTCGTCCACCGCTTCGCCCGCCGGCACACACTGAGCGTGGATGACGGCTGGCCGCAGGAGCCCGATGAACCAGCGCCGCTGCCGACCCGGCTGCACCTGGACCTGGCCCGCAGCATCATCAGCCGCAATGATTCGCCGGACGTGCCGTTTTCCCGCTCGATCAATCCCATCGCGGGCTGCGAACATGGCTGCGTCTACTGCTACGCCCGACCCGGCCACGCCTATCGCGACCTCTCCCCCGGCCTGGATTTCGAGACCGAACTGTTCTACAAACCGGACGCCGCGCGATTGCTCAGGCAAAGCTTTTCGGCGCGTGGCTACCGCCCCGAAACCATCGTGATCGGCGCCAGCACCGACCCCTACCAGCCGGCCGAGCGGCGCCTGGGCCTGACCCGCGAGTTGCTCGACGTGTTCCTGGCCTATCGCCACCCGGTCGGGATCATCACGAAAGGCGGCGGCATCCTGCGTGACATCGACCTGCTGGCCGAACTCGCCCGCCTGGATCTGGTGCGGGTGATGGTCAGCGTGACCACGCTGGACGATGAACTGAAACGCATCATGGAACCGCGCACGGCCTCGCCCGCCACCCGGCTGCGCGTCATCCGCAGCCTGCGCCAGGCCGGCGTCCCGGTGGGCGCCCTGGTCGCGCCGGTCATTCCCTTCATCAATGACGCCGAGATCGAGCGCATCGTCCTCGCCGTCGCGCAGGCCGGCGCCGACGAGGTCGGCCATGTCCTCCTGCGCCTGCCCCACGAGCTGGTCGAACTGTTCGAAGACTGGCTGGACCAGCATTTCCCGCAGCGGCGCGCGCGGGTGATGAATGCGATACGCGGCATGCGCGGCGGGCGCGCCTACGACAGCCGTTTCGGCCAGCGCATGAGCGGCCAGGGGGACATGGCACAGCTGCTGCGGCAACGCTTCGACGTCGCCCGGCGCAAGGCCGGCCTGAGCCGGCGCGTGCGGCCCGCGCTGCGCTGCGATCTGTTCCGGATCCCGGGCCAGCCGCTGCAGCAGGAACTGGATCTGTGAGCCTGCCGCTGGTGGCGCGGACACGGCGGGGACATAATCCCCTCCTCCCTCCAGGAGCGGCGGACATGTGGCAGCGAAGGCGCACCGGAACAATGGCGGGCCTGCGGCGGGTGCTGGCCGGCCTGCTGCTGTCCGGCCTCGCGCCGGCCTGCCTGGCAGCGGAGGAGGTCGCACTGGCCACCCTGGACTGGCCGCCCTATGTCGGCCAGCAGCTGCCCGACGGCGGGCCGGTGCATGCCATCGTCGCGGAAGCTCTCGCCCGCTCGGGCCTGCAGCTGAAAGCCGCCTACCGGCCCTGGGCCCGGGCGATGGAAATCACCCGCCAGGGCCGTATGGCGGGCCTCTTTCCCGAATATCTGGCCGAGGAGCGCCGCCAGGACTTCCTGTTTTCCGATCCCTTCCCCGGCGGCCCCATCGTGCTTTATCGACGGACAGAGGACGCGCTGGACTTCGCCGTGGACCCGGCCAGCGAGCCGGACAAGGCCTTGCGTGCCCTGTCGTTCCTGCGTTTCGGGGTGGTCCGCGGTTACGCCAATACCGCCGCGTTCGACGCGGCCGACTACCTGCACAAGGAAGAGGCCACCAGCGACGAAATCAACCTGAAGAAACTCGCCTACGGGCGGGTCGATCTGGTGGTGATCGATCAGCTGGTGGCCGAGTACCTGCTGGCCGGCCCTTTGCTCGAGTATGCCGCGCGGCTGGAGCCGATGCTGCCCGCGCTGGAGCACAAGGACCTCTACGTGGCCTTCTCCCGCGCCCACCCGCGTGCCCGCGACTACTGCGAGGCTTTCAACCGGGGGCTGCAAGCCATGCGCGAAGAGGGTCGCCTGGACGCCCTGCTGCAACAGCACGGGCTGGCCGACACCGCTCAGCCGGCAACGCGCTGATCCCGGGCCGCCAGGCCCTGCGCAGCGTGATCGCGCACGAAGCGGACGAGTTCATCCGGTGGCATCGGCCGCGCCATCAGGAAGCCCTGCACCTCGTCGCAGCCATGCTGCCGGAGGAATTCGAGCTGTTCCTCCTCCTCCACCCCTTCGGCCACCACCCGCAGCTTCAGGCTCTTGCCCAGGCTGATCATGGCCGCCACGATCTGCGCATCACCGGCATCGGAGCAGACATCCCGCACGAAGCTCTGATCAATTTTCAGGCAGTTGATGGGCAGTCGCTTGAGGTACTGCAGGGAGGAATGGCCGGTGCCGAAATCATCCACGGCCACGTGAATGCCGCGCTCGCGGATCTGACCGAGCCGCTGGATCACCCGCTTCACGTCCTTCATGATCGCCGTTTCGGTGATTTCCAGCTCCACCCGCTCCGGCTCGATTCCGCTGTCCAGCAAGGCCTGGTCGACGGCTTCGACAAAGCCCTGGTAGTCCAGCTGGAGCGCGGAGATGTTGACCGCGATCCGGAACGGACTCAGGCCCTGTTCCCGCCAGCGCGCCGCATCCATGCAGGCCCGCCGGATCACCCACTCGCCCAGCGCGCTGATCTGTCCGGCATCCTCGGCGATCCCGATCAGATCTTCGATGGAGACCCGTTCGCCGGTGGCCACCTGCCAGCGCAGCAGCGCCTCCACCCCGGTCAGCTCGCCCGAGGCGGCATCGAACTGCGGCTGGTAGTACAGGGTGAAGTCGTCGGACTGCAGCGCCGCCTCCAGCTCGCCGCGCAGACGGCGCCGCACCCGGATCTCGTCCCCGGTGCGGGACTCGTACAGCTGGATCGCACTGGACGCCTGTTCGCGGGCGACGGACAGGGCGGTTTCCGCATTCTTGACCAGCAATTCGGCGCTGCCCGCATCGACAGGGAAAAGGGAAACGCCCAGGCACAGCTCCAGGCAGACCGAGCGCTGGCCGATCTCCAGCGGCGCCTGCAGGCGCGCGCGCAGGTTCTCCACCCGCCGCAGGGCCCCCTCCACGCCACCTTCCAGCTCGAACATGAGGCCGAAGCGGTCACCCGACAGGCGCGCCATCTGGTCTCCCGCCCGCTGCGACTCGCCGATCCGGTGGGCCACCTCGATCAGCACCTCGTCGCCGAACTCGAAGCCGTACTCGTCATTCAGATGCTGGAAGCGGCTGATGTCGGTAAAGACAACGCCCAGCTCGCGGCCGTCACGACGCGCGGATTCCAGGGCCTGGCGCAGCCGGTCCATGAACAGGGCCCGGTTGGGCAGCTCGGTCAGGGGATCGAACTGGCGCAGAAAATCGGCCTGGTCCTCGGCCGCGGAGCGGGCCTCCAGATTCATCCGGATGCCATTGAGCAGGGCATTGATCTGACGCACCCAGCCGCCCAGCTCGTCATGCTCATGGCCGGCCGGCACCTCGAAGCTCACCCGCTCCGGGGCGGCATGGTCGATGCGGGACAGGCGCTCGGCCAGCTGGCCCAGGGGCCGGGTCAGCATCAGATAGCAGACCCCCATCAGCACCGCCGCCAGCACCAGGGCACGGATCAGACCCACCACCACCACCAGCAGGGAACGGCTGACGAAATCGCGGCCGGCGACCGCCGTATCCAGCACCACATCCAGCCGGCCAATGGGCTGCCCTCCGCGGGGCGCGCTCAATTCCAGCCGGTACTCGCGGCGGGGTTCGAATATCGCATCGGTCAGTCCGCGCAGCAGGCTGCGGCTGGCTTCGGCATGGCGCTCGGCCAGCGTGCGGTCAGGCAGGCTCACCTGCGCCAGCAGCACGCCGTCGATGGAAGCCAGGCCGGAAACCACCCGCAGGGCCAGTTCATCGTCGATGTTGTAGGCCGCCTCGGCAGCCGATTCCCGCACCACGCTGAGACTGTGCTGCATGCGCTGATCGATCCGGGCGCTCTCACGGACCCCGTCGATCACGATCTGCATCAGGGACAGCACCGCGCCAATGGCCAGCGCCCAGAGCATGCACAGGCGCGTCAGGCGATAACTCAGATGCTGCTGTTTCATCCCCCTCCCCTGCTGCATCCCTGGCTCCCCAGTCGCCGGGACATCTTGGACGAAACGCCAGTCTACGCCGGCCGCCACCGCTTGGCGACGAGGATGCCCGTCGGCAGCGGCTGTGCTAGCGTGCCGTCCTCTTCCCCTGGCCCCCGCCCGTGTATCCCTCCAGCTGTCGCGCCGACCTGCACACCCATTCCAGCGCCTCCGATGGCCGGCTGAGCCCTGGCGCGCTCGTCGAGCAGGCGCAGGCTGCCGGGGTGGAACTGCTGGCCCTGACCGATCACGACACCACCGCGGGTCTCACCGCCGCGCGCCGGGCCGCCGCCGCGGCCGGCATCGATTTCGTCAACGGGGTGGAGATTTCGGTGAGCTGGGAGGGCAAAACCCTGCATATCGTTGCACTGGGCATCGACCCCGACCACCCGGTACTGCGCGAGGGGCTGGCCGGACTGCAG
>JBFJTN010000108.1:0-11407 GCA_041625325.1 Oceanococcus sp. | reverse complement strand
TGGCGGACCGGTGGAGTTCATGCGCGGGGCGACAGCCCTTCGTCAACAGGTTTCAGCTTGCCGGAAGTCGCAGAATACCTGGGTGGCCGGTGAGATGCCGCCCGGGTGACTGCAAGCCGGTGCATTGCCGGCTCAAGCGTTCCGGTCGAACCGGGGCCAGGCATGGCGCCGCAAGCATGGGCCTGGTGCGCATCACACGGCGACCCGGCCGTGCGTGCGCCAGCGGGCGGGATGCCACGATGCGGTGATGCGGGGAGGGACACCCCCCATGCAGGGGGTACCCGGCCGCGGGGGCCAAGGCTAACTTTTCCGTTCACCTGACCCACGAGCGTCCACATCATGCGTATCCCCGCTGCTGCCATCTCCTTGGCCGGTGCGAGCCTGCTTGCCGCCTGCGCGAGCACACCGCCCGCGCCGCCGCCGGAGTACAACCCCGGCCTGGGTGCGAATGCCCAGGTGGATGAATTCGTGCAGGCCGCCAATGAGAAAAAACGTGGCCGGAGTGATCGTGTGGCGCTGACATCCTGTGTGGTCGCCTTTGGCACCAGGACCAGCGGTTATGCGTCGACCAAGGAGGGCACATTTGCCTACCAGGACCCCGACAAGCTGCGGGTGGAAGCCAAGGTCAGCACGCTCTACCAGCTGCAGGGCATCGATCCCGGGCGCCTGCAGCAGATTACCGATCGGGTCTGTGCCCAGGCCGAACAGCAGCTGGCGGCTTCCGGCCTCAGGGTGATGCCGCATGCCGAGCTGGCGCGGACCAGGCAATACCAGGATCTGGCCGCCAAAGGCCGGGCGACTCCGGTGAACTGGTCCCTGGGCAAATCGGATTACAGCGTGTACACGCCCACCGGCTGGACGCTGTTTGACCAGCGCTTTGATGGCGCCGCGGGCACCCTGAAGAACATCTTTGGTGCGGCGACCCGCAAAAGCCCTGAGTCGCTCGAAGCGAAAATGGTGAATGAACTTGGCGTATCGGGGGTGCACCTGGACATCATGATCGACTTTGCCAGCGTTTCCAGCAGCGATGCGAACTACACCGGCTTCATCGGGCGCAATGTGGGGCGTGACGAGGCCTCGGTCACCACGGCCGTGAAGCTGGCCGCCACCGGCATGCTGAAATTCGTCACTCCGGAGAGCATCAACTGCCACAAGCTGGGCTGTGACACCATCATGAACAGCTGGGCCACCTACAAGTCCAGGCGACCGCTGGTGTCATCAGAACCCTTCTACACCGGCCTGCAGGATATCCAGTCCACCGGCAGCAAAGTCGCCGAGGGTTTTGCCAGCGTGCTGGGGGTGGCCACCGCCCTTCTGGGGGGCAGCGGCGGGTCCTACGATCATACCGAGTGGGGGGTTCAGGCCGACCCGGACGCCTACACCGATATTGCCACGCGCTACGCCGCACACTTTGTGGAACTGGCGGCCATTTCCCAGCGTCCCTGACAGGACGATTCCGCGAAAGCCCGGCGCCACTGCCGGGCTTTTTTCGCCCGACAGGACGGTCAACGGCGTCAGGAGCCGCGTCCTGCCAGCCGACCATGAGGACGGCGGTCCTGATGGAGATCCCCCGACCCGGCATGGTCCGGTATCGCCACTGTCGCTCGCCCCGGCGCTCGCGGCGCGCAGCTGTCCCGTCCCGCGGTATCCTGTTCGTGGTGGACGGGAACCCGCAAGCTGCGATGAGGCGGATCGCGGGGCTGCGCAGGCTCTGGCGGGTCGCCCATGGGGCGGACGTCGGGATGAGGCGGAGTCCCTGCTGGGTGTCATCGCCGATGGGCCGAAGTGAGCGCGGATTCCGGCTGCAGGGTCAGTGGAAGTACAAGCGAAGTGCCCTGGTCCGAATCACGGCTGGACCTCTGGGAGGCCAATGCATGAAACAGACATTGTTGGTGGTCTTTCTGCTGTCGTTCGTGACCGGCGCGACCTGGGCCAGCTCCGAGTGCAATGGCAAGACCCGCGGCGTCAAGCGCGGAATCGTTGCCGAGGGCGACACGGAGCGCCGCGTGCTCAACCGGATGGGCGAGCCGGATCGCACCGTCCAGCTGCACGATGGCCGGGGCAATCCGGTTGGCGTGGAGTGGGTGTGGTATGTGCATGGTCACAACCCACGGACGGTGCGGATCTGGATCGCCGGTGGCAAGGCGCAGCGCGTCTGCGACAAGATGGGCTAGGACGGTTTCCCGGCCGCCAGCTTCTCAGAGGATCTCGAAACGGCCTGCCTGAAGGCGCGTGGGCGGCTGTGATTTCCCCACGGCGTCCGCCTCACCGGCGCTTGTCGGGCCGTGTGGAGCCTGGTGTCGCCGCGGGGCTCCGGTGTCAGATATTTTCGCCCTGGCTGTCCGGTAACTGGGCCTGTATGTCCGCATCACTCATGATGATGTCGCGGTAGCTGCTGCCGGCCGGTATCATCGGGTAAACATTCGCCGAGCGTTCGACGACAAGGTCGAGCAGAAACGGCTCGTCAGGGTCCTGCAGCATGCGTGCATAGGCGGATTCCAGCTCCGAAGCGCGGCGCACGCGCATCGCGGCAATCCTGTAGCCCGCCGCAATGCTCACGAAATCCGGATAGATGTCGGGATCGCCTTTCGTGCTGACCGCAGTGAGGGGGTCGGACAGGTCCGAGCCGGCATGATGACCCGCATAGATCATGTCCTGCCATTGCCTCACCATGCCCAGCCACTGATTGTTGATGACCACGATCTTGACGCCCAGGCCGTAGCGGCGGCAGGTGCTGAGTTCATGGATCGTCATGTTGAGGCTGCCGTCGCCATCAATATCGATCACCTGTCGCCGGGGCTGGGCGAGCTTGGCCCCGATCGCGGCGGGCAAACCATATCCCATGGTGCCAAAGCCGGAACTGGACAGAAAGGACCGCGTGCGGCGTGGCTTGTAGTGCTGCATGGCCCACATCTGATGCTGCCCGACACCCAGGCTGACAATGGCGTCCCCGGAGGTCATGCGGCTGAGCAGCTGGATGGCCTGTTGCGGTGAGATGGCGCTGCCGCCGTCCGAGACGGGGTAGGGGTAGCGCGCCTTCAGTGTGTCGCAATAGGCCCGCCAGGCGCCGGTGTCTCCCGGTTCCGCATCGAGCAGCTGTTGCAGGGCCATCTTCAGGTCGGCATGTACGGGCAGGGTCACACCCTTGTTCTTGTTGAGTTCCCCGCGGTCGATATCAACATGGATGATCTTGCCATTGGCAATGAAGCTGTCGACGTCGCCGGTGACCCGGTCGTCGAAGCGAACGCCCAGGGCCAGCACCAGATCCGCCTCGTTGATGGCGATGTTGGCGAACTTGGCGCCGTGCATGCCCAGCACGTCCAGATAGCAGGGGTGGCCAGGCGGAAAGCAGCCGAGTCCCATGATCGTTGTGGTCACCGGGATCTGGCAGTGATCCACGAAGCGTTGAAGCAGGTCTTCGGCCCCGGCCGAGATGATGCCGCCGCCAACGTACAGCACCGGCCGTCGCGCCTCCTTGATCAGGCGCCGGCATTCCTCGAGCTGGCTGTCCGACATGCCGCCGATCGACCGCTCCGGCAGGTCGATGGATGCCGGAATGCGGGGCGCGGCGTAATGGCCATCGGGAGTCCGGGGATACTGTTGCTGGATGTCCTTGGGCAGGTCGATCAGGACCGGGCCCGGGCGTGGCCCGGCGGCCAGCGTGAAGGCCTCCCGGACGATCTCGGGAATCCGTGCCACCCGGTCGACCAGGTAGGCCTTTTTGGTCACCGGCCGGACGATGGACACGATGTCCACCTCCTGGAAGGCGTTCTTGCCCAGCAATCGCGTCGGGACGTTCCCGGTAATCGCCACGATAGGCGTCGAGTCGCTGTTCGCATCCGCGATGCCGGTGACGAGATTGGTGGCCCCCGGACCGGACGTGGCCAGACACACGCCCACGCGTCCGGATGCCCGGGCGTAGCCCTGGGCCGCATGCACCGCACCCTGTTCGTGTTCCACCCGTATGCAACGGATGTTGTGGGCCTGCAGCACATCGAAAATTTCGAGGTTGGCGCCGCCCGGGTAGCCGAAGATCAGGTCCACGCCTTCTTCCATCAGGCTCATCGCCAGCAGCTCGGCGCCCTTGCGCGCGCCTGTGCGCTGCTCGGGCACGATGTCCTGCAGCGAGCCGCCGGACACCGAATAGCTGTCCTTGTAGGTGAGATTGTCCGTGGTCAATGTGGGCTCCGGGGAAATCCGATGATGGGCGTGTCTTGGCGATTGATGCGGCAGGCCCCGAAGTGGCCAGGGCTCGTCCAGCCGGGGCCGCTGCGCAGGCTCATGTCGCGTTCCACTGCGTCGCGCGGCAGGTCCGGCGCATGGCGGACGCCGGCTTCGGCGCAGGCCCTTTGCGGACTGGCAGGCAGGCGCAATGGAACAGGCATCAGCGCCCGGCACCAGCGCCTGGAGTATATCTGTTCCCCGGAGTATGCCCCGCCCCATGCGGGAGGGACCCGGCTGCATCGCGCATCGGGATCAGGGCTTCCCGCAGGGCGGGGGAGGCATTCGTCAGCCGGCAGTCAGGTCCGGAGCGCGGGGGCGCCAAAGCGCCGCGCCGCGCCGCACCGCGCGACGCGCCCCGTCGCCGCGACTCATGCCCGTGATCGCAGGGGGGGGCGATCCAGCCGCCGGTCAACCCGGCCACAGTGGCCCGGGCCGCGCTGTAATCGGTCTGACCGGAGACGGCCCCGAACATGTCTGCCCGGCGGTCATCGCGGACGAACTGGCCCCTGTCGGCCTCGCCCGGTGACCCCTGCCATCCTTCCCCGGGGCCAGCGGCCGCCGACTGCCAGCGTCCCTGGCGCCAGGGGTGGTCGCCGGCATGCGGGCAACGCCAGATCAAGCCGCTTGCGCCTGTCCTGGCGCCTCACCTTGCTCGATGTCATCCAGCAGGCGCGCATGCAAGGACCGGTCTATCGGAAATCGCCAGACCAGCGGCGCGATGAGCATGACCCCGAGCCCGGGCAGCCAGGCCGCCATGGCCCTTATGGCGTAGGCGGCGCCGTCGCTTTGGGCCGCGGCGCCGGGGTCGTAGCCGAACCACCCCAGCATCATCAGCGCCATGCCGGCGCCCATGCCGAGAATGGACTTCGAGATCATCGTGTAGAAGGCGGTGTAGGTGCCGCTCAGGTCATGGCCGAATTTCCAGAGGCCGTAATCCGCCACATCTCCCAGCATGGCGAAAGCGACGACATGGGTGCTGGAGAGAAAGAAGATGGTCAGCCCGTAGAGCAGCGCCACGAGCCCGGCCGAAGTCCCGCCCGCGGGCACCAGGCCATAGGCGAGATAGCTCAGCCCGCCCAGGGCCAGCGCGACCGCCCAGACCTTCTTGCGTTCGTAGCGCTGACACAGCAGACCCCAGGCCGGCAGGCCGAGCAGGGTTGCCGGCGCGGACAGCAGCAGGATGCCGGCCAGCTGTTCGGACAGACCCAGGTAGCCATCGATGTAAATGTAGGTGATGCCCATCGCCAGGCCAGAGGTCAGCAGCAGAATCACCGACATGGCGATGAAATACAGGAAAGGGCCGTTGTGGCGCAGGGCCAGCCACAGCTCCTGGCCGCCGAGCCTTCTGGGCTCGCGGTGGGTCTGCCCATCCGGCACGCAGAGCACCGCGATCAGGTTGGACAAAGGCATCAAGGCGACGATACCCAGCGCGCAGTATCGCAAGGTGTCCATGTTGATCTGCAGCGAGGTCGTCAGCCCCAATGCCCGTGTGAGGTAGGGGACCGAGTAAAAGGCAAAAGTGCCGGCAAACATGGCGACCGCCAGCCAGGTCTGGATCCGCGTGCGCATCACGTGCTCGCTGGACAACTCGAAGCTCCAGGCCCGGTAAGGGATCTCGGTGATCGTCCAGCCCAGATAGGCGACCATGAACCAGCCGGTGAAATAGACGATACCCACGTCCTCGGGCGGGCGGTACAGGAACCACAAGCCGGTCGCCGAGATTAGCGTGCCGGCCAGCACGAAGGCCTTGCGGCTGCCGGTGCGCCGGTGCCAGGCATCGGACGCCAGGCCGATCAGCGGATCGGTCACCGCGTCGAAGAGTCGCGTGATCAGGACCGCCGCGCCGATCGCGGTCAGTGCCAATGCGGTGTGCTTGGCGTAGATGCCCTCGATCAGTGCCTTGGCCGGCGCATGCATGAGGCCCTGCAGAATGGCCGGCAGTGCGAACAGGAACAGGGTGCCGCGGCGGTACTGGATCTGACTGGATGGCATGGCGACCTCCCGGGCGCAGTGATGGATCAGCCCCGGGCTGGGCTCAATCCGGGATGATCACGCCGGGATTGAGCAGCCCCTTGGGATCCAGGGCGGTTTTCAGCCGGCGCATCAGGGCAATCTCCGCGGCGCTGCGTGACACCGACAGGCAGTTGCGCTTTTCCGTGCCGATGCCGTGTTCGGCCGAGATCGATCCGCCGTAGGGGCGCAAGGGCTCGTAGACCAGGGTGTTGGCCTGGGCATGCAGGTCCTCGCCGGGCCGGTCCGCCTTGATGAACAGGTGCAGATTGCCGTCCCCGATGTGGCCGAGCACCTGGCAGAAGCCCTCTGGCCAGCAGCGCCGCACCCGGGCCTGAACTTCGCGGATGTACGCATCCATGTTTCTGATCGGCAGGCTGACGTCGTAGAGAAACACGGGGGGCTCCACCAGCAGCGCCTCGAAGTTCTCGCGCACCTCCCACAGGGCGCGCCGCTCCGCTTCCGACTGCGGGATCACCGCATCTTCCACCACGCCTTGCTCGATTGCCTGCTCCAGCACGCCAAGGAACAGGGCCGTGTCGCGGTCGGGGTCCGAGCCCTCGGCCTCGAGCATGACGTAGTAAGCATGCTCACGCGCCATCGGGGCGCGATGCCAGCCCGGCGCCGTCACGGCCCGGAAGTAATCCCCCCACATCACCTCATAGGAGGACAGCTGGCCGCCCAGGCGACTCTGCAGATCCTTGAGCAATCCGGCCACCGCATCGAAATCGGCCAGAGCCACCATGGCCGCATTGCGGCTGCCGGGTCTCTCGTACAGGCGCAGCACCATCCGCGTGACGATGCCCAGGGTGCCTTCGGTGCCGATGAACAGGTGCTTGAGATCGTAACCGGCGTTGTTCTTGAGCATGTGGTTCATCGAGGACACCACCGTGCCATCGGCCAGCACGGCTTCCAGGCCGAGAACGAGCTCGCGCATCATGCCGTAGCGGATCACGTTGATGCCGCCTGCATTGGTGGCGACATTGCCGCCGAGCGTGCAGGAACCACGCGCCCCCAGATCCAGCGGGAAGTACAGGCCCTGTTCCGCAACCGCTTCCTGCAGGCTTTGCAGGACCATGCCGGCCTGTACCGTTACCGTGCGCCCGACGGGATCGATGTCCTCAAGGCCATTCATCGCTTCCAGCGAAATCGCGATCTGATCCGGCCGGCTGATCGCGCCCTCGACGCACCCGGTCAGCCCGCCCAGGGTGACCACGGCCTGATCATGCGCATGGCAGATCTTCAGAATCCGGCTGATCTCCTCGGTGCTACGGGGACGCAACAGGGCCCGAGCCTGACGCGGGCTCTGGTCCCAGTAGCTGACGGCCCGGGCGGCGGCCGCTGCCGCGGGCAGGACGCGCTCTGCACCCAGCGCCCCCCGCAGTTCGTCCACTACATCCATCTCAGGCGTTCTCGTTCTTGTGCATCAGCCCATCACGCATGATCAGTGACAGGTTTCGACCCTGTGCCGCCAGCAGTTCGATGTCCTCCAGCGGATTGCCCCGAACCGCGATCAGGTCCGCGCGCGCGCCCTCTTTCACGCAGCCGATGTCCCCACTGCGCTTGAGGATCTCCGCGTTCATCGAGGTCGCCTGGCGCAGGATCTCCAGCGGGGTGAACACCTCCTTGCGCAGCGTGAATTCGCTGCCATGCCGGGTGTGCTGCGGCCCCAGAAGATCAGAGCCGAAGCCGATCTTGCAGCCCGCCCGTTTCATGAGCTCCATGCCGCTCTGGGCATGTCCGACCACCTCGCCGATCTTCTTCACGCTGGCCGCGGGCAGGCCGAACTGGGCGCCATCTTCATAGAAGGCGAAGATCACCGCCATGGTCGGCACGATGTAGGCGCCCCTCTCGGCCACGAAGGCCGCAGTGGGCTCGTCGATCAGCGTGCCATGTTCGATGGTCCGCACGCCCAGACGAACGCTGCGTTCGATTGCCGCCGCCGGATGGCAATGCGCCGCCACGTAATGGCCATGCCGGTTCACCTCGTCGCAGATCGTGGTGATCTCGGCGTCGGTCATCTGCAGGTTGTCGACCGGGTCGTTCGGCGAGGCCACCCCGCCGGAGGCCAGAATCTTGATGTGGTCCGCGCCACGGCGCAGCTCGTCGCGCACCGCTTTCAGCACGGCATCGGGTCCGTCCGCCAGCACCGCCAGTTTCTGATCGATGGTCCCGCAGTTGCACAGATGATGGTCGTGATCGTCTTCCTGCCCCGGTCGCCAGTCGGCGTGCCCGCCGGTCGCCGCAATGATGCGCCCGCCGTAGAACAGGCGCGGCCCGGTGACCAGCCCGTTGGCCAGGGCCTGGGCCAGACCGTAATCCCCACCGCCCACATCGCGGATGGAGGTGACGCCATAGCTGAGCATGTTCTGCAGAAAGCCATGCGCATACTGGGCCAGATAGGTCCAGGGCCGGCGCATGTTGCTGGTGAGATTCAGCTCGGAGGCATAGACATGCACATGGGCATCGATGAGCCCGGGCATCAGCGTCTGCCCGGCCAGATCGATGCGATTGGCGGAATTCGCCGACAAGCGCTGTCCGATCTCCTTGATGCGGCCGTCTTCGACCAGGACATCCCGCTCCTGCAGGGTCTCGCTGTAGCCGTCAAAGACCTGCGCGTTTTGAATCAGGGTCATCGTCATGGATGAAAGCTCCTCAAGTCCTCGGTTCTGATCTTCCCTGCCGGCCCCCGAGAACCGGGCTGGAAGTGGGCATCGGCCGCAAAGGATGGCCGGCAGCCTGTGCTGCGATCGGCATCCTTAGCCGGGAAAATGAGGCCCGTACAGGTAACAGATCGCATCGTTGATCGCCGGCAGCACCACCGTCGTGTGGGTGTGGTCGGAATAGATTTTCGATCGGAATGTCAGTTGATCATTCGGGTTGGTCTCCAGAGCGCTGGTCATCCGGCTGAACTGGCGCCCCATGTCCTCGTAGAACGGGACGCCGCCCTTCATTTCCAGCGCTCCCATGCTCAGGAACATTTTTGTGTCGTGAATCAGCCTGCCCCTGGCCGTCTCGATGAACTGCCCGGCAAGATCGGCATCGGTGGTGAAGATGCCGGGGCTGCCGAACCAGTACCTGTCGAACAGCGGGCTCTGCCGGATGAATGCGTAGTTGACGAAGCTGCCGCCGTAGGAGTCGCCCAGAATTCCTGCAGGGCCATCCGCAACGTGATATTTCCCGCGTATCAACGGGTCCAGTTCATCGGTCATGAAGCGCAGGAACTGCTCGGCGCCACCGGGCAGCATCTCGGGAGGCACGCCATCGGGGCAATACTGCCGGGTCATCTCCATCAGGGATTCGGGCACCGCCCCGGCCGGCGTGTAGTCCCGGGTGCGGGCGTTGAGCTTGTCTTCTCGATAATCCAGCCCCACCAGGAGCAGCCGCGGAAAACCGGGCCTGACCAGGTCCACCGCCTGCAGCTGGCAGCAGGCCGCGGCGAGCCCCAGTGCGAAGGAGCCATCCAGCACATAGACCAGCTGCAGTGGGGATTCGTCGGGCGGCAGCATCGGGTGAGGGGGCGGGCTCCAGACACCCACCGCCATGGTGTCGCCGATGGCCTGGGATTCCACGTCGAAATATTCGCTGCTGCGTACAACCCATGCCGGATTACTCACTTGAACTCTCCTCTCTCGTTCCTTGGAAAAACAGCCTGAAGATGCTCGCTTCGCACGCCGCGCTCATGCCCCGTGGCTACCAGGCCATGGCGAGCTTGAGCGTCACCATGCGGGACTGAATCGGCTGGTAGTCGATCGTGGTCGCGATGTCGATCGCGCCCGTGTATCCCCGCGTGTTGGTCAGATTGCTGGCCGCCAGGCTGAGTGTCGGCTGGCCGAGCGCTTCCGGCATCGACAGCGACAGACTCGCGCCAAGCAGGTCGTAGGCGGGGATCACAACGCCACCGAGCAATTCGGATCTGGTATCGCCTTGATAGGTCCAGTTCAGCCCGGCCGAGACGGTGTATCGCCCCAGTTCATAGCTGCCATTCAAGACAGCCGACCCGGTGAGATGGGGTGTTCCCGGCAGTCGCGTGCCGGAAGGAACGGTACCGTCCGCCGTTTCGAACTCCTCTGCCGTACGTGCGTCGACGTAGGCGGCGTTCGCGCTCAGCATCAGGTTCAGCGGGAGCAGGGCAGTGACGCCGGTCTCCAGGCCGAGGTTCTTCGCACGACCACCATTGATGGTGTAAATCTCGGCCGCCGCCGTGGACTGCGCCAGCTGGATGTCGGACCAGTCGATGAAAAATGCCGTGGTGTCCACGCGCAGCCGGCCATCCAGCCAGTCGCTGCGCAGGCCGAGTTCGTAGTTCCAGATCGAATCGGCGTTGTAGCCCACGGGCGCGGAGCCGTCGTTCACGATCAGCGCGTTGTAGCCGGCGAAACGGTAGCCTTTGACGACGAGCCCCCGGAGCGCAATGTGCTCCAGCGGGCGCCAGGTCAGCGCCAGTTTCGGCAGGAGCCCGCTGTCGATGCTGGTGGACTCATCCGGCGGTCGCTCGATGCCATTCGAGGTCTGCACGTAGCGACCTTGCGACTCCTGCCGGAACAGGCGCGCCCCCAGGTTCAGCTCCCACTGCTCCGTGATGCCGCGGGTGACGTCCGTATAGACCGCGGTTTCAAGCGCGCGGGCGAAGATCTGCGCCCCGAGTGCGCTGACATCCGTGTCCGGCAGCCCCAGATCCGGCAGCGAGGTGCTCTCCTCGGATTGGTAATACGAATCCACGGATTGATCAGACCTCAGCCGGAAGGCCGCAAGAAGCCAGTTCCAGTCCTGCAGCAGGGCGAAAGCGGACTGGCTGGGCTCCAGCGATGCCATCCGCAGTTCGGCCGTCTCGGTTACTGCGTTGACGAACCGGGTGATGGCCAGTTCCCTGGCGTCGGTCTGGACGACAACCCGGTCAGCCTGAACGCCGAGCAGGTCGAATTTATCAACCCGGGCGAGGGCGGCGTCAATCCTGAAGCCACCCAGCGCATAGGAGGCGCCAAGGCGACCGATCCTGTAGTCAGCGGCGCTTGGGCTGAAGCCACTTTCGTTGGCGAATGACTGGGACTCCCCCGGGTTGTCGATGTGGGTCAGTTCGCGAATGTCAGCCTTGAGCCTGTGGATCATGCCGGTGAACCCGAGGTCGTCCATCGGCTCCCAGCGAAGCATGGCGCGCTGCTGGGTGAGGGTG
>JBFJTN010000107.1:0-11435 GCA_041625325.1 Oceanococcus sp. | reverse complement strand
GTGCAGGGACAACTGCGCGTGGCAGTCGTTGCAGCGGGCAATATCCACCACGGTCCGACGATCGACGGCGTCGCCGTCGGTGATGGCGAAGCTTTCGACGGCATTGGTCACTGGTACGCGGTCGCTGTATTCGCCGTCGCCATCGAAATCTGCGGCGGGGTGCCCATCGAGGCCGACCATCCCGCTGCCACTGACCTCGGGCGGGATGGCGGTCGGTGAGGTCACGCTGTAGCTGCCATCACCATTGGCGGTCGCGTCTCTCAGAGCATCAATGGAGATGGGCTGGGCCGGGCTGCGACCGCTGCCAAAATTGTGGTAATCCTTGGTGTTCCAGCCGATGACCACCGCGAGTCGGCTGGCGCGGTTGGCCAGATTCGTCCAGGCCGGATCCTCCAGCAGGTTCTGCGGGGCATCGTCGTTGTCGGGGTCGGTGACGGAAAAGCGTACCGTGGGGAATTCGCCCGGCGCCGTGCCGCTGATATCGAGAATATTGAATCGGTAGCGCTCTCCCGCCAGGCGTGCGGGGATCGCATGAGCAGCGGCGACGCTGCCGGCGAGGCCGCCCTCGCGGTGGCAGATCGCGCATTCGCTGTTGCTGGCAGCCACTTCCGCCGGGCCGTGATTGGTGCCGCTGGCGAAATCGACATCATCGTGACAGGCGCCGCAGGCCTGTACGCTGGGGCGCTGCATCCAGTTGTCACCCTGAGGTGTGGCCGGATTGGCGCCGTCATGACAGACGACGCAGTTGCGGATGTCCTGGGGCAGGACAAGATCGGAGTAGTCGTGCCGGCTGTTGCGGAAGCCCCAGATCACGTACTCCCCGCCAGCACGAACGCTGGGCAGGTCCGCGCCGCGGTGGATCTTGTGGACGAGGCTGGTGAAATCCAGGATGTTGCCACTGTTGGCGTCCGTGCTGCCGGGGTTGTGACAGGTGACGCAGTAGCGGGTTTCGATGCGACCACCACCATGGAGGGCCAGCCCGCCATGGCAGCGATTGCAGGTGGCCGTGTCCACGATGTCGCGCCGGGCAATGCCCTCGCGGGCACCGTCGGCGGGGCGCCAGTCGTAAACGGCGTTGGTGACCGGTACCCCGCCGCCGCTGATCTGCAGGGCCAGTCGGTGGCTGAGTTCAGGCTGGTAGCTCACGGCCAGCGGTTCGGTGACCTGGCTGACATCGGTGGCAAAGCTGAAGCTGTAGCGGCCATTGCCGTGGTTGCTGAAACTGCTGCCTCTGTCAGCCGTGGCCTGAATCTGATCCTGCGTGCCGGGGCCCACCGCGCCCGCAGTCTCCAGCCGATTGATGTAACTCTGCCAGCGATCCGGATCGCCATCGCTGCCCGGCAGCAGCTTGGCCAGGGTAAAGCGGACATTGCTGGCCTGCAGGCCGACATAGGGGATGCCGGACTCGTTGCTCACGCTGAATTCGATCTGCGGTGTGGATTCGGTCTCGACGCTGTCGAAGCTGACCGTCAGGGAGCGGGCTTGGGCGGTGACGCCGGGGGGCAGGGGCCCGGGCGGCCCTTCCGGCCCGGCACTGCCGTCATCGCCGCTGCAGGCCTGCAGCAGGCCGAGGGCCAGAACCAGTGACAGGCACCGGATGGCTGATCGCATTCCCGCTGGTTGCCGCATGACAGTGTCTCCCGTTGCCGGATTGTCCCGAACATGCAGGTTACGGACCTCCACCGGCCGTGTTCTTGATCTGGATCAGTTCAGATCGCCGCCTGCGGGCCGATACTGGCTCTGGCGGGATCCGGGCCCGGCGGCCCGGGCTGTCGTCTATCAGGAGGTGACGAGATGCAGATCAGGTCTTGCTTGAGCGGTACCGCTGTCATGCTCATGCTGTCCGCGCTGGTTTTTCCCGTGCAGGCCGACGTGAAGCAGTGTGTGGGCTGCCACGGCCTGGATGGTGGCAGCGAGCAGCCCGGCGTGCCGGTCATCGGAGGCGTCTCGGCCTACTATCTGGAATATGCGCTGACGGTTTACCGGCAGGACGGCCGCAGCTGCCCCCGGCATGCCGGACCGGATGGGGCGGAGCTGAGCATGTGCGACATCGCCCGGGGCCTCAGCAAGGCCCAGATAACCGCGACCGCAGCCCACTACGCGGAGCAGCGTTTCCGCGCCCCGGAACAGAGCACGGAGCCCGCCAAGGTGGCTGCCGGAGCCCAGTTGCATCAGCGCCTCTGCGCCAAGTGCCACACGGACAACGGCGCCAGGGCGGACGATGACGCCGGCATTCTGGCCGGCCAGTGGCGGGCCTATCTGCAGTTCACGATGGAGGATTTCCGGGCCGGGCGCCGCCTGGGTCCCAAGCCCATGGATGACAAGCTCAAGGCCCTGCGTCCATCGGATGTCGAAGCGCTGGCGCATTTCTATGCGGCGCAGCCATGAGCCGGCCAGGCTTCTGGGAGCGCCTCTGGAGCGGCCCGCGCCGCTGGTGGTGGCTGGGGCTGCCGCTGGGTGGCCTGCTCAGCCTGATCATCGGCTTCGGTGGCGCGCTGGGCTTCGTCGGCTTCGTCGAGTACAGCAACAGCCAGTCCTTCTGCATCTCCTGTCACGAGATGCGCGATTTCGTCTACGCCGAATTTCAGGAGTCGCCACACTTCAAGACCCGGAGCGGCGTGGGGCCGGTGTGCGCGGACTGCCATGTGCCGGGCCCCTGGGTGCCAAAAATGCTGCGCAAGGTGAAGGCGACATTCAAGGAAGTGCCGGCCCATCTGCTGGGCAAGATCGATACGCCGGAGAAGTTCGAAGCGCATCGCCTGGCCATGGCCGAATCGGTCTGGAAGGAGATGCGTCGCAATGATTCTCGCGAGTGCCGGGCCTGCCATCAGGTGGAGCGGATGGATCTGGAGGCGCAGAACCGCTGGGCCCAGCGCAAGCATGTGCCCGAACTGATGGCCCGCGAGGGCCAGACCTGCATCGATTGCCACCAGGGCGTGGCGCACCGCTTGCCGCAGGCGCAGGCCGCAACCCCGGAGTCCTGAGGGACAGGCTGACAGGGCGCCAGCCGGCGCCGATCAGCCGCCCAGGGCCACCTGCGTCTTCAGGGCGCTGTAGGCCAGACGATAGCGATCGGCCGGCGCCAGGGCTTCGCGCTGGCGGGCGCAGTCCCGCAACTGCCGGTTCAGCCTGTCGATGGTGGCTTCGCTGAGCAGACCCTGTTCGGCGTCCAGATGCTGACCGACCACGCGAGCCATTTCCGGACAGGCTGCCAGTTTGCTGGCCAGCTCCTCGATGTGGGCCGCAGAAGCGGGGTGCTGCCGGTCAGGGCTCAGCAGGGCATGGGCGGTGAAGCAGCCGCCGACCAGCAGGATGAGCAGGGTGAAACGGGGAAGGCTGCGGCGCATGTCGGGTCGGTGAGGCGAAAGTTGCCACGCATTGCACGCGACGCGCCGTCAAGGAACTGTGATGAGCTGGTGGCGCGCGACCGCAAAAAAAGAAGCCGCCCGGGGGCTGGCGGCTTCTGGCATCCAGGTGAGTCTTGCCTTCTCCGCGCAGCCGGCGCGCCGCAAGGGATGGAACGGCGTGGCCAGGCTGCGGATCCCCGGCTGCGGGCGGTACTTTGCCGCCGGCGGCCGGCCTGGACGACTGACCACGCAGCAAGCGTGCCAATCCGCCGCAGGGCCTTGTGATCCGGCAGCTTGCGCGGCCCTCCCAGGCCCCGGGCCGGGCCGTGGCGGCGCAGCGCGCCGCAGAGTGTCCGCTCCTGGCGACGATGCGCAGGCCGTGGCGTGGCGGTACCGCGGTCCGGCAGCGCCTGCCCGGCAGGTCCGCGCGGCCGGCCCGCCTGGAGGGCCCGCCGAGCCTCGGCCCGACGCCTGGATGGTTTGGCGACACATTTTCGCGATTTTCAGAAAGTGAAGGAAAAACAGGCGCTTAATATGTCGCAAATCAGAGACGCCATGGCCCGGGGGCAAAAAAAACCCTCCGGCCAACCGGGACGGCGCGACGCCGTGTTCTCCCGATGGCCGGAGGGCATAAACCCCTAGCTGACGCACCCTTAAGCGGGGGCATGGTACGCCAGCCGTGGCGGGGGTTCCTTGCGGTGCTGCGTCTTTGGGGCCGATCTGCCGACCCGTGGACGACGCGCTGTCCGCGTACTGCCATATCCTGAGCAGAACCCGTGCCAACATTAAAAACATCAACAAAAACAGAGGCATGAAGAGCCCCTACTGACAGGGGCGCGGCGCGATGGCCGATTTCCCCGGCAGGGTGTCGGCATCCATCGACAGGGGCTGACGGGTCCATTGTGCCGCTTGCTACCCGTATCGCAGCGGCTGCTGCATCATTTGGCCTCCGGGGCGCCCAGGACGAGCTGCCGTGAGGTGGTCGATCCACCGCCCTGACCGACTCGGAAGGGACTTATGGGACTGCAACGTCTGCTGCCGCAGACCATGGCCGGGCTGTTCACCTGCGCCTGCATCGGCGCCACCTTGCCGCTGCTTGTCGCCGTGGTGCTGGCCCAGCTGTCACTGAACCGGCTGGCGGATCGCAGCGAGCAGCTGATCCGGGACAGCGTGGACCTGGTCCGGCTGAGCATGCAGGTCCGCGAGGACGTGAGCGGACTGGCGCAGGGCTGGCATGCGGCGGAGAGCGCGGGCCGGGTCGTGATCGATGCGCCCTTCACGGACCGCCTGCAGCGCATTCGCCGCCATTTGAACGACCTGGAGCAGTTGAGCCTGGCAGGCGACTACAGCGAGGCAACTCGCTCGCTGCAGCAGGCCCTGAACGAGCTTGGCGCGGCGGCGCCATCGCCGGCGGCAAACGGCGCGACCGGGCCGGATCCCCAACTCGCGGTGAGCCGATTGCGGGAGGACGCACAACGCCTGATCGAACTGGGCAACGCCGCCCTGGACAGGGCATCCGAGGATCTCGGCCGGCGCGCGGACGAGGCCCGCCGGGTGGTCAGCATTTCCCTGCTGGCCCTGTTGCCTCTGACCGCGCTGCTGGCGATAGGGCTGGCTTCGCTGGTGACGCGCCCGCTGCGCCAGGCCGGCCGCGGCATCGCCACCATGGGGCGCGGGCTCTACAGCGAACCCGTGGCGATTGCCTATCCCCGCGAGATGCGGGAGCTGGGCGAGCACATCGACTGGCTCAGACAGCGCCTGGGTGAGCTGGAAGAGGATCAGGACCGCTTCCTGCGCAATATCAGCCATGAGCTGAAAACACCCCTGGCCAGCCTGATCCAGGGCCTCGAACTGCTGGCCAGCGGCAAGATGGGGACGCTGAACGAGCGGCAGGGCGAGGTGGCCGAGATACTCGGCGAATCGGCCGATGAACTGGAAGCCCTGATCGGCAATCTGCTGGCATACGCGCGCTGGCAGTCCGAAAGGCAGGCGCCGGAGATGGCCTGGTTTGATGCGCGACCCCTGGTCGAGGAGGTGCTGGCGCCGCGCAAGCTGCTGCTGGCCAGCCACAAGCTGGAAGTGCGTGTGGAGCTCTGTGCCGAGCCGCTCTATGGCGACCGCGCGCGTCTGAAGGAGGCGCTGGACAACCTCGTCAGCAATGCGATCAAGCACACCCGCAAGGGTACGGGCATCGAAATCTGGGCGAGGGTGGGCCGCAAGCTGCAGATACTGGCCGTGCGCGATTTTGGCCGTGGCGTGCCGGTCAAGGATCAGAGGCGTATATTTGACCCTTTCATCCGCGGCGCGGAAATCGAAGAGGCGGGGGTCCGGGGCACGGGTATCGGGCTCACGATAGTGCGCGAGACCGCACAGGCGCATGCGGGGCGGGTCGAGGTACAGAATGCCAATCCCGGGGCGCGTTTCGTGATGCAGTGGCCGGTCGGCGTGGCCCCCGGCTGAATGGGCTTTTTGCTCGGCAGGGAAATCAGACAGATGAAGATCAGGAGGCCGCGAGCGCGAGGCGGGCGGCTACTGCGATGAAGGGATGCATACTGCTCGTTGACGACGACGAGAAACTGCTGCGCGTACTGACCCTGCGGCTGGAGACGGAAGGCTTCGAGGTGCTGGCGGCAAACAGCGGGGAGATGGCCCTGCGGCAGCTGGAAGGCCAGCGCCCGCAGCTGGTCCTGGCCGATCTGCGCATGCCGGGCATGGATGGGATCGAGTTGCTGGAACGTATCCAGTTGCTGCAGCCGGGTCTGCCCGTGGTCATCCTGACCGCCCATGGCGCGATCCCGGATGCGGTCGAGGCCACACGCAAGGGCGCGGTGGAGTTTCTGACCAAGCCCATGGATGGCGATGCGCTGATCGCCCTGCTGCGCAGGCATCTGGCCGAGCGGCCTGGCAATGCCAGCGAATGGGCTTCCGGCATCGTCACCCGCAGTCCCCAGATGCTGTCACTGCTGGCGGATGCCGAACGGGTCGCCAGAACCGATTTCAGCGTGCTGATTTCGGGGCCCAGCGGTTCCGGCAAGGAATTGCTGGCGCGCGCCATTCATCGCGCCAGCCGGCGCAGCAAGGCGCCGTTCGTCGCGATCAACTGCGGTGCCGTGCCCTCGGAACTGCTGGAATCCGAACTGTTCGGCCACAAGAGGGGGGCCTTCACCGGCGCACAGACCGATCACCTGGGCCTGTTCCGGGCCGCGGAAGGGGGCACCGTGTTCCTGGACGAGATTGGTGACATGCCATCGGACCTGCAGGTCAAGCTGCTGCGCGTATTGCAGGAGCGCGAGATCCGGCCGGTGGGCGAGGTGCGGACCATCAAGGTGGATGTCCGGGTGATGTCGGCCACCCATCGCGATCTGAAAGAGCGGGTGGCTGAGGGCAGTTTTCGCGAAGATCTGTTCTACCGGCTCAATGTGGTGGGACTGAAACTGCCGCCGCTGAGCGAACGGCGGGAGGATATCCCGCTGCTGGTGAACAGCTATCTCAGGGCCCTGCATGGCAACGGCGCGCCGCGTCGGGTCTATGCGCCCGAGGCGATGGAACTGCTGGTCGCGGCCGACTGGCCGGGCAATGTGCGGCAGCTGTTCAATGTGGTCGAGCAGAACGTGGCCCTGTGTCCGTCCAGCGTGATCGGCATGTCCTTCCTGCAGAAGAGTCTGGGGCAGGCGGGAAGCCAGCGCACGGTGCGCTCTTTCGACGAGGCGCGTGCCGAGTTCTCCCGCAACTACCTGCGTGAGCTGCTGGAGATCACCCAGGGCAATGTGACCCAGGCCGCCCGCCTGGCGGACCGCAATCGCACGGATTTCTACAAGCTGCTGAACCGGCACGAGGTCAATCCCGCGCTGTTCAAGGAGGACAAGGCCGGCTGAAGAAAGGCTGCGGTTTTCGAGACAGGAGCCGCCGCGATCCAGTACTGTGAGCGGACAGGATGCCGATCATTCAGCCCTGGCCGTCGCTTTCTGCCGAAGCGTGCGCCCACCGCTGAGACCTGGGAATCCGCTGTCGCCTACCGAACGAGGACGTAGCTGATGAGCAAGGGTATGGACCGGAAGAAAGAAGCCAAGCGCAAGCCGCTGAAGAACGCCGCGGAAAAGCGCGCGGCCAAGGCCGAGAAGAAGAAGCAGAAAAGCTTCCTCTAGGCCGCGGACCATCCGCAGACGGCCGCAATCCGGCCGATCCGCTCCGGCCGGGTTTGCGCGGGATCTGCGGCAGCGGAGCCACTCAGTCCGGTCCGGAATCCGTCGGGCTGTCAGGCGCGCGGCCTGTTGCCACCGGCCGGAGAGAACAAGCATGTTATGGTGGCCGGCTACCACCGCACTTAGCGGGGACTACCCGTTGACACCCGGTCCATCCTGACCGGTTCGATCTCGTCGCCTCCTCTGAGCATCCTCTAAGGAGCCGTCATGTCTGTCCCGCACGCTGTCCTCAGCACGCCCTCAACCGCGCCTACTCCCCCGCCAATTCTCGCGCCAGCCGGCCCCCCCCGTTCCGGGCCCGATGGCGACGCCGGGCGCCAGACCGCGATCATCTACTGCGAGGCGGAATTCGCCTCCATCGACGGCAAGACGGCCAACGGCCTGGTTCGTCATTCCGAGAAATATCGCATTCTCTGCGTCATCGACAGCACCAAGCCCGGCCTGGATACCGGCACGCTGCTCGACGATGTGGCGAACGGCATCCCTGTCAGCGCCGATCTTGAGGATGCCATCACGAGCGCCGGCGGTGTCCCCGACGTCTTTATCTTCGGCAAGGCGCCGGCCAGCGGCAGGCTGCTGCCACACGAGCGGCAGATCGTGCTGAGCGCCATGCGCCTGGGCATGAACATCGTGATCGGCTTGCACGAGTTCCTCAATGACGACCCCGAATTCTCCGCCGCCAGCGCGAGCCACAAGGTCAGCATAGATGATGTGCGCAGGCCGCGCGCGCGCGCGGATCTGCGCAGTTTCGGCGGCCACCTCAAGGATATGCCCTGTCTGCGCATCGCCGTTCTGGGCACCGACTGCGCGATCGGCAAGCGCACCACGGCGGTGCTGCTGACCCGCGCGCTGAACCGCTACGGCATCCGTGCGCTGATGGTCGGCACCGGACAGACCGGACTGATCCAGGGCGCCCGGTATGGCCTGGCGCTGGATGCCGTGCCATCACAGTTCTGCAGCGGTGAGCTCGAAGCCACCATCGTGGAGGCCTTCGAGGCCGAGCATCCCGAGGTCATCGTCATCGAAGGCCAGGGCGCCCTCAGTCACCCGGCCTATTCCACGTCCAGCTTCATCCTGCGTGGCAGCACGCCCCACGCGGTTGTGCTGCAACACGCCCCGGCCCGGGTGCATCGCTGTGATTTCGAGCAGATGGACATGCCCGAACCGGCCAGCGAGATTCACCTGATTGAAACCTTCGCGAGAACACGGGTCATTGGCCTGACCCTCAATCATGAAGGCATGGATGAGGCGGAAACCGATCGTGCCCAGGCGCAGTTCGAGATTGAGCTGGGCATTCCGGTGACGGACGCCTTGCGCCGGCCGGGCGATGAACTGGTGCAGATGGTGCTCGACGCATTTCCACAGTTGCGCAAGGGGGTGCCGGCGCACGCGGCGTGAGTGCGCCCGCGCCGCGCCTGGAAGTCGATCTGGGCAAGATCGCCCACAACGCGCGCAGCCTGGTCGCTCAGCTTCAGGCCCGCGGGATGTCCGTGACCGGGATCACCAAGGCCACTCTCGGCTCCCCGGCGATTGCCGAAGTCATGCGTCGGGCGGGGGTCAGGGGCATCGGGGATTCGCGCATCGGCAACATCCGCAGGATGGTCAATGCGCGGGTCAACTCGACCTTTCTGCTGACCCGCTCGCCATCGCTGAGCGAGGTGGATGAGGTGGTCAATTACGCCGACATCAGCTTCAATTCGGAACTCGGCATGATCGCGCACCTGTCGACCGCGGCCCGGCAGGCGGAGCGGCACCATGGCGTCATCCTGATGGTCGAAATGGGCGATCTGCGCGAAGGCCTGATGCCGCGCGACCTGGCCGAGGCGGCCCGGCTGGTCATCGACTCCCCCCATCTGTTCCTGCGTGGGATCGGCTGCAACCTGGCCTGCTATGGCGGCATTGCGCCTGACGCGGAGAACATGGCCGCCCTGTCGGCCCTGGCGAACGAGCTGGAAGCCGCTGTCGGCATGAGCCTTGACACGATCTCGGGCGGCAACTCGGCCAACCTGGACTGGGCGCTGGGCAGTCGCCGCCATGGTCGGATCAACAATCTGCGACTGGGCGAATCCATCCTGCTGGGGCGCGAGACATTGCAGCGCCACAGCCTTCCTGGCCTGCACACCGATGCATTCCGGCTGGTCGCCGAGGTCATCGAATCGAAGCCCAAGCCTGGCCGCCCCTGGGGGCAGGTCGCCCAATCCGCATTCGGTAACGTGCCGGTGGCCGGCGATGAGGGCGAGATGCACCGTGCGATTCTGGCCCTGGGCCGGCAGGACTGCGACCCGGAAGGACTGACCCCGCCTCCGGGCATCCGGATCCTCGGCGCCAGCAGTGACCATCTGATCGTCGAAAGCCTGAATGGCCCGTTGGCATTGGGCAGCGAGCACGTGTTTCTGCCCGATTACAGCGCCCTGCTGCGCGCGACCAGCTCGCCCAGCGTCCATCAGATCATCCCGGCAACGACGCGGATCCGCTGAAGCGGGGGCAGCCTCGGCTGGCCAAGGGCGGCCACCGCCTGCCGGAAAGCGCCCCCGGGCCGGACGGCCCGCATCACGCTGCGCGGCAGGCCCGGACCCGGCGGGAATCGGCGGCGTATGCGTTCGCGGCAGCGGCTGCCTGGCCGTTGCCGTTGCGAAGCGCCGGCGGCGCCGCTGAGGTGCGGACCTTGCCGCCAGGCCGGACCCGCAGCGAGCGCTCATTCCGGGAGGGCGGCCTGCGGAAACGATCGGCCGGAGGCGCCCTGTCCGCTAAGATCTGTCGGCAAGACAATCGAGGGAGTTCCATCGTGCAAGCCAGCCCCATACTCGTACCGGTCGTCGCCCTGGTCAGCTGGACCATGGTGATGTGGTTGTGGATGTACATCACCCGCATACCGGCGGTGCAGCAGGCCAAGATGCGCCTGGATCCCAACGCGCCGCGCGGGGAGCAGATGAACGCACTGCCGCCGCGGGTGCGCTGGAAGGCGGACAACTACAACCATCTGTTCGAGCAGCCCACCCTGTTCTATGCGCTGGCCATCGCGCTGGCACTGCTCGACGCGGGCAGTGGCTGGAACCTGATTTTCGCCTGGCTCTATGTCGCACTGCGCATCGTGCACAGCCTGTTCCAGGCGCTGGTCAACAAGATCGAAGTGCGTTTCGCGCTGTTCGTGCTGTCGTCGCTGTGCCTGGTGCCGATGCTGTTCGGGGCCTGGAGTCGTCTGCTGCCGGGCTGAGGGACAGGCACAAAAAAGCGCAGGCTGCCATGCCTGCGCTTTCTGGTTTTAGCGCTTCGCCGGGTTCAAACCACCGGGCGGCGCCGGCCTGTGATCAGGCCTCGAAGGCGTGCGCGATCGGCGGCTTGTTTTCCAGGCCGCGGTCGATCTCGATGACCTGACGCTGCTTCAGCTTCGGGTTCACCTCATGCAGGTCCTGGTAGAACTGCTCGTACCACTGGCGGTTCTGGTACACCGGGCCGTCCCCGTCGCAGAGCATGGGGTTGTCCACCCGCAGCTTGTTGTGCCAGATCTCCACGTCCTCGGAGAAGGCCTGATTGGTCAGGTCCACGTAGCCCTTGACCATTTCCGCACACTGCTCGTCGGTCATGCCCGGGAATTTCTTCACCAGCACACCGAAGCGCAGCTCGAAGCTGTTGGCGTCGACCGGCGTGTGGGAGTTCATCAGGATGGACTCCACCGGCATGCCGTTCATCTCGCCGAACATGTGGGTGATCTGATACGCCGGGCCATAGTAGGTGGCAATGGTGGTCAGGTAGTTGCCCTTGCCGCCCAGGCGTTCGTTCTCGCCGACCATGATCTGGGTGGCCTTGTGGCCCTCGAAGATGTTGGTGAAGTAGGCCACATCGGTGGAGCCGTGAACCGGAATGAAGTGGGCCATGTCCGCGATGT
>JBFJTN010000106.1:0-11539 GCA_041625325.1 Oceanococcus sp. | reverse complement strand
CCGCGACTGCTGAGCACCTGGTTGACCGAGAGAAAGTTGTCGTTGTCACCGTCGAACCCCCACCAGAAATAGGCCGCACCGGTCTGCTTCTGGATCAGGTAATACGCGTCGGTGTAGGACGGCGAGGAGAAATTGTCATTGAGCACATGGACCAGCAGATACTCGTCGTTCAGGTCCTCGATGGACTGCGGCTGCAGTTGACGCTGGTCCAGCACATTGCCCTGGGTATCGAACATGGGCACCGGTTCCACGCTGCCGTCCGGGGTCTGCTTGAACAGGGACTGATCGGCATTGGCCGCCTGCCCTTCCTCGGGCTCGGCAAGGAAAATCACCTCGGCGTTGCCGACGTCGACGCTGCCGAGAACCACCTTGCCCAGATCCGGCGGCGTGTTATTGCCCCCGCCGCCATCGCCCTCATCGCCGCCACCGCCGCCACAGGCAGAGAGCAGCAGAGCAGTAGCCAAAACCAGCCCCGCACGGAAATCGTGTTCAATGATCATTGATCGTCCCTTCTTCTTGGCCGCTTCCTGCGACCGGCTCACGCCGGCATGACCGCACCCGCTGGCGTAACGCCGCCAGCCATGCCCCCTGTCCGCATTATGCCGAACAGCGCAGGCTGGGCAAGCCGGTGCCGGGCCGGCGTCGCGCCGGCTACACTGACCGGCCAGGCAGGCAAGGGAGAGCCATGGATTTCGACCTGAACCCGGCACAACAGGCGCTGCGCGAGCGCATCCTGGCGCTGGCTCCGGCGCGAGGCGCGCCTGGCCATTTTCCCACCGAGGGCTATCAGGCGGCGGCTGAAGCCGGTTTGCTCGCTCACTGCCTGCCGCGCCCATTTGGGGCAGACGGTGGCCTGCTGGACCTGGCCCTGATCAATGAATGGCTGTCCTGGCATGCGCCGGCGGTGGCCGGGCCGGTTTTCGTCAATCAGATCTGCGGGGCGATCATCGCGCTGGCCGGCGATGCGCAACAGCAGGAACGCTTTCTCGGGCCGCTGGCCGCCGGCAAGATGCGTTTCGCCTTTGCCCTGACCGAACCCGAAGCCGGCTCGGATGCCGCCGGCATCGCCATGCAGGCCCGCCCTGCCGAAGACGGATACCGGCTGCACGGCGACAAGCTCTACGCCACCGGCTCGCGGGACGCCGATTTCATCATCACTGCGGCACGCAGTCGTGCCGAGGGCAAGGCCAGCGGCGGAACCTCGCTGTTTCTGGTGCCGGCCGATGTCCCCGGCCTGAGCTTGCAGCCATTGGACAAGATTGCGGGCAATGACTACGCCAGCGTCGAGGCCACCTACCGCGACGTCCGGGTGGACGCCGGCCTGCGCCTGGGTCCGGAGCATGGCGGCTGGGCCCTGCTGGCGGCGGCCGGCGGGGTCGAGCGCATCGGGGTGGCCGGCAGCTGTGTCGGCACCGTCAGCGCGGCCCTGGAGGATGTGCGGGATTTCCTGCGCGAACGCCGGCAGTTCGGTCAGGCCATCGCCGATTTCCAGGCGGTGCGCCACCGTCTGGCGGACCTCAGCGCCCGCGCCGAGGCGATGCGCTGGCTGAGCTATCGTGCGGCGGTCGAAGCCCAGCGGGCCGGGCCGGCCGCCGCCGGCTGGGTGTCCAGGGCCAAGCTCTTCGCCACCGAATCCGCCGGGGAGATCCTGCTCGCGGTGATGAAGCTGCACGGAGGTCGCGCCTACCTGCGGGGCCATCCGGCCGAGCGGCGCCTGCGCGAGGGCATGCTCAGTTTCTACGCCGGCGGGACGGCGGAAATCCAGCGCGAGCTGGTGGCGCGGGACTTTCTGGCCTAGCCGGCCCGCGCCTGGGCCAGGGCGGCGGCGCGCAGCACCGCGCGGGCCTTGTTCATGGTCTCCTGCCACTCCTTGTCCGGCACCGAGTCGGCGACGATGCCGGCGCCGGCCTGGACGAAGACCTTGCCGTCCTTGACCACCGCGGTGCGGATCGCGATGGCGGTGTCCATGCTGCCATTCCAGGCCAGGTAGCCGACCGCGCCGGAGTAGATGCCGCGCTTGGACGGCTCCAGCTCGTCGATGATCTCCAGCGCCCGGATCTTTGGAGCGCCGGACAGCGTGCCGGCCGGGAAGGTGGCGCGCAGCACGTCGATGGCGTCGGCGCCCTCGCGCAGCTGCCCGGTCACATTGGACACGATGTGCATCACGTGGGAGTAGCGCTCGATCACCATGCGGTCGGTCAGCTTCACGCTGCCGGGCTTCGCAATCCGCCCCACGTCATTGCGACCCAGATCAATCAGCATCAGATGCTCGGCCAGCTCCTTGGGGTCGGCCAGCAGCTCGGCCTCGTGGGCCTTGTCCTCGGCCTCGGTGGCGCCACGCGGCCGGGTGCCGGCAATCGGCCGCAGGGTGACCTCGCCGTCTTCCAGTCGCACCAGAATTTCCGGGGAGGAACCCACCACCTGGAAGTCACCGAACTGGAAGTAGTACAGGTAGGGCGAGGGATTCAGGCTGCGCAGGGCCCGGTAAAGGTCCAGCGGATCGGCGCGGAAATCGGCGGACAGCTGCTGCGAGAGCACCACCTGCATGGCGTCGCCGGCCAGGATGTAGTCACGGATACGCTCGACCCCGGCCTTGAATTCGCTCTCGCCGAAACGCGAGACGAAGGGCAGCGGTTCGACCTCGTCCAGGTGCCAGGGCCGCTCGGCCGGCAGCGGCTGGGCCAGCTGCTTCAGCAGCTCTTCGATGCGGGCCTCGCCATCGGCCTGCCGGTCCGGCGCGCACAGGATGACCAGATGCAGGCGTCCGCGCAGGTTGTCGAAGATGACCAGCTCATCAGCCCGCAGCAGCAGGATGTCGGGGGTGCCTATGGTGTCCTCGTGCACGGCGCCGGCCAGGCGCGGCTCGATCATGCGGATGGTTTCGGAGCCGAAGTATCCGACCAGGCCACCATTCAGGCGGGGCAGATCCGGCAGATCCGGCGCGCTGACGCTGTTCGCGTAGTCGGCGATCCAGGCCAGCGGATCGGGGGGGGTCTCGCGGCTCAGCAGCTCGCCGTCGCGGCGGTGCTCGAGCACCCCGTCGCTGACGCTGATGCTCTCGCGGGCGGACAGGCCGATGATCGAGAAGCGCCCCCAGCGTTCGCCGCCCTGTACGGACTCGAGCAGGAAGCTGTTCGGCCCACCCGCCAGCTTGCGGTAGGTGGACAGCGGCGTTTCGTAGTCCGAGAGCGCCTCGCACACCACCGGCACCAGGCGGGTCGGCGGGATGGCTTCGCGGTCCGCGCGACCGCCGGACCCGTTCATGAGCCCAGCTGCTGCCGCATCTGCGCGATGGTGGCGGCGTAGTCTGCGCTGCCGAAGATGGCGGAACCGGCGACGAAGGTATCGGCGCCGGCGGCGGCGATCTCGGCGATGTTGTCCGTCTTCACCCCGCCGTCGATCTCCAGGCGGGTGGCCAGGCCCAGCTCGTCGATGCGGGCCCGGATCGCACGCAGCTTGTCCAGGGTGTAGGGGATGAAGCCCTGGCCGCCAAAACCGGGATTGACCGACATGACCAGGACCAGATCCAGCTGCGGCAGCACATGATCCAGCACCGACAGCGGGGTGGCCGGGTTCAGCACCAGACCGGCCTGGCAGCCCTCGCCCCTGATCAGCTGGATGGTGCGGTCCACATGCCGGCTGGCCTCCGGGTGGAAGCTGATCAGGCTGGCCCCGGCCGCGGCGAATTCGGGCACGATGGCATCCACCGGCTCGATCATCAGGTGCACGTCCATCGGCGCGCTGATGCCGTAGCCGCGCAGCGCCTTGACGATCATGGGCCCGAAGGTCAGGTTGGGCACGTAGTGATTGTCCATGACGTCCACATGCACCCAGTCGGCGCCGGCTGCCAGCACCGCGGCGACATCCTCGCCCAGGCGGGCGAAGTCGGCGGACAGGATGGAGGGGGCGATGATCGGAGCCTGCATGGGAAAGGCCATGGCAAAATGGGGCGCTACTTTACCTAAAAGCGCCGCTTGGCATAAAGTTGCGGCCATTTTTCCCGCCCCCGGCAAGGGCTGCACGGAGCCGACGCATGACCCAGGCCGTCCACACCAGCGACATCCAGGAACTGCCCCTGGTCCACCGCGGCAAGGTGCGCGACATCTACGCCGTCGGCGACGACGAACTGCTGGTGGTGACCAGCGACCGGCTGTCCGCCTTCGATGTGGTCCTGCCGGACCCGATCCCGGGCAAGGGCGTGGTGCTGACCCAGCTGGCCAACTTCTGGTTTCGCCGGTTTGCCGACTGGCTGCCCAATCACCTGTCGGACACGCCGCTGGATGCCGTGATCAGCGACAGGGCCACCCGCGAGGCCCTGGCTGGTCAGGCCGTGGTGGTCAAGCGCCTCAAGCCGCTGCCGGTCGAGGCCATCGCCCGCGGCTACATCATCGGCTCCGGCTGGAAGGACTACCAGCGCAGCGGCGCAATCTGCGGCATCGCCCTGCCCGCCGGCCTGCAGCAGGCGCAGCAGCTGCCCGAGCCCATCTTCACGCCGTCGACCAAGGCCGCGGTGGGCGATCACGACGAGAATGTCGCATTCGATCACATCGTGCAGCTGATCGGCGCCGATCTCGCCGGGCAGGTCCGCGACCTGACCCTGCGGGTCTACCGCGAGGCTTCGGCCTACGCGCGTGAACGGGGCATCATCATCGCCGACACCAAACTGGAATTCGGTCTCGACGCCGACGGTCAGGTGGTGCTGATCGACGAGGTGCTGACCCCGGATTCCTCGCGCTTCTGGCCGGCCGACCAGTACCGGGTCGGGATCAGCCCGCCGAGCTTCGACAAGCAGTTCGTGCGGGATTACCTCGAGACCCTGGACTGGGACAAACGCGCGCCGGGGCCGAAGTTGCCGCAGACCATCATCGAGCGGACCGCGGAGAAGTACGCCGAGGCGCGGCGACGCCTGGAAGGCTGACTCCGGCCCGCTCGATCCGGCCTTCCTCCCGGCAACTGAGCCTGTCCGGACAGGCGGCAGGCGGGGTGCCCATCGCCGGGTTCCCTGCCACGATGCCGGGGCTCCCCGGTTTCCCGCTCCGGCTTGGCCATCGCGGCCGCATTGCGCCTACACTGAGCCCCGGTTTTCATCGAAACGGAGCCCCGGCGTGCAAATCAAGATCGAGATCGACCTCAAACCCGAAGAGCTGCGTCAGTTCCTGGGCATTCCGGATGTGCTGGGCATACAGGAAGACCTGTTCCGCTACGCCCGCGACAAGTTTTCCGACCAGATGGAAGGGATCGATCCGAAATCCTTCGTCAAGGAGAACATGGACGCGATTCGCGGCACCAAGGCCTGGCAGCGCCTGATCGCCGCGGCCTTCGGCTCGCTGGATGACGAGCAGGACGCGGACAGCAGCCGGCGCCGCTCCCGGAGCAGCCGCCGGCGCAGCCAGCCGGATGATGAGTAAAGGCCAAAAAAAACCGGGTGATTCCGTTGCGGAATCACCCGGTGGGGGAGTGGCAGTGCCGAAGCACTGCCGAGGGGGGGTTGGTTACCCCGGGCCGGTCATGCCGGCCCTGGCGAACTCAGGCTTCGGTGGTGGCAGCCGGAGCCTTCGGGGCAGCGGCCTTCTTGGCCGGAGCCTTGCGAGCCGTGGTGGCCTTCTTGGCCGGCGCCTTGCGGGCGGCCGGGGCCTTCTTGGCGACAGGCTTGCCTTCGATGGTCACCTTGATCTGCTCGGCGCTCTTCTTCAGCAGCTTGCTCAGATCGGTACCGGTCTTGTTCAGCGTGGTCAGGGTGTCGTTGTAGGCCTTGACCACCTGGTCCTTGCCAGCAGGCAGGTAGTCAGCCGGCTTGGCGGCGACTTCCTTCAGGCCGGCTTCGCGAGCCTTCTGCAGGCTGAGCTTGGCGGTTTCGGCCAGTTCCTTCACGGCCTTCTGGTTGGTGTCAGCCACCTTCTTGGCGTTCTTCTTGACCAGATCACCAGCCTTCTTGGCGGTGTCCTTGGAGGTCTTCAGCACGCCTTCGGCACGCTTCACCACCACTTCGTAGCGGCCCTGCGCGTCCTTGCTCACCTTTTCATAGCGAGCCTGCGCTTCCTTACCGGCCTTTTCAACACGGCCCTTGACGTCTTCGACGATATCCTGAATCTGCATGGTTTTCTCCTGGAGCTGAGAATGATGTTCGGGTGTTTCAGAAAATGTTGCAGTACAACATTTGTTGCGGCGCATCATAGGGCCGCGCCTGGCGGCTGTCAAGTGTTGCGCTGCACAATTTTTGCATCGGGACGCTCCTCCGGCACAGGCCTTGCAAGACCATGAATCTGCGCAGCAATTGGGACGCCTGGCAGGACCGGCTCTGGTCCTCCACGGCGCAAGGCTGGCGAGGACGCGGCATTCATGCGCTGCGCCTGACCCTGTGCACCATCCGGGAGCTGGCCGCCGGCGAATTGACCCTGCGCGCGATGAGCCTGGTCTACACCACCCTGCTGTCACTGGTACCCCTGCTGGCCCTGGCCTTTTCCATCCTCAAGGGCCTGGGCATCCACAATCGCATCGAGCCCATGCTGGCCGCGATGCTGGAACCGCTGGGCCCGGCCGCCGACAGCATCACCAGCACCGTGATCGGCTTTGTCGACAACGTGAAGATCGGGGTGCTCGGCTCGATCGGCGTCGCGCTGCTGTTCTATACCGTGCTGGCCATGATCCAGAAGGTCGAGGCCAGCTTCAATTTCATCTGGAAGATCCCGCGCCAGAGGCCGCTGACCCAGCGCATTTCCGAATATCTGGTGGTGCTGCTGCTCGGCCCGCTGGCCCTGACCCTGGTGCTGGGGCTGACCGCCAGCCTGGCCTCGAACCGGGTGGTCGACGGCCTGATGCACTACGAACTGGTGGGCATGACGCTCTACTGGGCGGGTCGCGCCGTGCCCTACCTGCTGATCGTGGGGATCTTCAGCTTTCTGTTCCTGTTCATCCCGAACACCCGGGTGCGCCTGCTGCCCGCCTTCACCGGCGGCCTGGTCAGCGGGCTGCTGTGGCAGAGCGGCGCCTGGATCTTCGCCAATTTCGTCGCCGGATCAAGCAACTACAACGCGGTCTATTCCAGCTTCGCGATCGTGATCCTGCTGCTGATCTGGTTCTATCTGGCCTGGCTGATCCTGCTCACCGGCTGCCAGATCGCCTTCTTCATGCAGCACCCGGAGTACCTGGTCCGCGAACGGATGCGCCGGCCGGCCGGCGGTGTGCTGCGTGACCGACTGGCCCTGACCCTGATGGGCCTGGTCCAGCAGCGCTTCGTGCGCGGCTGGCCACCGCTGAACGCCGCGGACCTGGCTCGTGCCAGCCAGGCGCCGCCGGATCTGGTCAACCCGCTGATCGAGGATCTGATCACCACCGGCTTCCTGGTCGAGACCACCGACGGCCGGCTGTTGCCGCAGCGCGATCCGGCACACCTCAGGGTGATGGACTTTCTCGACAGCATCGGTCAGCCGGACTGCAGCTATGGCCGCATCGAACACATCGGCGAGCGCATCGACGAGCTCAGCACCCGCCTGACGCTGGCCCGCAACGAGGCGCTGGGGGATCTGTCCTTCGGCGAACTGGTGGCGGGACGAGCCGCCGCGCCCGGGCAGAAGCCGGGCCAGGACTGAACAGCCGCGGCCGGTGCATTGCCGGCCGGGGCGGCAAAGGCGGCAGGCCGCCGCCCCTGGTCGCCTGACTCAGTTGGTGCGGTTGTCCGGCACCACGATATTGAGCTCCAGCACTTCCATCTCGCCGTCGCGTTCGACGTCGATCTTCACCGCATCATCCGAGACCTGCACGTACTTGCGGATCACCGCGAGCAGGTCTTCCTGCATCTTGGCAAGGAAAACCGGCGCCTCCATGTTGCCGGCGCGCCGATGGGCAACGATCAGCTGCAGCCGCTCCTTGGCGACGACCGCACTTTTCTTCTCGTTGGCGCGAAAGATGTCGAGGAATCCCATGGCTCAGCTCCTGAAGATCCGGCCCAGCAGGCCTTTCTTTTCGACATCCATGAAGCGCATCGGCCGGTTTTCGCCGAGAAAGCGGTCGACCAGATCGCTGTAGGCCTGGCCGGCGTCGGAATGCGGCTCGGCGATGACCGGCAGACCGGCGTTCGAGCTGTTCAGCACCGACTGCGATTCCGGCACGATGCCGAGCAGGTCGATGGCCAGGATCTCCTTGACGTCCTCGACCGAGAGCATCTCGCCATTGGCCACCCGGGCCGCCGAATAGCGGGTCAGGACCAGATGCTCCTTGACGTGATTGCCGTTGATCGCCTGCCGGGTCTTGGACTGCAGGATGCCCAGCACGCGGTCGGAGTCACGCACCGAAGACACCTCGGGGTTGGTCACCACCAGGGCCTCGTCGGCGAAGTGCATCGCCAGCATGGCACCCTTCTCGATCCCGGCCGGGGAGTCACAGACGATGTAGTCGAATTCCTTGGCCAGGTCCTCCAGCACCTTCTGCACGCCGTCCTGGGTCAGCGCGTCCTTGTCGCGGGTCTGCGAGGCGGCCAGGATGTACAGGTGCTCGAAGCGCTTGTCCTTGATCAGGGCCTGGCGCAGGTTGGCCTCACCGTGGATCACGTTGACGAAGTCGTAGACCACGCGCCGCTCGCAACCCATGATCAGGTCGAGATTGCGCAGGCCCACGTCGAAGTCGATCACGACGGTCTTTTTCCCCCGCTGGGCCAGTCCGCAGGCGAAGGACGCGCTGGTGGTGGTTTTGCCCACACCGCCCTTGCCCGAGGTCACAACGATAATCTTGGCCACGGAATTCCTCTCCTCAACTCAATGGATCCACGCAGAGCTTCTCGCCGTCCAGCCGAATCTGGACCGGCTTGCCCCGCATGTTGTCCGAAATGTCATCTGCCACCTTGTAACGACCGGCCACCGCAAGCAGTTCGGCCTGCAGGTCCCGGCAGAAAATGCGCGCGGCTTCGTCGCCCTGCGCCCCGGCAATCGCCCGTCCCCTCAGGCTGCCGTAAATATGGATGCAGCCGTCGGCGATCACCTCGGCGCCGGCGCTGACCTGCGCGGTGACGATGAGATCGCTGTTGCGCGCGTAGATGCGCTGACCGGAACGCACCGGCGCCGTGATCAGGCGGGTGGACACCGGCGGCATCTCCGCCTCCACCGCTGCCGCGGCGGGTGCCGGAGCGGGTGCCGGCTCGGCCGGAGCGGGCGCCGCAGTCTCGGGCGCCGGCGCCTCGGCGGCGGCCGGGCTCCGACTGGACGAGGTGCGCTCCAGAATCACCGGCAGACCGACACGACGGATCGCGGCTTCCATCGACGCCGCCGTGCGATAGCCCCCGAGCACGGTCAGATGCTGCTTGCGCAGCAGGGCCAGCAGGCCGTCAACGTCGATGATCTGGACATTCAGGTCCAGCACGATCGGCAGCTCACGCAGCAACCCGCCACCCTTGTTGACCTGGGCATCCAGGCTGGCGGCGAGTTCCTCCAGGTCATTGCTGCTGACGCGCAGGACGGAAATGCCCATCATGCGCCCCTTGAATTCCAGGGGCGCCGGGGTTGTGGTCTGGGAGCTGCTCATAAGATGGCGCCAAGTTTATAGAAGGCCCATTTGATTTGCATGCGGCCCACGACAGCGCCGCGAACGGCCCCCGGGGCGCCCCGCAATACCGCCGCCGAAACAAGACCTTCCATGCGCCTGATGTAGACTTCTGGCGCCGTTCCGCCGCCTGGTTTCCCGATTCGATGCCGATGCCCCGCGCAAATTCCCGCCCCGGCCAGTCCCGCAGGCTCACGACCCGCGGCCTGCAGTTTCATGTGCGCTGCTGGCCGGGACCCGCGGCGCCGCTGAAGCTGTTCCTGCACGGCTGGATGGACCTGTCAGCCACCTGGCAACCGGTGATCGACGCCCTGCCGTCGGACTGGGACATCGCCGCCCCCGACCAGCGTGGCTTCGGACTGTCCGAAGCGCAGGGCGACACCTACTGGTTCTACGATTATCTCGGCGACCTGGACGGGCTGCTGGACCAGCTCAGCCCGGATGCACCGGTGGATCTGATCGGCCACAGCATGGGCTCGCAGGTGGCGGCGCTGTATGCCGGAGTCCGCCCGGAGCGGGTCCGGCGCCTGGTCGTGATGGACGGCTTCTTCCTGCCGGTGCAGCCACCCGAGCGCGCCCCGGCCCAGCTGCGCCGCTGGCTGAAGGAACTGCGTCAGGAACCCGGCGAGCACAGCTATGCCAGCCTGGAAGAACTGGCCGCACGCATCGCCAAGCGGCAGCCCGGCCTGGATGAGGCCGGCGCCCTGTTCGTGGCCGAATGCTGGTCACGCCAGGACCCGGACGGGCGCTACCGCCTGCTCGGCGACTGGCGTCACCGCCAGCACGGCGCCCTGCTGTACCGCGACGAGGAGGCCAAGGCGATCTTTCGCGAGGTGAAAGCGCCCACCCTGTTCCTGGACGGAGAAAAATCCCATCTGGCCAACCTGGGGACCGGCGAGTATCGCGATCAGCGTCTGGCCTGCTTCGGGAATGCCCGGCAGCTCAGCATCGCCGGCGCGGGGCATATGCTGCACTTCGATGCGCCGGTCGCCTCGGCCGAAGCCATCGCCGATTTCCTCGCGGACTGAGACCGCCGGATAAAACAACGCCCACGAACACAAGGCTCGTGGGCGCAAAATCCCCAGGGGGTGGGGGTGGGAGCCGGTGGCCGCGTGCGGCCGGATTTCGGGTCTGATGCGGCCTCTCGCGCTCCCTTGGCGTTCGGCCAGCCCTTGAAGGTTTTGCCCTGCTGATTCCGTGTTTCAGCTGATGCCTGCAGGCTAGGTTTGGCAATGTGAAAATTGCGTGAAGATGGCCCCTTTGAGAAGCTGTCGCACCCGCCCCGCGCGAGCGCTCCGAGATGCCCCTGCTGACCTGGTTTCTGGCCTTTCTTGCCCTGCTGCTGATGCTGGCCTGGCGCCCGGCTCGGCCGCGCACGGCCGGAGTTGTCCTGACCCTGGGCCTGCTGGCCTTCAGCCTGTACGGACCGCAGGCCCTGCTGCTCAAATTGCTGCTGTGGGTCCTGCTGCTGGGACTGGGCACCGCCCTGTGGCTGCCGACCGTGCGCCAGGATTATCTGGTGCGGCCGCTGATGCAGTGGGCACGCCGCAGCCTGCCTGGTCTGTCCGCCACCGAGCGCGAGGCCATCGAGGCCGGCACCGTGGGCTGGGAAGCCGAACTGTTCGCCGGCCGGCCGAACTGGCACCGGCTGCGCGCCGTGCCCACTCCCGGACTGTCGCCCGAGGAGCAGGCCTTCGTGGATGGCCCGGTGCAGCAGTTCTGCCACATGCTGGATGACTGGGAGATCAGCCATGAACTGGCCGACCTGCCCCCCAAAGCCTGGGACTACCTGCGCGAGCAAGGCTTCTTCGGCCTGGAAATCCCCACCCGCTATGGCGGCAAGGGTTTTTCCGCCGGCGCCCATGCGGCCATCCTGCGCCGCATCGGCAGCACGCCGGCCGGCATGGTCGCCGGCTCCATTGTCGCGGTGCCCAACTCGCTGGGACCTGCGGCCCTGTTGCTGAAGTACGGCAGTGAAGAGCAGAAAGACCACTACCTGCCCCGGCTG
>JBFJTN010000105.1:0-11548 GCA_041625325.1 Oceanococcus sp. | reverse complement strand
CCTTGCCGATGCGCCGGAACTGGAAGGACAGCAGGCAGATCATGCACATGAAGCCGAGGAAGCTGGCCGGCACCATGTGAATCCAGGCGGACAGGCCGTCGACGTAGACGAAGCCCGGATTGATGATGAAGGTGGCGGCCGAGGCGGTGCTGGCCGCCAGGGTGATGCCGACCACCCAGGGTTTCATGTGGCCGCTGCCCAGGGCGAAGCTGGCAAAGCCGCGGGTGCGCCGGTGTCCCAGCCAGCTGAGCCAGGCGGTGGCGGCCATGTAGGCGAGAAACAGGCTCCAGGCGAGGCTCATGGCTATTTCCCGATCAGGCGGCTGCGGCGGCGCTCGCGTGCGCGCCAGCGCCTGTCCGCGTCCTCCAGGAAGCCCCGGTAGGTGGCGACGATATCGGGTCGCACCCGCAGGTCGTTGTGATTGGTGCCGGGGAAGCGTCGATTGTCCGCGCCGGCCAGCGCCGGGCTGTCTGCCAGTTCGCCCAGGTAGGCGATATCCGCCTGGCCGCCGCCGTCGTAAATGGTCATCCAGCGTGCCGGCGGCCAGGTTTCGTCAACGCCATCCGGGCCGTTCAGCGCGCTGAGCCAGGGCGAGCCACCGGCAGCGACTTCGGCGCAGACCGGCAGCAGTTGCTGCAGCTTTTCCGGGCACAGGCTGGTGCCGTCATTGCCGCCCGCGATGCCGACGAAGGCGAGCAGATGCGGGCGCAGCGCCGGATAGACCTGCAGGGTGCGGCGGGCCAGGGTCACGCCCAGCGAATGGCCGACCAGGGAGAAGGCGCGGCTGCCGGTGTATGCGCGCACGGCCTGAATGAAGGCGTGCAGATCCTCGACATTGGCTTCATTGCTGGTGATGTGCCGGGTGCCGTCGCCACCGGCGGCCTCGCGCTCCGCCGCGCAGCGCGGGTCGGGCCGGCCCGGGGCATCGCCCAGGCCGGCACCGAGACCGTTGTAGCTGAGCGCCCACAGGGCCTGGGCATTCCAGCCGGCGGCCAGAAAGTCGTCGCGCACCAGGCGCCAGTTGCAGGCATCGCCGGTGTTGCCATGCACGAAGATCACCGGCGCATGGCTGGGTCTGCCACCGCTCTCGCCACCGAATCCACCCAACGGGAAGCCGTGCTCGCTGTCGGCGATGGTCGGGAAGTCGGCCGGAAAGCTGGCCGGCGCCGGTAGCGGGGCGGCCTGCAGCAGGCCGCTGAAGATGAGGCCCAGGGCGCAGGCCGCGGTCCGGGCCGGCGCCGGGCAGGATCGGGAATACAGCAAGGTGCGGATCATGGTTCCCCCAGCAGTTCGCGGATTTCCTGCGCCAGCATCTGTCCGCCGCGTTCGGACAGGGTGATGCTCAGGTGGTTGACGTCGGCCACGCGGCCCCGACTGAAGCCCGCGATCTGCGGCGCCCAGCGTTCGATGATGTCCTCGGAATACAAGGGAGCCCCGTTCATGACGCCTCGTTCGGCGGTCAGCAGGCGCACCGGCATGGGCAGGGCGCGCAGGGCATCCGGAATGGTCGGTCCGACCAGCTGGGTCTGCACGTCGCCATAGACGGCGTCCTTGCGCCCGCTGGGCTGCAGGTCCGGCGGGCTGCCGATCAGGTCGTAATCCAGATAAGCCTCGAGATCAGGACTCCAGGCCTCGGCGAAAGCGGGTTGCTCTCGCCAGAAATCGCGATAGGCCTGGATGGAGGCGAACCGCATGTCCAGGCGTTGCACGGAGGGGCCGACGATCGACTCCACCAGGGCCTCGACACTCATGCCCGGTGGCAGTTCCTCGACCACCGGCAGGCCGCCGTCGACCATCAGGATCTGGCCGATGCGTTGCGGGGCCATCGCCCCGGTCACCGCAGCGACGAAGCCGCCCATGGAGTGGCCCAGCATCAGGTCCACTGCGGGCAGGTGCAGGGCGTCGAGCAGGGCGAGCATGTCACGGGCGTGCTCCTCCATGCCCCAGGGGCCCTGGATCTCCCGGCTGCGGCCGCGCCCGCGATGGTCCGGGGCGATCAGCCGATATCCCGGGCCCAGTGCCCGGGCCAGGCAGACGAAGCTGACGTGGTTCGCGGTGAGTCCATGGGAGGCCAGAACCAGCGGGCCGCTGTCGCCCCAGATCGCGTAGTGCAGGTGGCCGCCATTGACCTTGAGCGAGGCGTGCTGTGGTTCTGGCATGAAACGGAAGTCCGAACGATCGTTAGGGCTTGACTTTAACCACAAGTAGCTATTAATTTCAAGACTCCTAACGACTGTTCGGCTTAATGGCTGCAAACATTCCCACCCGTCGCCTCAGGGCACGCGAGGTCCAGCTGCTGCCGCAGATGCGGCCCGCCGGCACGCGGGGGGCCGTGCTGGAAGCCAGCCTGCGCCTGTTTGCGGAACGCGGCTATGCGGGGACCTCCCTGCGTGACATTGCCGGGGCCTGTCAGATCAAGGCCGCCACGGTGTATTCGCACTATCCGTCCAAGGAACACATCCTGGCCGAGCTGTGCCGCCTGGGGCATGCGGAGCACACCCGGCTGATCCGGGCGGCGCTGCTGGAAGCCGGCAGTGAACCGTCCAGTCAGGTGGTCGCTTTCGTGCACGGGCATGTGGCCATGCACACCCGCTTCGCCATGCTGGCCGTGGTCGCCAATGCCGAGCTGCACATGCTGTCACCGGAACTCGGCGCGCAGACCTTCCAGCTGCGCGAGCAGACCATCACCACCCTGACCGAGATCGTGCAGCGCGGCAGGGACCGCGGCGATTTCGACGTGGCCGACACCTGGCTGGCGACGGCGGCGATCGGCGGCATGGGCTTGCGGGTGGCCTACTGGTTCGATCCCGAAGGCGATGTCGACCCTGCCGGGGTGGCCGAACAGTACGCGGAATTCGCGCTGCGCCTGCTCAGGGCGCCGCCGGCCAATACAACAATGATGCTTGGAGACCTCAATGCCGATTTTCCACAGACGGAGCCTTGAATGCGGGTTGGGCCTGGGCCTGCTGATGCTGGCACAAGCCGCGCTGGCGCAGGATGATGCCCTGGACCGCCTGTTCGCCGATCAGGACGGATCGGAGCAGCCGCAGGCGGCCGCCACGCCCGCGCCGCAGGCCACCCCGGCGCCGGCAGTGATCGAGCTGGGCGAGCAGGCGCCGCCGCCGGTCAAGGCGCCGCCGGCCCGCCGCACCCTGGAGGAAATCGTGGTCACCGCGCAGAAACGCGAGCAGGCCCTGCAGGATGTGCCGATTTCCATGAGCGCGCTGACCGAAGAGTTCCTGGTCGAGCAGGGCGTGACCGACGTGGGCGAGGCCCTGCAACTGGTGCCGAACGCCTCGGTGGATGCCGCCGGTTTCTTCGCCGCCCCGCGGGTGCGCGGCTTCACCTTCAACAACAACAACAAGAGCTTCGAGCCGCCCGTGGGCATGGCCCTGGATGGCATCCCGCACACCCGGGTGCCGTATTTTCTGGCGGCCCTGTTCGACGTTCAGCGGATGGAGGTGCTGCGCGGTCCGCAGGGCACCAGCTTCGGCAAGAACACCACGGCGGGCCTGATTCACGTGATCTCGAATGGTCCGACCGACCAGCCCGAAGGCTACCTCTCGGTGGAGCTGGGCGAACTCGAACGGCGCCATCTGGAGGCGGCCTACGGCGGGCCCCTGTCCGACGAACTGAATTTTCGCGTGGCCGGGGTGTTTGATGCCCGCGACGGCTATATCCGCAACACCACGGCGCAGGTGCTGGACACCGCGCCCGACCGGCTCAAGGACCGCCAACGCAGCGGCCTGCGCGCCACCATCGAGATGCCGGACCTGGCCGGTTCCCGGCTGCAGTTCGCCTACGAGGCCTTCGAGCTGTTCGACGGCGGGGCGGCGCTGGAGAACATCAGCGCCGGGCCGAACTTCCAGGCCGCGATCCGCCGCTACGATCCGAATGCCGATTTCACCCCGGGCAACTGGGTGCAGTCGCAGGATCTGGAGGACTTCCGCGACATCTCCATCTGGCGCCTGCGCGGCCTGTGGGAGAAGGACATTGGCGGCTGGTCGATGACCGCGATCGGGGCCCATGCCGTGATGGAGCAGGAGCTGGCCCTGGACACGGATTTCACCCCGGCCGAGGCGATCAACGGTTTCGGCAGCGACCGCTCGCCGATGAGCTACCTGGAACTGCGCGCCGTGCTGCCCAGCCTGGACGGCCTGTTCGGCCTGGGCAGCTGGGGCCGCACCGAGTCCCTGTTCGGCCTGACCGCCAGCCGGCGCGAAATCCTGGATTCGCACTTCCGTTTCGGGATCAACAACGGGCCGTTCTACGACCTGGTGCAGGCGGCCAGCCAGGACGCCGGAAGCGGCGAGCAGGATCTGCTGGTTGGCGGTTTGCTTGGCGCGGTGCCGGTGAATCCCACCCAGACCGATGCCAGCTACGACGAGTTCGATCAGATTTTCGAGCAGCACGCCGACGCCTTCGCCCTGTATGGCCACCTGCAGTGGTACTTCACCGAGACCTGGGGGCTGGAGGTGGGCGGCCGTTACACCACGGAGATGAAAGAGGCCGAGTGGCACTCCACTTTCACCACGCCGCCGCCGAACCCGACCCTGGAAGCCATCGGCTCGGAGGAGTTCGATGCCTATCGCGAACGGCAGGAACGGGCCTTCCAGCCCAAGTTCTCGCTGAACTGGCACCCGGCCGAGGCCCTGTCGGTCTACCTGCACTGGGAGAAAGGCTTCAAGGGCGGCGGCTACAACGCCTTCGCCTTCCGCGAGGGCAATGATCCGGTGCGGGACCGGGGCTTCGAGGATGATGACCTGGCCTTCGAGGAGGAGGTCGCGACCAACTGGGGCCTGGATTTCAAGTCGCGGCTGTTCGAAGGCGCCGCCCAGCTGAATGTCTCGCTGTTCCGCGAGGTAGCCCGCGACTTCCAGGTGCTGATCCGGGAAAATCCGCCCGGCACCATCGGTCTGGGCACCTCGCGGGTGGTGAATGCGGAGGAGGCGCTGGCTCAGGGGGTGGAGGCGGATCTGCTGTGGCTGGCCACCGACTGGCTGACCGTGGCCGCCAGCCTGGGCGTGCTGGATACCGAATTCGTCAGGTTCTCCGACGGCGAGTGCGCCGCGGGCAGCAGCAACAGCAATACCGACGGGGACGAGAATCCGCGCTGCGATCAGAGCGGCCGGCCTTTTCCCTTCGCGCCGGAGATCTCCAGCACCCTGTCGCTGCGCCTGAACTGGCCGCTGGGTGGCTGGATGGATGGCCTCGCCCTGCAGGCCGGCACCCTGATTGAATATGAATCGGATCAGCTGCTGGATGTGGATCTGCAGGAGAAGAAGCGCCAGGGCGCCTACACCCGCTACAAGGCGGATTTCGGCCTGAAGAGCCTGGCCGGTGGCTGGACCCTGCGTCTGATCGGCGAGAATCTGAGCAACACGGTCAGTCACGTGCGCTATGGCGACGTGTTCGAGAACGTGATTGTCGGCAGCCAGCGCCAGCCGCGCCTGTTCTACCTGCAGTTCCGCCAGGACTTCTGAGACCGCATGGGCCGGCGGCGCCGCGCTATGCTGCGCCGTCGCCGCGTGCCCGGCCATCCCTGACAAGCCATCGAGGACTCGACATGCTGCAATCCACCATGATGGACCAGCCCCTGACCCTGGACCTGCTGCTGCAGCGGGCGGCCACGGTGTTCCGGGATGTGGACGTGACCACCCGGCTGCCGGACAAATCCCTGCACCACACGAACTACGGGGAAGTCGCCCGAAGGGCCGGGCGTCTGGCCCGGGCCCTGGTCGCGGCGGGCATACAGCCGGGCGATCGGGTGGCCACCCTGATGTGGAACCACTACGCGCATCTGGAGTGCTACTTCGGCATCCCGGCGGCCGGCGCCGTGCTGCACACCCTGAACCTGCGCCTGCAGCCGGCCGATATCGCCTACATCGCCCATCATGCCGAGGATCGCTTCCTGATCGTCGATGACGTGCTGCTGCCCCTGCTGGCCCAGTTTCGCGATGAGGTGAACTTCGAGCGGGTCATCGTGTTCCGTTTCGGCGGCGCGGCGCATGAGGACGAGGACTACGAGGCTTTCCTCGACAGCGCCGGGGACGCGGTGGCGCTGCCCGCCATCGGCGAGGACTGGGCCTGCGGCATGTGCTACACCTCCGGAACCACCGGGCGGCCCAAGGGCGTGCTCTACGGGCAGAAGTCCTCCGTGCTGCATGCCATGGGTGCCTGTCTGCCGGACGCGGTCAACCTGTCCTCGCGCGACATCATCGTGCCGGTGGTGCCGATGTTCCACGCCATGGCCTGGGGCATGCCCTATGCGGCGGCCATGGTTGGCGCCCGCCAGGTCATGCCCGGTCCGCACCTGGATGCGGTCTCCCTGCTGGACCTCTACGAGCAGACCGGGACGACCGTGACCGCCGGTGTGCCGACCATCTGGATGGGCATACTGCAGGAGCTGGAAAAGCGTGAGCGCGCGTGGCGGTTGACGCCGGGCATGCGCATGATCGTCGGCGGTTCGGCGACCCCGGTATCCATGGTCAAGGCCTACGAGCGCTTCGACCTGCAGGTGATCGCGGCCTGGGGCATGACCGAGACCTCGCCACTGGGTTCGCTGGCCCAGCTGCGGCCGGAAGTGGCCGCGCGGGGTGAGGACGCGCGCCACTGGTATCGGGCCCAGGCGGGCGTGTCGGTGCCGCTGGTCGACGTGCGCATCGTCAATGACCAGGGCGAGGTGGCCTGGGACGGCGAGAGCACCGGCGAACTGCAATGCCGCGGCCCCTGGGTCACGGGCAGTTACTACCTGCGGCCGGATGCGGCCGATGCCTTCACCCCGGACGGCTGGTTCCGCACCGGCGATGTGGCCTCGATCACCCCCGAGGGCACCATCCACATCGCCGACCGCACCAAGGACCTGATCAAGTCCGGTGGCGAGTGGATCTCCTCGGTGGAGCTGGAGAACGAGATCATGGCCCATCCCGCGGTGGCCGAAGCGGCGGTGATCGCCGTGGCCCACCCCAAGTGGATGGAGCGGCCGCTGGCCTGCGTGGTGAAGAAGCCGGGCGTAGAGCTTGGCGCCGATGAACTGCGTGAGCATCTGCTGGGCAGCTTCGAGAAATGGTGCCTGCCGAATGATTTCGTTTTCATCGACGAAATCCCGCGCACCTCCACCGGCAAGTTCATGAAGCTGAAGCTGCGCGAGCAGTTCGCCGACTGGCAGTGGAGCGAGTTGAGCGCCTGAGGCGAGGGAATCCGAGCTAGCCCTGATCGGGCGAGCCTTCAGCGCCCGCCAGCGCCTTCAGCGCGATATGGGTGGACAGGTGGATGCGCGTGGCCGCCATGCGCTTGGCCAGGCGGGTGCTGCGCAGGCGATCCATGACCGGCCCTTTGACCTCGGCCATGTGCAGGGCGATGTCGCGCTGGTGCAGCGATTCCTCCAGCAGCTCCAGCTGCTCCTCGGCGCTGGAATCGATGAAATTCACCGCCGACATGACCAGCAGCACGGTGTGCGTATCCGGCCGGTTCTGCAGCTGCGCTTCGATGTAGTCCTCGACCGGGCCGATATTGGCGAAGTAGAGATTTTCGTCGACCCGGATGATCAGCACTCCCGACACGCAGTCCACCGCATGCCGGTCGATATTGCGGAAATGCTCGGTGCCCGGGACTCTTCCCAGCACGGCCATATGCGGCTCGCTGGTGCGCCGCAGGTACAGGCTCAGGGCGAGAATGATGCCCAGGACGAGTCCGGCCTCTATGCCCAGGGCGAGCACGCCCAGCAGGGTGGCGACCAGGGTGATGCCGTCGCCCCGGTCATAGGCGAAGATGTGCCGTGCGGTATCGGTGTCGATCAGCTGCGCCACCGCCACCACGATCACGGCGGCGAGCACCGCGTGGGGCAGGTGGTGGAACCAGTCGGTGAAGAAGACCGCGACGACAGCCACCAGGCCCGCGGTGATGATGGCCGCCAGCTGGGTTCTGGCGCCGGCCTCGAAGTTGACCACCGAGCGGGAGAAGCCACCGGCCACCGGCATGGTGCCGGCGGCCGCCGCGGCCATATTGGTCACGGCCAGGGCGGTCAGCTCCTGATTCGGGTCGATGCGCTGCCGGCGCTTGGCCGCCAGCACCTTGGCCACGGAAATGCTTTCGACATAGCCGACCAGCGCGATCAGCAGGGCAGAGGGCGCCAGTTCCACCCAGCCGGGCAAGAACAGGAAATCCAGGGAGGGGGTCGGCAGCCCGGCCGGGATGGCGCCGACCACCGAGAGGCTGTAGCGCGCACTCGCATCCAGGCTGGCGGCCAGCGCGGTGGCCAGCAGCACGATGGTCAGGGGTGCCATGCGCGAGGCGAGGCCGGCGCTGCGCGAACTCAGGCCCAGCGCTTGCAGGCCGCGGATCATCGGCGAACGCGTCAGCAGCAACAGGGCGACGGCGCCCAGACCGAACAGCAGGCTGGCGGCATTGCTCTGGTCCAGCTGGCTGGCGAGCTGCTGCACGGTGGCCAGGGGTTCGTCACGGGGCAGCGGCAGGCCGGTGAGATGCTTGAGCTGGGACACGATGATCAGCAGGGCGGCGCCGCTGGTGAATCCGGACAGCACCGGGTGGCTGATGAAATGGACCAGGGCGCCGAGTCGCAGCAGGCGCATGGCGAGCAGCACCAGACCGGTTTCGAAGGCCAGGATCAGTGCGCCGTCAATCCAGCGGGCCTGGTCTTCGGCCGCGTATTCCCCCAGCGCATGCGCCACCATCAGGGCGGCGACGGCCACCGGGCCGACGGCCAGGGCGCGGCTGCTGCCCAGCAGGGCGTAGATGGCGGGCGGTACGATGCTGGCGTACAGGCCCAGTTCCGGTGGCAGGCCGGCCAGCAGGGCATAGGCCATGCCCTGTGGAATGAGCAGGATGGCCGTGATGGCGCCGGCGACGAAATCGTCGCTGCGAGGCTTCGCGTCCGCGGCGCGCAGCGACTTCAGCAGGGGCAGTTCGCGAATGCGGAGCACTGAATTCCTCGACGTCGGGGGCCATGATCGCAGTCGGGCCTTGGTATGATTTTGCCGTTTGCAGCCTCTCCAGAAAATAACTTTTGGAGATATCTTTATAACTGAATTATAGTCGATTGCGATCTGTCAGTTCAGAACGGATCCATTGACTACAGGGGTCGGGTCGATGGCAATGACACAACGGATGCTGTGCTGGGTTCTGCTGGGGGCGTGGGCGTCCGGCGCAGGGGCCACCAATGGCTATTTCTCCCACGGCTACAGCCTGGCGCAGAAGGCCATGGGCGGGGCGGGCACCGCCCTGCCCGGGGATTCCATGATCGCGGCGATCAATCCGGCCGGTGTGTTCTGGGTCGGAAACGAGACGTCCTTCGGCCTTTCGCTGTTCAATCCGCGCCGCGAGTACAGCGCCTTCGAGCGCGGCGAGGATGCCAGCAACGGCATCATGTCGATCACCCCTGGCAATCTGCGCAGTCACAACGAATATTTCCCCATTCCCGGTTTCAGCATGAGCCGGCCGATTGGCGACTGGGCGTCCTGGGGGCTGGCCATGTACGGCAATGGCGGCATGAACACCGAGTTTCGAGGCGGCAGTGCCCTGTTCGCCGAAGGCATGACCGGCCTCACGGCGGAGTGCAACGGCAGCTTCGGCGGTGGCGAGCAGCTGGACAGCGGTCTGGACCCGGCCGGGTTCTGTGCCAACAGTCGGGACATTGCGGGCGTCGACATGGCCATCATGTTCATCGCGCCGTCCTTCGCGATGCGCCTGGGCGACCGCAGTTCGGTGGGGCTGGCGCCGCTGTTCGTGCTGAATCGTTTTGCAGCGCAGGGCCTCAACGCCTTCGCCACCTTTTCGAACAGCCCCGATCAGGTGTCGGACAAGGGGCACGATCTGTCCTACGGCATCGGATACCGGGTCGGGTTTCTGACCGGCCTGGTCCCGCTGGTCAGCATCGGCGGCTCCTACCAGGGCAAGATCGGCATGAGCGAGTTCGAGGATTACGCCGGCCTGTTTGCCGGCCAGGGCAGCTTCGACATTCCGGAAACCTGGAATCTCGGCCTGGCCTTCCGCCTCGGTGAAGATCATCGGCTGGTGGTGGACTACCAGCAGATCAATTACAGCGATATCACCTCGGTCGGCAACGTTTTCGATTCGAACGATTTCGTCAACAACTGTGCGCTGCCGCGTCTGTTTTTCAACATGACCGGCGGCCTGCAGGGCAGCGATGGGCCCAGCCCGTCCTGTCTGGGCGCCGGCACCGGCCCGGGTTTTGGCTGGGAAGACATGGGCATCTACAAGCTGGGCTATCAGTACAGCTTCGGTGGATATCAGTTCCGGGTCGGTTACAGCTGGACCGAGCAGCCCATCCGCGAGGATCAGATCCTGTTCAACGTGCTGGCCCCGGGCGTCGTGGAAAAGCACTACACCGTGGGTCTGGGCCTGCGCTGGTCGGAGAACTTCTTCATCGACACCGCCTTCAGCTACATGGCCGAACGTCCGGTGCGGGGCAAGAATCCGCTGTCCAACACGGACGCCGATCTGCTCAGTCTGGGCGGCTCCGGTGCGGGCTTCGTCGATACCTCCGATGCTTTCGGCATCGACGAAAACGATCAGGACATCGAATTGAACATGAAGCAGTTTGAGCTCAGCGTCGGTTTCAGCTGGCGCTACTGAGCGCGTTTGTGACACCCGGGGGAGGGACCATGAAACACCTCGTACGCATTTGTGGCCTGGCCTTGCTGAGCCTGACGGCATCCACCGTCTCGGCGGCTGACCGTCTCCAGCCCTTCGTGCTGGCCTACACCAGCAACGGCACGCTGGAAGCGGAGGTGCCGAAGATCCGCCAGGCCCTGCTCGGTCAGCAGTTTCAGGTGCTGGGGGAGTACAGTCCCTTCGACGGCGCGCACGTGATCGCGGTGAGCGACGGCGCGCTGCAGCAAGCGGCTGCCACAGGCAGCAGCAGCGCTTATGCCGCGGCGATTCATGTTGCGGCGACCCGGGTCGGTGACGAGCTGCAGGTCAGCTATCTGAATCCGGATTACATGATGGCGGCCTATCGCCAGGGCGCCGCGCCGGCCGGTGTCGCCGAGCGCTTGGCCAGCGCGCTGGGTGCGCAGCAGGCCTTCGGCACCGCCGAGGGGCGCAGCGCGGCAGAGCTGGCGAAGTTTCATTACATGATCGGCATGGAGTACTTCACCGATCCCTATGAACTGGCCAGCTACAAGAGCACGGCCGCGGCGGTGCAGGCCATCGACGCGAATCTGGCCAAACAGGTCGGCGGCGCGGCGCTGGTCTACAAACTGGCCATTCCCGGCAGCGATCAGGTGCTGTACGGCATCTCCCGCGCCCGTGTCACCGACGAGCGAGCCAACGACAGGCATATCCTGGCCGACACCGTGGACAAGGACGCGGCGCTCAAGACCACCGCCTATCTGCCGTACCAGATGCTGGTCAGTGGCGGCGAGGTCAGAGCCCTGCACATGCGTTTCCGCATGGCCGTGTATCACCCCGACCTGACCATGGGCACTTTCGGCAAGCTGATCAGCAGCCCCGGTGCGATCGAGGAATTGCTGCGCAAGGTGGCGGGTGGGGAAACCCGGCGCAAGTT
>JBFJTN010000104.1:0-11713 GCA_041625325.1 Oceanococcus sp. | reverse complement strand
GTCGGGGTCCGGCGGTTCGGTGTAGGGGGTGGGGGCGAGAAAGTAGTCGCCGGACTGACCCATGGCCGGCACCCGCGGCACCACGTCCACGCCGTCCAGGCTGCCGGACAGGGACAGATTGTCCCAGGCCACCAGCACATCCACCGGATTGTCCGCCACCGCGGTGCCCGGCCAGGGCTGCTCGCCCTGCACCACGCTCACCCCGGTGGCGCCCAGCGAATGCCCGGCGATGCCCAGGCGCTCGCGGTCGAACAGGGCGTGGAAGGGATTGAAAGGCGTGGTCGCCGCCTCCCCGCCATCGCCCTCGTAACCCGGCGAACCCGGCAGGTTGTGCACGTAGGGCGCCTGCGGGCTGGAATACAGGAAGTCGATGGCGTCGATCAGATTGCGCCGGAACACCACGCTGTTCAGGTTGCTGCCGCGCTGGCCATCCGGGGTCTGCGAATCGGAGCGGCCCTGACCGCGCGGGTCGAAGCTCATCGCAATGTAGCCGTTCTCGACCAGCATCTTGGCCGCCCACCAGTACAGGGTTTCCGGCGCCTGCACGGAGCCGTTGATGATCACCACGGCGGGGAATCTCTGGCCCTCGGCCCGCTGGCGCGGGGCCCAGACCCGGCCGCTGAGACGGGCGCCATCCTGGTCGTAGAAATTGACCGGGATCACCTCGCCGACCTCGTCATAGAAGGGATCGACCCCGGGATAGAGGTAGGGATCGCCGGTGCAGGGCCCGCTGAGGCTGGCGCAGGCGTTCTCGCCCGAGCTCCAGTAGGGATCATCGGCGGAACGCTGGGTGTACTCCAGCCGGTTCAAGGTGCCCTGCTCGTTCCAGCGGACCATGAAATTCGGATCGGAGGCCTGTTCCGCCGGCGCCTGGCCATTCATCGCGAAATTCTGCGCCTCGCGGGCAAACCATTCCGGCGAGGGGTAGCAGGGCTCGTTGTACAGTTCGCAGTCGGCGACGTTTTCGGGCATCTCGCCGCGGGCTTGCTCACCGGCAGGGGCATCGTCGCCGCAGGCGGACAGCAGCAAGGCGGGCAGGATCAGGCAACAGGCGTAACGCAGCATTTGTCTCTCCGGTCGGACGTCGGCGGGGAGTGCTTGGCTCCCCGGCCGTTCTGGTGTGGCGGGCCTCGTGACACTTGCCTGCCACGAGCCGCTCCGGCATCAGATATACGTGATCGGACCAAAGCTGTAAACACGGTGTATACGTCGAATGCATGTTCGGCCGGCGATGGCGGTCCAGCCCGAATCTGCAGCAACGCCCGGACAGCGCGGGATTACCACCACTGAAGTCGTGGAGCTTGCGCCCCCCCCTTCGGCTGATCAGCGAAACGCCGCGCGCAACTCTTCCGCCCTGAACACGCCGGCGTCGCCATCGTGGGTGGCGAATTCGTACAGCCCCACGGCCAGCACGGACTTGGCGGCGGTGCCCAGCAGGATGATCAGCGGGCAGGTGACCAGTATGACCGGCAGCAGCACCACGCCAGCTTGCGGCAGCAGAACCATCCCCAGGCCACCCAGCAGCACAACCAGCACCAGGCCGGCGAACATGGCCAGCCCGATCCCGAACTGAGCCCCCACGTTTTCCCCCCAGGTGGCTTTCATCAGGCGCGCCGAACGGCCAATGGCCCGGGTCGGCGCCGTATTCTCGAAGATCATCACCGGCACGGCGAAGTAGCTGATGATGGTCCAGGCGGTGCCCAGGACCGACGACACGATACGGCCGATTTTCTCGTTGCTTTCCAGCATGTTGAGCAGCAGACCGATGCTGGCGGACAGCAGCGACCAGCCCGCGATCTTGCCCAGATGCTGATTCGCCACCCGCAGACCATCGCCCAGACTGGTGTCCTTCCCGGCCAGCGAGAGTCGTGCCGCCCCCAGCAGCGCCACGTTGAAATACACGGTGATGAAGAACAGGGCGAAATAGGCGGCAAAGGCGAGCAAATAGTAGATGGCGGGAATCTGCGCGCCGGGCTCACCACTGGCGCTGCTTTCAACGAGCTGCGCCAGTTCGGCCAGTTGCTCGGGACCGATCCCCAGCACGAAAGCCAGAATCAGCAGGGCGCTGGCCAGTCCGGAAGCGACCGGGAACAGCATCAGGGTCTTGTCCCGCCAGACCACGCTCAGGCTGCTCATGGCCAGCCGCCAGCCGAAGCTCAAACGCTTGAAGAATCCCATGACTGCTCCGCTTGCATCCGTTCGGGATATTCACGCTATCCGCTTGGGTTTGGGGCGTCAAAGGTTTGGGGGGGGCGTGGCGAGAGAAGGTGGTGCGACCGGGGTTGGATTGGCGCCGGGGGCCAGGTCGTAGGGGACGCATGGGGATGTGGGCGGGCCGGATGGTTCGGATCTGGCCTGTAGAATCCCCACAAGATTGAATGGCCTGGGCCCAGGCGGGTAGCCGCACAAGGTTTGCGTTGCGCGGTCCTGACGCGGGCCATCCCCTTCAGGTGGCATCCTGCTGCGCAGGGCCGGGCACATGGATGTGCCCGGTAAGGCTGGTTCGGATCGGGCCAGTGGGAATCCCATATACAGAAAAGCCCGCGCAAGGCGGGCTTTTCTGTATATGGCGTCCCCACGGGGATTCGAACCCCGGTTGCCGCCGTGAAAGGGCGGTGTCCTAGGCCTCTAGACGATGGGGACGTAGGACTTTTTACCTTGGCGAGGTAATTGGTGGAGCTAGGCGGGATCGAACCGCCGACCTCCTGCATGCCATGCAGGCGCTCTCCCAGCTGAGCTATAGCCCCGACAAAGAGCCGCGCATTTTAGGGAGTTGTTCGGCACTGTGCAAGCCCTTTTTCGCTCTTTTTTCCGGGACCCTGCCAGATCGCCGCTTCCGGCTGATCGCCGGCCCGTTCAGAGCCGGCAGTTGGGGGTGCGCCCGGCCTTGCGGGCCGCCTCGTAGGTCGGCATCACGCCCGGAATCCCGTCCTGCAGGTCGCGGATGCGCGTGTCATGCGAGGGGTGGGTGGACAGAAACTCCGGCGGACCGCCGCCCTGCTTCGCCATGTTCTGCCACAGATTGACACTTTGCCGGGGGTCGAATCCCGCCTGGGCCATGTAGCCCAGCCCCAGCGCATCCGCTTCGGATTCATGGGTGCGGGAGAAAGGCAGCAGCACGCCGACCTGGGCGCCAATGCCGAGCAGGGCCAGCGCGGTCTGGCGCTGCTCCACCCCGTAGGCGCCGGCCACCGCATCCGCCAGCACCATGCCGACATTGGCCAGGGTGCTGGCCGAAGCGCGTTCGTTGCCGTGTTCGGCGATCACGTGGCCGACCTCGTGGCCCAGCACCGCGGCCAGCTGGTGCTGGTTCTCGGCCACCTTGAGCAGACCGCTGTGGACGCCGATCTTGCCACCGGGCAGGGCGAAGGCATTGGCGCTGTCATCGTCGAACAGGGTCACCTCCCAATCGCCGCCAATCTGGCTGGTGATCGCATTGGAGACGCAGGCCACGTAGGCGCTGGCCTTGGCATCCTTGCTCGCCGGGGTGTCCTTCTTCAGCTGCTGATAAGCCTCCACCCCCATCGCATCCATCTGCTGCGCCGGCATCAGGCGAATGGTGCGCCGGCCGGTGGGCGAGGTGGCGCAGGCGGCGATCAGGGCCAGGGCCGACAGTGTGAGGATGAGCTTTTTCACCGATAATTCTCCGCTGGAACAGCTTCAGACAGCTTGCCAAGGTGAATTCTCCCACAGCTCCCCAATCCGTGTGCATCCTGCGGCTGTCCGCCCTGGGCGACGTCACCCACGTGCTGCCGGTGGTGCATACCCTGCAGGCGCAGTGGCCGGATATCCAGATCAGCTGGATCATCGGCAAGCTGGAACACCGCCTGGTCGGGGCCATGCCCGGGGTGGAATTCCTGCCCTATGACAAGAAGGGCGGCTGGCAGGCCTGGCGGGCGCTGCGCCGACAGCTGTCCGGCCGGATCTTCGATGCCCTGCTGCTGATGCAGCTGTCCGCCCGGGCCAATCTGCTCAGCACGGCGGTGCGCGCCCGCCGCCGCATCGGCTTCGACCGCGGCCGCTCCAAGGAGGGCCACAGCCTGTTCATCAACGAGCGCATCGCGCCGGCCAGCGGCGGGCATGTGCTGGACAGCCTGATGCAGTTTCCCGCCGCGCTCGGCGCCACCGAGCCGCAGTGGGACTGGACCCTGCCCAGCAGCGACGCCGACCGGGCCTGGGCGGCCGAGCAGCTCGCCGGCCACGGCCCCTTCGCCGTGATCAGCCCGGCCTCCAGCCACCCGCGACGCAACTGGCGGGCGCAGCACTATGCCGCCCTGGCCGACCACCTCAGCCAGCGCCACGGCCTGCACATCGTGCTCAGCGGCGGCCCATCGGAAGCCGAGCGCACGCTGGGTGCGCAGATCGCAGCGGCCATGACCCGGCCCTGCCAGGACCTGACCGGCCGCGACACCCTGCCCCAGTTCATCGCCCTGCTGCGCCAGGCCCGCCTGCTGGTCAGCCCGGACTCCGGCCCGGCCCATATGGCGGCGATCGCCGGCACCCCGGTGCTGGGCCTGTATGCGGCCACCGACCCGATGCGCAGCGGTCCTTACGGCTGGCGCGAGCACTGCGTCAATGCCTATCCCGAGGCGGCCCGCCGCTTTCTCGGCAAGGATGCCGGGGAACTCCGCTGGGGCACGAAAATCGAACAGGACGGCGTGATGGACCTGATCACGCCGGCCATGGCCATCGAAGCTGCCGACAAGCTGCTGTTCACCCTGCCCTAACCGGCGCCAATCAAGATTCCCGCATGAGCCTGCGACTCCTCCCTTTCCTGCTGCTCGCCCTGCTGCCGCTTGGCGCCCAGGCCCAGCCGCCCCAGCGGGTCACCGCCGAGCTGCTGGGCGCGCCCGCCCCCGATGGCGATGGCTTCCTGCTCGGCCTGTCGCTGGCGCCGGAGGACGGCTGGCACACCTACTGGCAGAACTCCGGCGATGCCGGCCTGCCCCCGCGCCTGCAATGGAGCGCACCGGACGGCGTGCAGATCGGCCCGCTGCAGTGGCCCACCCCGCACGCCTACCCGGAAGGCGATCTGATGACCTACGGCTACGGCAAGCCACATGTGCTGGTCCATCGGGTCGAGCTGCCGGACGGGCTGCCGGACGAGGCGCAGATCGCGCTGCAGGCGCGCTGGCTGGTCTGCGCCGACATCTGCATCCCGGAATCCCAGGACTTCGCGATCAGCGCCGGCACCCTGCGCCAGCCGCCGCCGGCCAGCCGCGAGCGCCTGCTCAGGGCCTTGCAGTCCCTGCCCGAAGAGGTCGGCCTTCAAGGCCGCTTCAAGGTGGACGATCAGCGGGTGCAGGTGTACGTGCCGCTGCCGCAGGCCTGGTTCGAAGGCGCGCAGGAAAAGTACTGGTTCCCGGCCCAAGGCGAGCTGATCGATCACGCCGGCATGGTGCGCTGGGGCGCCTCGGACGCAGGCCTGCTGATCGAAAATCCCCGCCATCCCGACTACCAGGCCGCGGAATCCTTCGCAGGCGTCCTCGTCCTGCACACCGCGCATGGCAAACGGGCGCTGCAGGTCCAGGTCAGCCCCGGCGAGATCCCGCCTGGCATCCGCGCCGAGGGCGGCGCGGCCGGCAGCGGCGAGCTCGGCCTGTGGCTGGCCCTGCTGATGGCGTTCGCCGGCGGCCTGATCCTCAACCTGATGCCCTGCGTGTTTCCGGTGCTCACCCTCAAGGCCCTGAGCCTGACCCGCGCCGGCTCGGACAGCCAGCGGCGCCTGGAAAGCCTGGCCTACAGCGGCGGGGTGCTCGCCTCCTTCCTCGCTTTCGCCGGGCTGCTGCTGGCGCTGCGCGCCGGTGGCGCCTCACTGGGCTGGGGTTTCCAGCTGCAGAATCCGGTGGTGGTCGGCGCCCTGGCCGTGCTGATGGTGATCCTCGGTCTGGCCATGGCCGGCTGGACCCAGATCGGCATGGGCCTGATGGGCGCCGGCCAGAACCTGACCGAAGATGGCGGCATGAAGGGCGCCTTCTTCACCGGCGTGCTCGCCGTGGTGGTGGCCAGCCCCTGCAGCGCCCCCTTCATGGGTGGTGCGCTGGGCTATGCCGTGCTGCAACCAGCCCCTGTCGCGCTGGCGATTTTCGCCGCCCTGGGCGCCGGCCTGGCCGCGCCCTTCGTGGCCATCGCCTGGGTGCCGGCGCTGGCCAGGCGCCTGCCCCGTCCCGGGCCCTGGATGGAACGGCTCAAGCACTTCATGGCGCTGCCGCTGTTCCTCACCGGCATCTGGCTGGCCTGGGTGCTGTGGCGCCAGGCCGGCACGGCAGCACTGGGCCTGGTGCTGCTGAGCACCGTGCTGTTCGCGCTGGCCGTGCATCAGACCCCGGGCGGCTGGCGGATGCCGCGGCCCGCCGCACTGCTGGCGGGCCTGGCCGGGGTCGCCCTGCTGTTCAGCCCGCTGCTGTTCAGCCCGCAGCAGCGCGAGGCCGGGCAGGACGGCTGGCAGGCCTGGTCCCCCGAGGCGGTGGCCGCGGCGCAGGCGCAGCAGCGCATGGTGCTGGTCGACTTCACCGCGGACTGGTGCCTGTCCTGCATCGTCAACGAAAAGGCCGTGCTGGCGAATGCGGAGGTGCGCGAAGCCCTGGAGCGGGAGAACGCCCTGCTGCTGAAAGCGGACTGGAGCCAGTACGATCCACGCATCACCGCCGCACTGGCCGAGCATGGCCGCAACGGCGTGCCCTTGTACCTGCTGTATCCGCGCGCGGGCGGCGAGCCCGAAATCCTGCCGCAGATCCTGACCACAGGCATCGTTCAGGCGGCCATCGAACGGGCCCGCTGAACCTCCGCCGGGGTCAGTCGCCGGCCGCGCGCAGCAGCGACAACTCGACCCGCCCGCTGGCGGTATCCAGCTTCTGACGCAGGCCCTCGGCGCGCCCCAGATCCAGCACGATGCGCAGCTTTTCCGGGTGCAGGCCGACCCGGACCCGGCGCACGATGCTTCCGTCGATCAGCCGACGCTGCAGCAGGGCCTCCTCGGCCTGCCAGTCGCCGGCCAGATCGAGAATCAGGCGCGGCGGATTGGCCAGACGAATCAGGCGCGGGCGGATGCGCGGACCATCGTGCAGCAGCTCCAGCAGGAAGCGGTCGCCGGACTCGCGGGCCAGCAGGCTGCGCAGGCGGGGCGGCCGGGCGGGTGCCTGGGCGCCAGCCTGCTGCCTGGGGGCTGAGGTCGGCGCGGCGGTGGACGCAGCCGCGGGCGGCCGTTCTGGCAGCGCCGGCTCGGGATCAGCTGCCGCCATGGTCTCGGCGGGAGGCGCCGGCGACGGCGCGGGCCCGGTCGGCGTGCGGACATCGTCCGGCGCCTGCGCGAAGCCGGATACCGGCCTCGGTTCGGGCGCGGCCAGCGGCGCGTCTGCCAGGGGCAAGTCGACGGTCCGCGGCTCCGTCGCCAGAGCCAGGCTGCGGTCCGGCTCAGGCGCAGCCGGAGCGTATTCCCGCCAGAGCAGCGCGCCCAGGACCAGGGCGACGGCGAGCAAGGGGAGTTCCAGCCAGGCCCGGCCGGCATAGCGCAGCATGCGTTTGTGGCAGAGGCTGCAGCGGTAGGGACGCAGCCGGATCAGGCCGTAGAGGCGCTCCCAGGAGCGCCGCCGGGAGCGGCGCAGGTGTTCGTGCCGGCAGGCCCGCATTCAGCGGCCGATGCCGGGCGGCCTGCGCAGCAGAACCGCGTCGCGCTCCGCTCTCAGTTGACGCCCTTGGAGCTGAGGAAGATCACACTCTCGCCCATGATCTTGGCGTCGATGTACTTGTCGTCCTTGCCCCAGCGGCAGGACTTGGTATTGACGATGGCGGCGCATTCCGTGGGATCACCCAGGATGCCCACCACCTCGTCGTAGGGCATGCCGACCTCGAGCTTGTTGTAGTTCTCGGCCGTGACGCGGTCACAGCCGGTCAGGCCGACCGCAACAAGCAGAAGCAGGCTGGAGAAAAAGGTCTTGTTCATTCGAGGCTTTCCGGAAAAATCGCTCTGGCCCCGATTGTAAGCAACCCGGACGCGCCATGCACTTCGACGGTACGCCCGCGCCCGCAAAGGCAGGCCCGAGACCCGGTTTTCCGACGGCCGCGGCGTCGGGGAAACCGGGCCCTGTGCTAATCTTCGGCCCCCTCTTTTTCCACCGCAGTGCTTGTCATGGCCGACTACAAAGCCCCCGAACGCGAGATCAAATTCGCCCTGCGCGACGTGCTCAACGTCGACCGCCTGGCGCAGATCGAGGCCTTCGCCGACGCCACCCCGGACATCATCGACGGCGTCATCGACGAGGCCGCGAAATTCATCGAAGGCCGCCTGCTGCCGCTGCGCGAGCCGGGCGATGCCCAGGGCTGCAAGGTGGAGAACGGCGTGGTGACCCTGCCCGACGGCTACGCACAGGCCTACCGCGACTTCGTCGAGGCCGGCTGGGTGGGGCTGTCCAACGACCCCGAATGGGGCGGCCAGGGCCTGCCCTACACCCTGGGCAAGGTGGTGGAGGAGATGGTCTGCTCCGCCAACGTCGCCTTCGACCTCTATCCCGGCCTGACCAGCGGCTGCTACGAAGCCCTGCACGCCCACGCCTCGGACGAGCAGAAGGCCACCTACCTGCCCAAGCTGGCCACCGGCGAGTGGACCGGCACCATGAACATCACCGAGCCGCAGGCCGGCTCGGACCTGGCCTCGATCCGCACCAGGGCGGTGAAGCAGGCTGACGGCAGCTACAAGATCTCCGGGATGAAGATCTTCATCACCTCCGGCGAGCACGACATGGTCGAGAACATCGTCCACTACGTGCTGGCCCGCTGCGATGATTCGCCCGAGGGCATCAAGGGCCTGTCCACCTTCATCGTGCCCAAGTTCCTGGTCAAGGAGGACGGCAGCCTGGGCGAGCGCAACGCGGTGCACTGCCAGGCCATCGAACACAAGATGGGCATCAATGCCTCGGTGACCTGCGTGCTGGTCTTCGAGGAGGCCGTGGGCTACCTCGTCGGCCAGCAGAACCAGGGCATCATGAACATGTTCACGATGATGAACCTGGCCCGCATCATGGTCGGCTACCAGGGCCTGGGCCAGGCCGAGCTGGCCACCCAGAACGCCATCCGCTACGCGCTGGAGCGCAAGCAGGGCCGGACCCTGACCGGTGGCGACGGCCCCATCGCCGATCACCCCGACGTGCGCCGCATGCTGCTGACCATGAAGGCCCAGACCGACGCCGCCCGCGTGATGGCCTACGAAACCGCCATCCACGTGGATCTGGCGCAGAAGCACCCCGACCCCGACGTGCGCGAGGAGGCCACCGACTGGGTCGACCTGACCACCCCGCTGGTCAAGGCCTACTGCACCGATCTGGCAGTGGAAAACGGCAGCAACGCGATCCAGGTCTACGGTGGCCACGGCTTCATCAAGGAGCACGGCATCGAGCAGATCGTGCGCGACTCCAAGATCCTGTGCCTGTACGAGGGCACCAACGGCATCCAGGCCATGGACCTGGTGCGGCGCAAGCTGCAGATGCACGGCGGCCGCCTGCCCCAGCGCTTCTTCGACCGCGCCCGCATCGCGATCAACGACGCCGATGACGCGCTGGCCTGGATCAGCGAACCGCTGGCCACCGCCGTCACCGCCCTGGAAGACACCACCCAGTGGCTGCGCGACAGCTTCAACACCAACCCCAATCACGCCGGCGCCGGCGCGGTGAACTACCAGCGGGCCTTCGCCCTGACCCTGCTCGGCTACAACTGGCTGCGCATGGCCGAAGCCGCCGCCGAGCACCCGGATGCCGACTTCCGCGCGGCCAAGCTGGCCACCGCAAAGTTCTTCGCCAGCCACCTGCTGCCGGAAGTGCACAGCCTGCTGGCCACGGTGGAGGCGGGCTCGGACGAGATGATGGGCTTTGCCGCAGAGGCGCTGCTGTAATCGCACAGCGCATCGGGCAAGCTGCTGATCCGGCGGGGTCGCCAGCGGCGGCCTGCCGCCGACCCGGCCCATCGTCGCGCTCCGGCATGAGTGCGGTGCTGCCGTGCCACTGATCCTGCTCATCATCTGGCTGATCGCCGAGGCGCTGGTGATCGGCGCCGTGGCCGAACGACTCGGCGGGCTCGGCACCTTCATCGCCCTGCTGCTGATCGCCGCCGCCGGCCTGCGCATGATGCAGCGCCAGGGTTATCGCACCCTGCTTGCGGTGCAGGAGGCCATGCAGCGCAACGAGCTGCCGGCCCTGACCCTGCTGGACAGCCTGATCGTCTTCATCGCCGGCGTCCTGCTCATCCTGCCGGGCTTCCTCTCGGATGGCATCGCCCTGCTGCTGCTCTTCGGCGGCCTGCGGCGACGCCTGGCCCGTCAGGCCGAGCAGCACATTGCCCGGCGTCACCCGGACCTGCGCCCGCCGACCACTCTGGAGGGCGAGTTTTACGAGGTGACGGAGGAGGCGCGACCCTTGCCGCGTGAGGATGACGAGCCTTCCGAGCGCTGATGTTGTTGAACCACAGTTCTTTGCCACAGCGACACCGCATGGCGTAACCGCCCCCCCCTCGGCGGGAAGACCGATCGCCGATCATCACTGCCGGATGGGTAGCGATGGCACCGGATGTGCTGCGATCGTTCAAGGTCTGAGGAGCAAAAGTTTCGCAGGCAAAGAAAGCGGTTTTCCAAATTCAATGCATTGATACCGGAAGTTGGAAAACTTCATGCGGGAGGGCTTTATCATGTTTTCCAAAAGGAGTATGTTTTGCGAATGGATTTGGAAAACACTGCGTTCGAGCTGGCATCTCCAAGCGCCGAGCGCGTTCTGATCGACGCCAACCAGATCATGACCGCGCTGCAGGAGCAGCAAGAGCTTCTGCACTCCCGCTACGCGGGATCCATGCAGTGGAAATCGGCTAAGGGCCGGGATTACCTCCTGCGGACGCTGCCGGGCCAGTCCTCCGGGCGCTCGCTCGGTCCGCGTGATGCGCAAACGGAGAAGATCCATGCCGCCTTCCATGAAGGGCGCACGCGGGCGCGTGAGCGAGAACAGGCCCTGCGCATTGCCGCACGCGAGCAAGGTCGCCTGGTGCGCTCGGTCGGATTCGCCAGGATGCCGACACAGGCCGCGGCCGTTATCCGGGCGCTGACAAGAAATCGGGTGCCGCATCGGGTCGTCGGCACGCACGCACTGTTCGCCTACGAGGTGATGGGCGCTGTCCGCTTCGGCCCCGGCCTGACCGCGACTCAGGACGTCGACATCCTGATGGACTCGAGAAAGTCCCTGAAGCTGGCCGTAGGGCGGGACGCGAGCAGTCTGATCCAGGTGCTGCGCCAGGCCTCCCGCTCCTTTGCGTTGTCATCGAGCAAGCCCTATCGTGCCCTCAATGATGCCGGATTCATGGTCGACATCATCGTGCCGCCTCCGCCAGACCCGCTACGACACAACGAGAACCTGGATCTTGCAAACGATGACCTGCAGCCGGCCGAGATCGAAAAGCTCGAGTGGCTGGTATCGGCCCCCGTCGTCAAGGATTGGGCCTACGACCTTCGAGGCGAATCTGTGCTCATGACCGTACCCGACCCACGCGCCTTTGCGATTCACAAGGCCTGGGTTGCACAATCGGCGAGCCGCGAACCGGCCAAGGCGCGACGCGACCGGGCCCAGGCAGAGGCAGTCCTGCAATTGCTTCAGCAGCGGCTTTCCACCTATCAACTGGAACCCGGTGAGCTGAAAAAGTTTCCTCTGGGGTTGGTGAACTCGGTAGTGCAGGCCTAAGCACT
>JBFJTN010000103.1:0-11750 GCA_041625325.1 Oceanococcus sp. | reverse complement strand
GAGTTCGCCGGAGAAGGCTTTTTGGAGGAGGGATTTCTTTAGGGCATTCAACCGCGCCAACTTGAGCTGATATGTTGAATTCAGCAATGAAGTGAGTTCCTTTACTTCAGCGACTTTCTTCATCACGGCATCTTTTTTCTCCCTTGGAGGAATGGGAATGGGAAACGCTCGCAAGTCCTTGATTGATAAGTTGGGCTGCATCAATTCGGTGACGTTGCTGCGAACATAGTCGATGGCCATCCTCGTTGAGAGAAACGCCTGCAGCATCTCCTTCGGCATGACACTTTCATCAACTTTCACAGCAGCGACGCGCTGATTAACCAAGGCGCCATCGTATGTAGCCGGCACAACAGCAACCTTAAGGCCGCTTGAAATGATCGTTCGCGTAAGCGCGATTACGACATCCCCCTGTTTGGCTGTGAAACGAGAGTGCGTAGATAAGAATTGATCGGGAAGGAATACACCGGGACTTTCGACGAACTCGTATGTACCAACATTCGTGATCTTTATGACTTTGGCACTATAGGTCTCTGAGAAATCGCGACTCTTGAAAGCATAGCCGTTTACGATTTCCGCAATACTTTCCAGTGGCTGCGTTCGCCAGCCCTCTCCACGCTGCTCAAACACATGCTGCAAAGTGCTTTCAAACAGCTCGCGGGCGTTTTTGAGGTTTTGTTCGGTCAGGGCGCGGGCTTTGTCGATGTCGGCAAAGGCCTGATCGAGGATGGCGACGATGCGTTTTTGTTCGGCAATTTCTGGGATTTGAACAAGCCAGTCCTTCAGGATCTTGGTGTTTACGACCTGTTGAGCGGAGCCAACTCTTTTGCCGAGCAAGTAGTGTTGTGATGCCGGCGAAGCGATGAGATAACGAAGGTACTCGGGCAACAGGTTGTCCGATGGGCGAATCAAGATCACATTCGCGCAGTTCGCGGGTGTTACGTCTTGCGGCGCAATCGCGCATTTGACTTCATCCGTCACAACCCGAGTAAGGAGAAGGTCGCCCGGTTCGACACTCGATTTCTGAATTCGTCGGTGGAACTCATTCGTGATGTACCTGACATCTGATAAGTCCAGTCCATTGGCGGTGACGTTCTGCGTCCTAATCAGCGCGACACCATTATCAGCGTAGTGCTTAGATGTTGTGCCGACGTGTCCGACGGTGACGTTTTTACAGACGCTGAGAAGCGGCTGAGTCCTTGGACTACCTTTCACGCCAACTCCCGAATTTTCACCAGGATCGCTTCACTTTCTTTATCCAGCGCAATGATCTCGGCAATGATGTCCTTGGGCTCGCGCAGCGGCGCTTTCTCCGGCGCATTCGGGTTTTTCACCGACAGATCCCAGGTGGCCTGATCCAGCCCGGCCACGTCCAGCGACCAGGACTTCTCCGAATCTGCCTTGTCCTTCTGCAGGCGGACGAACTCCCGCAAATCCTCATCATTCAGCGGATTGGTCTTGCCCAAGCTGCGACCGGGGTCGAGCTGATAGAACCAGACATTCTGTGTCGGTTCCCCCTTGACGAAGAACAGCACGACGGTTTTCACGCCCGCGCCCAGGAAGGTCTTGGCCGGGCAGTCCAGCACGGTGTGCAGATTGTGGTTCTGCAGCAGTTCGCGGCGCAGGGCGATGGCGGCGTTGTCGGTGTTGCTCAGAAAGGTGTTCTTGATGACCACGGCGGCGCGGCCACCGGGTTTGAGCATCTTCATGAAGTGCTGCAGGAACAAAAACGCGGTTTCGCCGGTCTTGATCGGGAAGTTCTGCTGCACCTCCTTGCGTTCCTTGCCGCCAAAGGGCGGGTTGGCCAGGATGATGTCGTGCTGCTGGCTGGGCTGGATGTCCTGCAGGTTCTCCGCCAGCGTGTTGGTGTGGATCACGTTGGGCGCTTCGATGCCGTGCAGGATCATGTTCATGATCGCGATCACGTAGGCCAACGACTTCTTCTCCTTGGCGTGGAAGGTGGCTTCCTGCAGGGTATTGAGGTCTTGCGTGGATAGCTGGCGCTTCTCGCGGCCACCCTGGCGCAGGTAGTCATAGGCCTCGCACAGGAAGCCCGCCGAACCGGCCGCACCGTCGTAGATGGTTTCACCGATCTGCGGCTGCACCACGTCGATCATGGCGCGAATCAACGGGCGCGGGGTGTAGTACTCGCCGCCGTTGCGCCCGGCGTTGCCCATGTTCCTGATCTTGGTTTCGTACAGGTGGCTGAGTTCGTGCTTTTCCTCCTGTGAGCGGAAGCGCAGTTCGTCCACCTTCTCCAGCGCGTCGCGCAGGGAATAGCCGCTCTGGATCTTGTTCTTGATCTCGCCGAAGATCTCGCCGATCTTGTATTCGATGCTGTGGGCGCTGGTCGCGGACTTCTTGAAGCCTTTCAGGTAGGGAAACAGCTCGCCGTCCACGTAGTCGATCAGGTCCGCGCCGGTCAGGGCATTGTTATGATCGAATGCGCCGTTTTCGTCTTTCGGTGCCGCCCAGCGGCTCCAGCGGTGCTGCGGATCGATAATGTGCTGGTAGTCCTTGCCCATCAATTCGGCTTCCAGCGCTCGCTCGGCCTCCAGATCGTCCAGATACTTCAGAAACAGCATCCAGCTTGTCTGCTCGGTGTAATCCAGTTCGCTGGAGCAGCCGGCGTCCTTGTGCAGGATGTCGTCGATGTTCTTGAAGGCTTGTTCAAACATGGGGTGGGTTGTCTGTTGATCTGGTAAATGACTGATGGTGCTCGGAAAGTCTTCAAGCGCTCGCACTGGAGCCTAATTTACCAGTGCCTGCAGGCCAATTCTGCATTGGTCGTCTCAATCGAACACGGCACGACAATTTGATCGGACAGTCCGTTCATCGAAAGGCGATGAGATATCTGATCCAAACCAGCAATAATGCGCTTCTCAACACCGTGAAATTGGGAACTGCGGAGTGGTGTGCTCGACCGCCAGCAGCGCGATGGAGGCGATTATCAGGCAGTGGCAGCTTGTGGCTCCGCTGCCGAAATAAGCGGGGCAGGTACGTTGTTGCCATCAGATGGCTGCGGATAATCCGCGCACAAAAAAGCCCCGCATTCATTGAAATACGAGGCTTTTCAGGTGCTTCCGAGGTCATCTTCGGAAGCGATGTTGGTGGAGGCGGCGGGAATCGAACCCGCGTCCAAAAGCCCTCAACCTTCGGCTCTACATGCTTATCCGCTGCTTAAGTCTCGGCAGCCGTTACCCCAGCGGCAGGGAACGCGATTGCCCAGCTCCTCATGGTTTTAGTCCTTTCGCTAGAAGCCCGCGTCCGGACGATCTCATGTGAGGTGATACTCGGGATCCGGGGCCATGAGCAACCACCGGGCGAGCACTGGCCTATTTAGGCGGCCAGAGCGTAGTTGTCGTCGTTCGCAACTAACTAAGTTTGCAGTTGGTTTTACGAGCTGAACTGCAGCTCGGCATGCACCTCGGGCGTCGCGACTCCTGTCGAAACCATGTCGCCCCCATTGTTGCGTCGTAGATCGGGCTCCTGCCCGACTGCTCCCGAATCTTCGCGGCGCAGGTCCGCGAAGATTCGCGATCCCGGCGGAGCCGGTCTCGCTGGTCCATCCATGGACCAGAACGCACTCACGCTCGCTGAACGACAGCGGGCGCTGACGGGATTATAGACCCTTGCTGCGGCGAAAGGTTCGTCGATGCGCCGCGCCACCTGTTCGCGGCGGCTGCGGTTGGCGCGCGGAGCAGGACGCCGGGTCGCTCCGGCGGTGCCCGCAGCTCGATGACCGGCAGGGCCGTCTCGAGGGGCCAAGGGGCCAGCAGCGACCTAGCGATTGGCTTTCATCAGGCGCTGCTTGTCGCGTGCCCAGTCGCGTTCCTTGATGTCGGCGCGCTTGTCATGCTTCTTCTTGCCCTTGACCAGGCCGATGGCCAGCTTGGCGCGGCCACGGGTCCAGTGCATGTCCAGCGGGATCAGCGTGTAGCCGGCGCGCTCGACGTTGCCGATCAGGCGGTCCAGTTCGCGCCGCTGCAGCAGGATCTTGCGCGTGCGGGTCGGGTCGGGGTGCACATGGGTGGAGGCCGACTCCAGCGGGTTGATGTGGCAGCCGAGCAGCCAGGCCTCGTTCTGCTTGATCACCACATAGGCCTCGGCCACCTGGGCACGGCTGGCGCGCAGGGCCTTCACCTCCCAGCCCTCCAGCGCCAGTCCCCCCTCGAATTGCTCCTCGATGTGGTACTCGTGACGCGCCTTGCGGTTGTGGGCGATCACCCGCGATTCGGCTTTATCGGAATTTTTCTTGCTCATCAAAGGGCTGGAAGACAATCTTGAGCGGCAGCATGAGTTGCCGGCAGCGGCAGGATGCCGCTTGCGCTGGTGCATATTGTCGCAGAACATGAGGCCTGCTGCCGCCGCCGGCTGACAGGAACTTCCCCATACATGCGTCTCACCAGCGATTCATTTCGGCTGTCCGAGCCCGAGGCCGTGATCATTCTGGCGGTCGCGGTGGTGGGGCTGGGCGACATCTGGCGCCTGCCTTCGCTGGCTCTGAATCACGGCGGGGGCGCCTTTCTGCTCACCTATATCGCCGCATTGCTCCTGGTCGGCACGCCGGTGCTGATGGCGGAGCTGGCCTACGGCAAGCTCGGCGGGGCGCGCTTTTCCAGCGCCACCCGTGCGGCGGTCAGCGATCTGCAATTGCCGCGCATCTGGCTGCTGGTGGTCTGGTCGATGCCCTTTGCCGGCATCGCGGTGATCGCGCTGTACGGTGCCATGGCGGGCTGGAGCTTCGGCTACATCTTCCGCGCCGCCAGTGGCGCCTCCCTGGGCCTGGATGCGGACGGCGCCAGGCAGCTGTTTCTCGGTCTGGCGGCAGACCCCGAGCGCAGCATGGTCTGGCATACGCTGTTCTGGCTTTGCGTCGGGGTGGTCAGCGCGCAGGGCTGGCGCGACGGGATCCGGCGGGGCGCCTTCTGGTTCGGCGGGCTGATGCTGGCCCTGACCCTGCTCCTGGCCGACGCCCTGCCACCGCTGGGCAGCCAGGATCAGGGCATCCAGCGTCTGCTCGGCCTGCGCTGGGATGAGCTTGGCGCCGGTGGCGTCTGGGCCGCGCTGACCCAGGCCTGTTTCACCCTGAGCGTCGGTCTGGGCATCATCTATGTCACCGGGCGCCGCCTGCGCATGGAGGCGCATACCGCGCGCATCGCGCTGGCGGTGATTGCCTTCGATCTGATGTTCGCCCTGGTCATCGGCGGGGCGATCGCCGCCGTGATCAGCGCCGAAGGGCCGGTCAGCAGCGGCGTGACCCTGGTGTTCGTTGATCTGGTCGTCGGGCTGGGCAATGACAAGTCGGCCCAGCTGCAGTTCTTCTGCCTGCTCCTGCTGCTGTCCGCGAGTTCGGCGGTGCTGCTGATCGAGCCTTTCGTGGCCAGCGTGCAGGAGCGCTTCCAATGCTCGCGGGTCGCCGCATCCGGTGGGGTGACCCTGCTGGCCTGGCTGGTCGGCCTGCTGGCCATCCTCAGCTTCGGGCCGTGGCAGGACATCCGGGTGCTGGGCCGCGGCCTGGTGGACTGGCTGCTGACCATCGGGGTCAACGTGCTGGTGCCGCTGAACTGCCTGATCATCGCCAGCTTCGTGGGTCGCGCCCTGCCGGCGGCGCTGGTGGTCACGGCCAGCGGCTCGCGCCTGCTGGTGATGGGCCCGTGGTACGTCTGGCTGCGTTACGGGGTGCGCCTGATCCTGGTCCTGGTGCTGCTGCAGAGTAGCGGTATCATGGACGCCGTTATCGAGTTTTTCGCCCCCATCCAAGAGGACCTGCCGCGCGATGAGTTCCGCTGACCTGATGCCGATCGAGGTGGCCTACGCCACCGCGGAGAAACAGCATCTGCTGAATCTGGATGTGCCCGAGGGCAGCACGGTGGAACAGGCGATCCGGCGCAGCGGCATCCTCGACATGTGCCCGGAAATCGACCTGAAACAGCAGAAGGTCGGCATCTGGGGCAAGCTCAGCGCGCTGGATCAGCCGCTGCGCCCCCGCGACCGGGCGGAAATCTACCGCCCGCTCAAGGCCGACCCGAAAGAAGCCCGGCGCAAGCGCGCCGCCAGCTGAAGCCTCGCCTCAGCTCTGCGCCGCGTCGTCTTCCGCCGGTTTCGGCGGCTTGCTGTCCTCGATGCGCTGCAACTGGTCGCCTTCGAAGTAGAGGCTGACCAGGCGGTGGCTTTCCCGCCCGGCGCCGCTGCGGTAGTAGCTGACGTAATCCCAGCGTCCGGGCTGGAACTCGTCGGTCACCAGGGGAGAGCCGAGCAGGAACAGAACCTGTTCCTGGGTCATGCCAGGGGTGACCTGGGCGAGCTTCTCTTCATCGATCACGTTGCCCTGGCTGGTCGACAGCTTGAAGACCGGGGAGCAGGCGGTGAGGGCAAACAGCAGGGGGATCAGCAGACGCATGAGCGCTTCAAAGTGGTCAAAGGCGTGCGATAATAACGGATTATGCGATCCCGGCTCAGCCCCGCGGCCGAGCGGCGGGCGCCCGCCCCTTGATCACACGGCATAACGAAGCCGGCAGACGCTGGAGTAAGAATTGGAAACCAAGGATCTGCGCAAGGCGGGACTGAAGGTCACCTTGCCACGGCTCAAGATTCTCGAGATCTTCGAGCAGAACGCGGACGAACACCTCAGCGCCGAGGATGTGTATCGGCACCTGATGGACGAGAGTGAAGAGAAGATCGGCCTGGCCACGGTCTATCGCGTGCTGACCCAGTTCGAATCGGCCGGCCTGATTGCCCGGCACAACTTCGACGGTGGTCAGGCGGTGTTCGAGCTGGAGCAGGGCAAGCACCACGATCACATCGTCTGCGTCACCTGCGGCAAGGTGGTCGAGTTCGTCGACAAGACCATCGAGGAGCGCCAGTCCAGCATTGCCAAAGAGCATGGCTTCACGCTGTCCGATCACAGCCTGGTCATGTACGGCGATTGCACCGATCAGAACTGCGAGGGGCGCAAGCGCTCCTGATCTCGCACGGTAGCTGAGCCCATCAGGGCCAGCCGCGGGACTCAGTCCGTGCCCGGGCCCTGGGCCAGTTCCAGCATTTCCTCCGCATGCGAGCGCGTCTGGGCGGTGATCTTCACCCCGCCCAGCATCCGGGCCAGTTCCTCGACCCGGGCGGTCTCGGTCAGGGCGGTGATGCGCGTTTCGGTCTGGCCCGCTTCCACCTGCTTGCTGACCCCGAAGTGGCTGTCCGCCAGTGCGGCGACCTGCGGCTGGTGGGTGACGCAGAACACCTGATAGCGCTCGGCCAGCTGCCTGAGGCGGCGCCCGACCACTTCCGCGACCCCGCCGCCGATGCCGACATCGACTTCGTCGAACAGCAGCACCGGCACCGGTGACTGATCCAGGCAGACCACCTGGATGGCCAGGCTGGTGCGGGCCAGTTCACCACCCGAGGCGACCTTGGCCAGCGGCGCCGCCGGCTGCCCCGGGTTCATCGCGACACGAAACTCGATCTGATCCAGGCCGGCGGCCTGGGGGCTGCCCTCGGGGCGATAGTCCACCGCGATCTCGCAGCGGGCGTGGGGCAGGCCCAGGGGCTGGACCGTCCGGGTGATGGCCTGGCCCAGCTTCGTGGCGGCGGCCTGACGCTGTTTCGACAGGGCTTTGGCGGCCTGATGATAGGCCTCCAGCAGCTGCTTCTCGCGCGCCTGCAGCTCCTCCTCGCTGCGGGCCGAACCCTCCAGAGAAGCCAGTTCCTCGCGCAGGGCCTGCCAGTGCGCCGGCAGATCGGAGGGGCTGACCCGGTGCTTGCGGGCCAGGCTCTGGTAGCCATCCAGGCGCCGGGACAGCTGGGCCAGCGTCTCCGGGTCGGGGTCGATGTCGGCGGCCAGCGCATCGCTGCTCTGGGCGGCTTCCTTGAGGCTGATCTGGGCCTGTTCGCAAAGCTGCAGGGCTTCGCTGAAGCGGGGGTCGATCTCGTTGGCCTCGTTCAGCGCCTGCAGGGCCCGCTGCAACTGGTCGTAAATGCTGTCGTCGCCGGCGTAGAGCAGATTGCTGGCGGTGGCCGCCTGTTGCAGCAGGTTCTCGGCCTCGCTCTGGCGCCGGTAGTCGGCTTCCAGCTGTTCCAGATCGGCAGCCTCCGGCTGCAGTTCCTCCAGTTCCTCCAGCTGGTAGCGCAGCAGGTCCTGGCGCTGGCGCAGCTCCTCGCCGCCGCCCGACAGCTGCTGGCGCTGACGCCGGATCTCCTGCAGTTCGCGGCAGATGCCGGCCAGCGCGTCCGTCTGGGCCTCCAGGCCGGCGTAGGCATCCAGCAGCCGGCGCTGCTCGCCGGCGCGCAGCAGCGACTGATGGGCGTGCTGGCCGTGGATGTCGATCAGCTGCTCGCTCAGCTCCCGCAGCAGCGAGAGGTTGGCGGGGCTGCCATTGATGTAGGCGCGGCCCGGGCCCTGGCTCTTGAGCTGTCGGCGCAGCTGCAGTTCGTTCGGCTCATCCGGATCCAGCAGTTCGCGGGCGGCCAGCCAGTCGCGCACCGCGGGCAGTTCGCCCAGATCGAAGCAGGCCGTCACCTCGGTGCGGGCCGCGCCACTGCGGATGACGCTGCTGTCCGCCCGGTCGCCCAGGGCCAGGCCCAGGGCATCGAACAGGATGGATTTGCCGGCCCCGGTCTCGCCGGAGAAGACGGTGAATCCGGCGGAGAAGTCGATATCGAGTGCCGCGATGATCGCGAAATCACGGATGTGCAGCGAAGTCAGGCTCATGAACGCGTACGGTTGCGGCCCCAGTTGAGCTTGTTGCGCAGGATGCCGAAGTAGTCGTAGTCCGGTGGATGGACCAGGCGCAGACGATGCGGCGACTGGCTGATCAGGATGCGGGCGCCAGGGTCGAGGTTGCAGTCGATCTGGCCATCGCAGGTATACAGCGCCTCGTTCTCGGCCGCGCCGGCGATCTCGATCTGCAGCTCGCAGCCGGCCGGCACGATCAGGGGCCGGTCGCTGAGGGTGTGCGGGGAAATCGGCACCAGGGCGATGGCGTCCACATGCGGATGCAGCATCGGGCCGCCGCTGGACAGCGCGTAGGCGGTGGAGCCGGTGGGGGTGGAGGCGATGATGCCGTCGGCGCGGTGCTGGCTGATGAACTGGCCATTGGCATAGGTGGCGAAGTCCAGCATGCGCACATAGCGGCGATGGCGGACCACCACGTCGTTGATCGCGATCTGGGCCGGCCGCTCGCCGTCGGCATCCTGCGCCTGCAGCATCAGCCGCTCCTCGATGCTGAATTCTCCATCCAGGATGCGGTGCAGGGTGGCCTCGGCGTCTTCGGGCCGGATGTCGACCATGAAGCCCAGGCGGCCCAGGTTGATGCCCAGCAATGGCACCCCGCCGGCGGCCACCGCGCGGCCGGCGGCCAGCAGCGTGCCGTCACCGCCCAGGGCGATCACCAGATCACAGTGCGCGGACAGCTGATCGCGCGGCAGGCGCGGGTGTGCATCGCCCAGCAGATCGCCGGAGGCTTCGTCGAGCACGATACGGCAGCCCCGCGCGCTCAGGGTCTTCAGCAACTGGCTGCCGACGGCGCCGGCTTCCCGGGCATCCGTCTTGACCACCACCGCGATTGTGCCGAAACGCTCCACCCTGGCCCCGTGTCCCTGATCTCGTGACGATTTTGGCTGCAAGCTTAGCGGATCAGGGGCGCCCTTGCGCCGGAACTTGACAGTGGTGGGAATCGCCCCCACTAATGCGGCATGAAGCGGGAAACGACATCGGCAGACGCCCTCGGCGAGCGGGCCTGCCAGATCCTCAAGCTGGTGGTCGAGCAGTACATCCATGTCGGCCAGCCGGTGGGTTCGCGCACCCTCTCGGAAATGGGCCAGCTCAACCTGAGCCCGGCTTCGATCCGCAACGCCCTGTCCGACCTCGAGCGGCTGGGTTTTCTCAGCGCGCCGCACACCTCGGCCGGCCGCGTGCCCACCGCGCGCGGCTACCGCTTCTTCGTCGATCATCTGCTGGCGCCCCAGCCGCCGGAGCTGGGCGAGGCCCAGGCCCTGCAGCATCAGTTGCTGGCCCGGCTGCGCGCGGGCGAGGAGGCGGCCAGCAGCACTTCCCAGCTGCTCTCGCAGCTGTGCCAGCTGGCCGCCGTGGTCTCGGTGCCGCGGCGCAATCGCTGCCGCCTGCAGCAGCTGGAATTCGTGCCGCTGTCGCCGACCCGGGTGCTGGCGGTGCTGGTGGTCAATGGCAATCAGGTCCAGAACCGCCTGTTCGAGCTGCCCGAGCCGGTCAAGCCCGAGCGCCTGGCCCAGGCCGCCGCCTTCCTCAACGAGCAATGCGCGGGGCGCGACCTGCTGACCCTGCGTGATCTGCTCAGCCGGGAGGTGTCGGATCGCTGGGCCGAAATCGACCGGGTGATGCGGCGGGTGGCCGAATTTGCCGAACAGGTGGGTCAGCCTGGCGAGCAGCAGAAGCTGGCCGTCTCCGGCCGGGCCAATCTGCTGAACACGGAAGAGCTGCTCGACCCGCAGTACCTGAAATCGCTGTTCGATGCGCTGGACCGCAAGCGGGAAATGCTGCATCTGATGGACCGCTGCCTGGAGGCGGAGGGCATCCGCATCTACATCGGCCAGGAGTCGGGTTACGGCATCCTGGACAACTGCAGCCTGATCACCGCGCCCTATCATGTGGAGGGCGAGCTGGCCGGTGTGCTCGGGGTGATCGGGCCGCAGCGCATGGACTACCGGCGGGTGATCCCGCTGGTCAATGCCACGGCACGCGCCCTGGGCGGCGCCCTGGAGCAGGGTGCCGCGCTGGATTGAAGGCGCCGGGCTTGAATTCCCCCGGGGCAACCCCAGATAGGCCTGTCCCCGACCCACCGCAAACTACGGAGTCACAGCGTGCAGGACGAATCCACGCCCCAGTCCCCTGAAGCAGAACCGGGCGACGCCCCGCCCGAAGGCAGTCAGGCCGCAGCCGAGGCCGCGGCCGGCGAGGCGCCCGCGGAGTTGCAGCAATTGCGCGACAAGCTGGCCGAGTCGGAGGCCAAGGCGGTCGAGAACTGGGAGCGCTATCTGCGCGCCACGGCCGAGCAGGACAATATCCGCAAGCGGTCGGAGCGCGAGGTCGATGCGGCGCGCCGCTTCGCCCTGGAGAAGTTCGCCCAGGACCTGCTGGCGGTCTGGGACAGCCTGGAGCTCGGCCTGAAGGCGGCGCAGGACGCCGGGGCCGAAACCGCGCAGGTGGAAGGCATAGAGCTCACCCTGCGCATGCTCGGCGAGGCCATGGGCCGGCACGGGGTCAAGGCCATCGACCCGAAAGGGGAGGCCTTCAATCCGGAAAAGCATGAGGCGATGAGCGCCGTGCCCACCGACGAGGCGCCGCCGAACACGGTGATCGACGTGATGCAGAAGGGCTACAGCCTGAATGACCGGGTCCTGCGTCCGGCCATGGTGGTGGTGGCCCGGGCAAAGGATCCCGACCCGGCTTGAAAGGCGCCGCTGCGCCCTTATTTAACAGTCAACTTGAATCATAGCGAGGCGCGCAGCGCCTCGATGCACGGAGTCTGAAATGGCAAAAACGATTGGTATCGACCTGGGCACGACGAATTCCTGCGTCGCCGTCTTGGACGGTGATGCGGCCAAGGTCATCGAGAACAGCGAAGGCGAGCGCACCACGCCGTCCGTCGTCGCTTATGCCGACGACGGCGAGGTGCTGGTGGGCCGCCCGGCCAAGCGCCAGGCGGTCACCAATCCGAAGAACACCCTGTATGCGATCAAGCGCCTGATCGGTCGTCGTTTCGAGGACGACGTGGTGCAGAAGG
>JBFJTN010000102.1:0-11975 GCA_041625325.1 Oceanococcus sp. | reverse complement strand
GGCGTCCAGCTCGCGGGCACAGCCGCCCATGAAATGGCGCAGCAGCAGGGGGATGTCCTAGGCCCGCTCGCGCAGCGGTGGCAGGCGGACCCGGATCACGTTGAGACGGTGGAACAGGTCCTCGCGAAACCGCCCTTCCTCCACGGCGATTTCCAGGTTCTGGTTGGTGGCGGCGATGACCCGCACATTGACCTTGACCGGAATATGCCCGCCAACCCGGTAGAACTCGCCATCCGCCAGCACCCGCAGCAGGCGGGTCTGCAGATCGGCCGGCATCTCGCCGATCTCGTCCAGGAACAGGGTCCCGCCATCGGCCTGCTCGAAGCGTCCCTGGCGTTGCGCGGTCGCCCCGGTGAAGGCACCGCGTTCATGGCCGAAGAACTCCGACTCCATCAGGTCCTTGGGGATGGCCGCCGTGTTGATCGCGATGAAGCTCTTGCCGGCCCGCGGGCTGTGCTCGTGCAGGGCCCGCGCCACCAGCTCCTTGCCGGTGCCCGATTCACCGGTGATCAGCACGTTGATCTGGGAGTGGGACAGGCGGCCGATGGCGCGGAAGACCTCCTGCATGGCAGGCGCCTCGCCAATCAGCACGGTGCCTCGTCCGCTGGCCCCATTGCCTGCCGGCTTCTCTTCCGCGGCCGCGCGCGCCGCGCGGCGCACCAGGTCCACCGCGTCGTCCACATCGAAGGGCTTGGGCAGATACTCGAAGGCGCCGCCCTGGTAGGCCTTCACCGCGCTGTCCAGGTCGGAGTGGGCGGTCATGATGATGGCGGGAAGGCCCGGGCGCATGTCATGCAGGCGCTGCAGCAGTTCCAGGCCGTCGATGCCGCGCATGCGGATGTCCGTCAGCACCACATCCGGGGTGCCGGTTTCCAGCGCGTCGAGCATTTCCACGCCGCCCGGGAAGCTGGACACATCCATGTCCGCGGCGCCCAGGGCCCGCTCCAGGACCCAGCGGATCGAATCGTCGTCGTCAACGACCCAGACTTTCAGCGTCATCGGCTTGTTCCAGCGGTAGGTAAATGGAGAAGGTCGTGCGACCGGGGTGGCTGTCACATTCGATCAGCCCCCCGTGGGTGTTGATCAGGTTCTGGGCGATGGCCAGGCCCAGACCGGATCCTTCCGGGCGGGTGGTGACCATCGGATAGAAGATCTGTTCCTGCAGCTGCGGCGCGATGCCGGGGCCGTTGTCGGTGACATCGATGCGCAGCACCAGGCGATGCTTGGTGCCGCCGATGGTGAACTGGCGCTGCGAGCGGGTGCGCAGGCACAGCTCACCCTTGTCGCCGACCGCCTCCAGCGCATTCACGCCGACATTGAGCAGGGCCTGGATCAGCTGCTCGGGGTCCGCCACCAGATCCGGCAGGCTGGGGTCATAGTCCCGTTCGATGCTGACCCCCTCCGGCGCCTGCGCGCTGAGCAGCTTGCGCACATGCTCGACCACCTCGTGCAGGTTGATCCCATGCTTGTTGGGCGGCCGGTTGGGGCCGAGCAGGCGGTCAACCAGGTCCTGCAGGCGGTCCGCCTCGCGGATGATGACGTCGGTGAATTCCTGCAGGTCGGGATTCGGCTGCAGCTGGCGGGCCAGCAACTGGGCCGCTCCGCGCAGGCCTCCCAGGGGATTCTTGATCTCGTGCGCCAGGCCGCGGATCATCTCGCGCGAGACCTGTTGCTGCTTCCACAGGCTGTCGTCACGGCTGATGCGCAACTGGCGGTCCCGCGGGCTGAATTCCAGCAGCAACGCCCGGCGCAGGCCGGTGCGCACCGGGGTGGCCGCCACATCCACGGTGATTCGCCGGCCTCCGGCGGACTGCAGGCGCAATTCCCGTTCGGTGAAGGCCTCGCCCGCTTCCAGTGCATGGCCCAGACGCCCCAGAATGGGGCTCAGCAGCGGCAGGGCCTCGCAGATCTTCACCCCGGCGACAATGCGCGAGCTGACCCCGAACATCACCTCGGCCGCCGGGTTCATGCGATCCACCTGCAGATGCTCGTCCAGACCGATGACGGCGGTCATCAGGCCATCGAGGACTTCGATGGCGGTGAGATGGGGGCGGGGAGGGGTCATGGGTGCAATGGAAGCAATTTTGTTGCCAACGAATGGAGCCCATGATGCACCATTTTGGTGCGGCAGGGGTCGTGGCAGCGCCGTCCCGTGCCCGCGCGGCGGACGCCCCGCACCAGCAGACGGCACCGGCAGGTGGCCGATTCCCGCCGGCGGCCACGCCTGCCCGGGCCATGCCCGGGCCGGCCGGTGGCCTCGGGACGGAGAGACTCCTGCGCTGCTCGCCAGGCCGTCCCGCGGGCCGCTGTGTCGCGGCCAAAAAAAAACGCCCCCTGCCGGGGGCGTTCTGATAGGCGCGGTACTGGCCCTTAGAGGCTGTAGTACATGTCGAATTCGACCGGGTGCGTGGTCATCTTCAGACGATCGGTCTCTTCACGCTTGAGCGCGATGTAGCCGTCGATCAGATCGTCGGTGAAGACGCCGCCGCGGGTCAGGAACTCGCGATCCTTGTCCAGCGCGTCCAGGGCCTGGTCGAGGCTGAAGCACACCTGCGGGATGTTCTTCTCCTCTTCCGGCGGCAGGTCGTACAGATCCTTGTCCATCGGGTCGCCCGGGTGGATCTTGTTCTGGATGCCGTCCAGGCCAGCCATCATCATCGCGGCGAAGGCGAAGTACGGGTTGGCGGTGGAATCCGGGAAGCGCACCTCGATGCGGCGAGCCTTCGGATTCGAGATGTACGGAATCCGGATCGAGGCCGAACGGTTGCGGGCCGAGTAGGCCAGCATGGTCGGCGCTTCGAAGCCCTTGACCAGACGCTTGTAGGAGTTGGTCGAGGCATTGCAGAAGGCGTTCAGGGCCTTGGCGTGCTTGATGATCCCGCCGATGTAGTACAGGGCGGTTTCGGACAGGCCGCCGACGCCGTCGCCGGAGAACAGGTTCTGGCCGTCCTTGGACAGGGACTGGTGCACGTGCATGCCGTTGCCGTTGTCACCCACCAGCGGCTTGGGCATGAAGGTGGCGGTCTTGCCGTAGCCGGCCGCCACGTTCTGCACCACGTACTTCAGGATCAGCACCTCGTCGGCCTTCTTGACCAGGGTGTTGAACTTGACGCCGATTTCGCACTGGCCGGCCGTGGCCACTTCATGGTGGTGCACTTCGGCGACCAGGCCCATCTCTTCCATGGCCAGGCACATGGCCGAGCGCAGGTCGTGCAGCGAGTCGACCGGCGGCACCGGGAAGTAGCCGCCCTTGACCGTCGGGCGGTGGCCCAGGTTGCCGTCGGCGTAGACCTTCTCGGTGTTCCAGGAGGCTTCCTCGGAATCCACCTTGTAGAAGGCGCCGGAGATGTCCGCGCCCCACTTGACGTCGTCGAGCACGAAGAACTCGTTCTCCGGGCCGAAGAAGGCGGTGTCGGCGATGCCGGTGGACTTCAGGTAGGCCTCGGCGCGCTTGGCCAGGGAGCGCGGGTCACGCTCGTAGCCCTGCATCGTGTTCGGCTCGATCACGTCGCAACGCAGGTTCAGGGTGATTTCTTCCGAAAAGGGATCGATCACGGCGGTGTCCGGATCCGGCATCAGGATCATGTCGGACTCGTTGATGCCCTTCCAGCCGGCAATCGACGAACCGTCGAACATCTTGCCTTCGTCGAACAGGTCCGCATCCACCTGGTGCGTGGGCACGGTCACGTGCTGCTCCTTGCCCTTGGTGTCTGCAAAGCGGAAGTCCACGAACTTCACGCCTTTCTCTTCAATCATTTTCATTACGTCGTTAGCCGACATGTTTCTCTCCCAATCGTGAGATCAAAAATCTTTCCCGCCTGCCAATCACCCGGTCAGATGTGGGACCGCGGTGACTGCTATCCATGGAGCTTCCCTTTCAAGTGCACGCACCCGCGCCGCGCAGTGTACACGGCCGGTGGCATCCTGCCGAGACAGCGGCAGAGGCGTCTTCAAGCGAACTCGATTGGTGCATTAAGCACACATTGTGCCAGCACGCGGGGCACCGGTTCATGGGAAATGCGCGGCATTGGCCCGCCGCCATGCACCATGTTGGTGCCAATCCGGGCAAGGAGCCGCCGCTTCGCACCGTTGCGGTGCGTTGGCGGCCGGACGGCCTCGCTGCAGACCCGTTCTTCCGGGGCGGCAGGCCCGCACCGAAGCCCTCCGCCTTGCTAGAATGGGCGTTTTTGCAAGCGATTCCGTCCATGACAGCCCCGAGCTTTGCCGAGCTCATCGCCACCCTGCAGGACTTCTGGTCCCGCCAGGGCTGCGTGATCCTCCAGCCCCTGGACAAGGAAGTCGGCGCCGGCACCTTCCACCCCGCCACCTTTCTGCGCTCGATCGGACCGGAGCCCTGGAAGGCGGCCTATGTGCAGCCGTCGCGCCGGCCCACCGACGGTCGCTATGGCGAGAATCCCAACCGTCTGCAGCACTATTACCAGTTCCAGGTCCTGCTCAAGCCCTCGCCGGACAACATCCAGCAGCTGTACCTGGATTCGCTGGTGGCCCTGGGCTTCGACCTGCTCACCCACGATGTGCGCTTCGTCGAGGACAACTGGGAATCCCCCACCCTGGGTGCCTGGGGCCTGGGCTGGGAAGTCTGGCTGAACGGCATGGAGGTCACCCAGTTCACCTATTTCCAGCAGGTCGGCGGCCTGGAATGCCGGCCGGTTTCCGGCGAGATCACCTACGGCCTGGAGCGCCTGGCCATGTACGTGCAGGGCGTCGATTCGGTCTATGACCTGGTCTGGGCCCGGGACGGCGACCGGGTGGTGACCTATGGCGACGTGTTCCATCAGAACGAGGTGGAGCAGTCGACCTACAACTTCCAGCATGCCGACACCGCCGTGCTGTTCAAGGCCTTCGATGACGCCGAGGCCGCCAGTGCGCGCCTGATCGAACAGTCGCTGCCGCTGCCCGCCTACGAGCAGGTGCTGACCGCCTCGCACACCTTCAACCTGCTGGATGCCCGCTCGGCGATTTCGGTCACCGAGCGTCAGGCTTACATCCTGCGCGTCCGCGCCCTGGCCAAGGCCTGCGCGGAAGCCTATTACGCCTCCCGCGAAGCCCTGGGCTTTCCGATGGCCAAAGGAGCGGCGCAATGAGCCAGGCCGACCTGCTGATCGAGATCGGCTGCGAGGAACTGCCGGCCCGCTTCGTCACCCCGCTGGCCGGGGCGCTGGCCGCCGGCATCGAGGGCGGCCTGGCCGATCTGGGCATCGCCCATGGCGCCATGCGCAGCTTCGCCACGCCGCGGCGGGTCGCGGTGCTGATCGAGGCCGTCGCCACCCAGCAACCGGACCAGCAGATCGAACGGCGCGGCCCGGCGGTGGCCGCGGCTTTCAAGGACGGCGTACCGACCAAGGCAGCCGAAGGCTTCGCCCGCGGCTGCGGGGTCGCGGTCACGGAACTCGAGACCATCGACACCGACAAGGGCGCCTACCTGAATTTCCGGCGCACCGAGCCCGGCCAGCCCACCGCCAGCCTGTTGCAGGGGGTCTTCGATGCCACCCTGAAGACCATGGACGAGCTGGTCCCCAAACGCATGCGCTGGGGCGCCGGCGAGGCCAGCTTCGTACGCCCGGTGCACGGCCTGACCGCGCTGCTGGGCCCGGATGTGGTGCCGCTGCAGGCCTTCGGTCTGAGTGCTGACCGCATCTGTCACGGCCACCGCTTCCATGCCCCGGAGCCGATCCGCCTGGCGCAGGCGGCGGACTATCCCGCGGCGATGCAGGCCGCCTCGGTGATTGCCGATTTCGGCGAGCGCCGCGAGCGCGTGCGCGCCCTGGTGGAAGAGGCCTCGCAGGGCCGGGCCCTGATCGACGAGGACCTGCTGGACGAGGTCACCGCCCTGCTGGAGTGGCCCGAGCCGGTGCTGGGCAGCTTCGACGAGGCCTTCCTGCAGCTGCCGGAGGAGGTCATCGTCACCACCATCCAGGAGCATCAGCGCTACTTCCCGGTCTACGGCGAGGACCAGCAGATCAGCCGCCAGTTCGTCACCCTGGCGAACCTGCGCAGCAAGGACCCGGCCGCGGTGGTCGCCGGCAACGAGAAGGTGGTGCGCCCGCGCCTGGCCGACGCCCTGTTCTTCTGGGAACAGGACCTCAAGGCCGGCTTCGAGAGCTGGCTGGACAAGCTGGAAAACGTCACCTACATCACCGGCCTGGGCAGCATCGCCGACAAGTGCCGGCGCATGGAGAAACTGGCCGTGGCCGTGGCTCCGGCCTTCGGCGTCGAGGAACAGGACGCCGCCAGCGCCGCCCGTCTGGCCAAAGCCGATCTGGCCAGCCAGATGGTGTTCGAGATGCCGGAGCTGCAGGGCATCATGGGCGGGCATTACGCCCGGGCCCGCAATCTGGCCCCGGCGATCTGCGACGCCATCACCGAGCACTACCTGCCGCAGGGCCCGGAGGACGCCATTCCCGGCAGCCCGCTGGGCGCCGCGCTGGCCCTGGCCGACAAGCTGGATGCGCTGCTCTGCCTGTTCTCGCAGGAGAGCCTGCGGCCGACCAGTTCCAAGGACCCCTACGGCGCCCGCCGCGCGGCGCTGGGGGCACTGCGCATTCTGGGGCACTACCGGCAGGACCTGGCCCTGTGGCCCCTGCTGGAAGCCCACAGCAGCGGCGATGCCGCGATCTCGCTCAAGGCGGAGGCGCTGGCCGGCCTGCTCAAGTTCCTGGAGGATCGCCTGCGGGTCTGGCTGCTGTCCCAGGACTTCGACGCCCGGGTGGTCGAGGCGGTGCTCGCCCGGGACACCCGGCTGGACGTGCACGACAAGCTGCTGCGCTGCCGCGCCCTGCAGGAGATGCGCGACAGCGTGGCCTTCGAGCAGCTGGCCGCGGCCAACAAGCGCATCCGCAACATCCTCGAGGACGACGCCGATCTGAGCCTGGATACGACGCTGCTCACCGCGAATGAGGAGAAGGCCCTGCTGGCGGCGCTGCAGGACGGCGAGGCCAGCTTCACCACGGCACTGGAAGCTGGCGACTATGTCGCGGCGATGCACAGCCTGGCGGCGCTGTCCGGACCGATCACCGCCTTCTTCGAGGAGGTGCTGGTCAATGCGGAGGACCCGGCGCTGCGCCGCTCCCGCCATGCCCTGCTGCAGATTTTCGCCCGCCGCTGCGGCGCGCTGGCCGACTTCGCCGCCCTGAGCCACGGTTGATCCGGGTCTACACCGCGCCGTCCATCGCGATGGCCGGCTATGTCCAGGGGGTGCTGGAAAGCGCCGGCCTGGCCTGCACCCTGCGCAACCAGTTCCTCTCCGGCGGCATCGGCGAGCTGCCTCCCACCGACTGCTGGCCGGAGGTCTGGCTCATCCATGACCACGCGGAGGCCCAGGCCCGCGCCATCCTCGCCGAACTGCTGGCGGAGGACGCCGCATCGGCGCCCTGGACCTGCCGCTGCGGCGAGACCATCGACGGCCAGTTCGGTCGCTGCTGGCATTGCGGTCAGGCAGCGCCGGACTGAGTCCGGCCTCGTTCAGATGTTCAGCACGGGCACTGCGCTCACCAGATAGCGCAGCGGGCCGCCGCTGTTCAGGGCATCGAAGGGCCAGCAGGTGACCAGCTGCAGGCGCCGGTCCTCGTGCAGGACCAGGCGATGCTGGCGGCTGTCCAGCACCTGACTGCCCTCCACCGCGAAACGGTAATCGCCCTGCCGAGTCTGCAGCTGCACGGGCTCGCCCGGCTCAAGCTGCCGCAGCAGGCGGAAATGGGTATCGCGGTGGCCGCTGATGATGATGCGGCGCGGATCGGCGCCCAGCCCGGACTGCACCTGGTGGCCGGGCGCGAAGGCCAGCGCGTGCCCCTGATCCCCTTCCAGCACGATGAAGCTCCGCCCCTGCGCGGGAAAGCTCAGGCGCGCCACCGGCCAGTGGTCCGCCCAGGGCCAGGGACGATGATCCCGCCCGTCGGCCAGGCTGAGACTCCAGGCCCGCTCCAGCAGCCACTGGGCCAGCAGCGCCTTGGACTGGATCCAGCCACCGGCCAGGCCGAAGCCCAGGCCGGCGACCAGACAGAGCAGGCTCAGCGCCCTCACCGGCCCAGCCCCAGGAACCAGACCCCGGGCAGCACGCCCGCTGGCGAGGGCTTGTACCCGGCGCGCGGGCGGCTGCGGCCGAGCGCGATGGCGTTGATGCTCAGGGCGAGGAGCAGCAGCAGCGCCGCCAGCAGCAGCCACAGCGGCGAGGCGGTGGCGCCGGCCGCCAGGCTCACCGTGGGCACGCTGATGCCGGCGGGCAACTCGCCTTTCAGCGCATGGCTGTCCAGGCCCGCTTCGGCGGGACGGGCCGGGGTCCGGTCCACCGCCACCAGGCTGGTGTAGGGACTGACCAGATGGTGGTCCAGGGCCAGGGCCAGAATCCTTTCCCGCAGGGCCCCGGCATCCATGCCACGGGTGCCCTGGCGCTGGTAGTGGGCGATCTTCTGGCGGGCCCAGAGCACCCCGATGCCGGCCTGATCGGCCGCCCCGGCCAGATCCAGCTGGGCGCTCCAGGGCTGCTGGCCCAGACGACCGCGCAGGCGCGCCTGTGCCGGCGGACCGTCCAGCCGCATCACCAACTGGATCGGCTCTCCGGCATACAGGTCGGGAATCGGGTCCGGCAGGCTTTCGCGAGCCTTGGGCAGGTCCAGTTGCAGGCTGGTCAGCACCGGTGACTCCAGCATCCGGAACAGCGCCTCCATGCGCTGCTCGACTTCAGCGACCCGGGCAATGGTGGTGTAGCTGCCGCGACCGGCGCGCGCCGCCTCGCTCATGAACCAGGTGTTCGGCGCGGAACCGATGCCCACGGTGAACAGCCGGTCGTCGCCGAGTTGCTGATGGATCAGGCCGAACAGCTGGGCCTCGTTGGCGACCGCGCCATCGGTGACGAAGACGATCTGGCGCAGTACACCGCTGTCGATGTCGTGGTCCTTGGCCAGGGCCCGCTGCAGCGCCGGCTGCATGTTCGTGCCGCCACCGGCGTCCAGTCTGCGGACGTAGCGCCGGGCCTGCTCCAGATGGCCTGGATCGGCGGCCACCGGCGCCCGGAACAGAGCCTCGCTGCCGCTGTTGAACTGGATCAGGTTGAAGCGGTCACCCGGGCGCAGGCTGTCCAGGGCGCGCAGCAGGGCCTCGCGGGCGGCCCGGATCGGTTCTCCGCCCATGGAACCGGAGGTGTCGATCACCAGGATCAGCTCGCGCGCCAGGCTGAGGCGGGCCGGGCGTTGCGGCGGGGTCAGCAGCAGCAGGCCGAAATCGCCCTGCGCCGTGGTTTCGGTGAAGAAAGCCGCCTGCGGCTCGGCGCCGGGCCGCGGCCGCCAGGCGATGCGGAAGTCGCGGTCGGCGCGGACCGGCCCGTCGGCCAGCTCGACCGTGATGCGGCCATCCTGCTGCCTCTGAATGATGGGATGGCTGGGGCTGCTGACATGATCCACGGCGAAACCGGGCCGGATGTCGAGGCGGATTTTCGCCGGAATCTGCACGCGACCACTGAGGTCCGCAGCGTTGGGCAGTTCCCCCGGCAGCAGACTCCAGCCGTTCTCGAGATCGAAGTGCTGCTCCTGCGGGGCTGCCGTCGGGCTGTAACGCGGGGTGATGGCCAGGGGGAAACGCAGGCTGAATTCGCCATCGCGCCAGCGCAGCTGCTGCTGATACTCGATTTCGATCCGCACCCGGCCTGCGGGTGGAATATTGGCCACTGCCGTGGTGAACAGATTCGGTCGCTGCTGCTCGACCAGGGCGGCCTTCTGCCCGGCCGCGCGGGCCTCGGCGTAGGTCGCGCGGGCCTGCTCCCTTTCCTGGATCTCACCGATGATGATGCGCTCACCGACCACCATGCGCAGGTGATCGACGGCGGCATCCTCGGGCAGCGGGAAGGCGTACAGGGCCTCGACCCATTCGCTGCCAGGGTTGCGAAACTCCTGCACCAGCGTGGTGCGTGCGATGGGCCCGGTGACCCGGATGTCGGCCTCCAGCGCCAGCAGGGGCGCCAGGCGATACCGGCCGGCTGCCTCGCCGGGCAGCAGCAGGCTGGGCGAGTCGACTTCGTTCAGGCCAAGGGATACTTCGCTGGCGCTGGCGGCACAGCCCAGCAGCAGGGCGAGCAGGGGGATCAGACGTGTCATCGGTGACGCTCCCGGTTGGACATGGAACCAGCCTGGGCTTCATAGATGGGCTTAGAATGAAGTCCGGATGAAGCGGGGGAGCGACAGGTGAGCGGGCGGGCGATTCTGGTGGTCGAGGACGAACCGGCGATCGCCGACAACATCGTCTACGCGCTGAAAACCGAGGGCTTTTCCCCGCAGTGGTGCCGCACTGGCGCCGAGGCGCTGGAGGCCTTCCGCGCGCAGCCGCCCGCCCTGGTCATCCTCGATGTGGGCCTGCCGGACACCAGCGGCTTCGAAGTCTGCCGGGGCATCCGCGCCCAGGCCGCCACCCCGATCATTTTCCTGACCGCCCGGGACAGCGAGATCGACAAGGTGGTGGGCCTGGAGATCGGCGGCGACGACTATGTGACCAAGCCCTTCTCGCCCCGCGAACTCACCGCCCGGGTGCGCGCCCGGCTGCGCCGCCATGAGCCGGGCGGGGAGTCGGGCTTCGTGCTCGATGAAGCGGCCCGGGAGGTCCGGCTGGATGGACGGCTGCTGGACCTGACCCGCTACGAGTACCGCCTGCTGGCCATCCTGCTGGCTCAGCCGCGCCGGGTGTTCTCGCGCGAACAGCTGTTGGAGCAGGCCTGGAGCGATCCCGGCGCCGCCTTCGATCGCACCGTGGACACCCACATCAAGACCCTGCGGCAGAAGATTCGGGCGGTCGCACCCCAGCGCAGCCCGATCCGCACCCACCGCGGCGAGGGCTATTCCATTGAACCCTGAAGGCCGCTGAGCGCCGTGTCGATCCGCCGGCGCATCTTCGCCGTCTTCGCGGTGGTCACCGTGGCCGCGGTGCTGGGACTGTTCAACTGGCTGCGCTCCGACCTGCTGCCCCGCTACATGGAGGCACAGGAGGACCTGCTGGTCGACATGGCCTGGCTGCTCGCGGCGCAGATCGAAATGGACGCGCTGCGCCCGGGGCCGGACGGCCCGCGAATCGACCCGAACCGGCTTGCCGCGCTGTTCTCGCGGGTGCAGAACCGGCGCTTCGAGGCGCGCATCTACAGCCTGCTGAAAACCCGGGTGGACATGCGGGTCTACGTCACCGACGCGCAGGGCATCGTGCTGTTCGACTCCGACGGTCACCGCGATCTGGGCCGCGACAACTCGCAATGGCGCGATGTGGCGCGCACCCTGGAAGGCGCATACGGCGCCCGCAGCACCCGCGGCGATCCGCTGTTTCCGGAGGGCTCCACCATGTACATCGGTGCGCCCATCCTGGTCGACAGCGAGCTTCTGGGCGTGGTCAGCGTGGGCAAGACCACGCGCAATGTGGAGCGCTTTCTGGATGACGCGATCCGGCGCATGGGCTGGGCCAGCCTCAGCATCCTGGCAGCCACCCTGCTGCTCGCCCTGGGACTCTACCGCTGGGTCAGCCGCCCGCTGCAGCAGCTGCACGACTACGCCGAGGACCTCTCCGCCGGCCGCCGGGTCGGGCCGCCGGCCCTGGGTGACAACGAGATCGGCCGGGTGGGCGAAGCCATGGCCCGGCTGCGCCGCGCCCTGGACGGCAAGGCCTATGTGGAGGACTACGTCCAGGCCCTGACCCACGAGCTGAAGAGCCCCACCGCCGCCATCGCCGGCGCGGCGGAACTGCTGGGCGAGGACCTCGCCGAGGCGGACCGGCGCCGCTTCCTGGCCAATATCCGCAACGAAGCGGCCCGCCTGCAGGCCCTGATCGAGCGCATGCTGGAACTGGCCGCGATCGAGAACCGCGATGCCCTGGACTGCCCCCAGGTCCTGGACCCGGCCGCGCTGCTGGAGGAGGCGCTGGACAGCCTGGCCCCGCAGCTGGAGCGGCGCGGCATCCGGCTGATCCGGGCCCTGCCCGTCGGGCGCATC
>JBFJTN010000101.1:0-12000 GCA_041625325.1 Oceanococcus sp. | reverse complement strand
GCCCGCCCCTCGCCCGATGTTGAGGGTGCTGGAGGAACCGATCAGGGACGCACCGGTGAGGCGGGCGACCAGTCCGGCGTCCATCGCATGATCGTAGTGGGAGTGCGAAACCAGCACGGCATCCAGACGCTCCACGCCCGCCTGTTGCAGGCCGCGCCGGATCGCCGCCTCATCCGGCACCAGCGCCGGGTTGGCGAGCAGATGCAAGGCACCGCCCGGACGGCTGAAAAAGGGATCGATGAAGATCGCGCTGCGTTCGTCGCGGATCAGCACGGCGCTGACCCCGAACCAGCTGGCCGTGAGGGTCTGGCCGGATGCGGCGGGTGGCGCCAGATGCGCCTGATACTGATCCAGGCCGGGGCGCCAGAAACGCCACAGCAGGGCCAGGACCACTATCAGCAACAGGCCGGTGACCAGCAGGCCCGCCAGCCATCGGCGCAGCATCGTCATGCCGCAAGCATGGCATGTTCGCCGCCGGCGGCACAGGATGCGCAGCCATGAACGCGGGCGCGGAACACATCAGACTGCCCGGCGCGAGCCTGCGCTACTGGCCCGCGGCCCTGGCCGCGGACGAGGCGGACGCCGCCCTGCTCCGCCTGCGCGAGGAACTGGACTGGCAGCAACGCGAGATCCTGATGTTCGGTCGCCGCTGCCCGCAGCCGCGACTGGTGGCCTGGTACGGCGAGCCCGAGGCCCGCTACCGCTACTCCGGCCTGCAGCTGGAGCCGCTGCCCTGGCCGCCTGGCCTGGTCGAACTGCGCCAGCGGGTCGAGTCACTGTGCGGTCTGTCCTTCAATGGCGTGCTGGCCAATCTCTACCGGGATGGACGGGACCACATGGGCTGGCATCGGGACAACGAGCGGGAACTGGGACCGGACCCGGTGCTGGCCTCAGTCAGCCTGGGCGCCGAACGCGATTTCCAGTTGCGCCCCCTGCGCGGCGAACCGCGCAGCATCCACCGACTGCGCCTTGGCCACGGCAGCCTGCTGCTGATGGCGGGCGCCACCCAGGCCCACTATCAGCATCGCCTGCCGCGACGGCCGGGGCTGCAGCAGGCCCGGATCAACCTGACCTTTCGCCGGATCCTGCCGCCTGATTGAGCGGCCAGGGCGTGGCCATTGCCGGCCCCGGCATCAGGACCTCGGCCATCTCCGCCGCCGCGCTCGATCTGTCCTGTCCCGCCCGCTGCAGATGACCGCACAGCGCCGCCCCGATACGCGGCAGGGCGGCCGCCGGCAGGTCGTGACCGAGACCGGGCACGATGTCCTTGACCGCGTGAGGAATGCGTCGCGCCAGATCATGCGCCGCGGCGACGGGAATCAGGGGATCCGCCGCACCATGCAGAATCAGGGTCGGCGCCCGGATACGCGCGAGCAGGCTCAAACGGCAGTCGCTGCCCACGATGGCGGCCAGCTGGCGATGCACCCCGTCCGGGCAGACGCTGCGCCGGACCTGCGGCTCCAGCGCCTGGCGCAGCTCCGCCTCGCTGCGTGGATACGCCGGACTGCCGATGATCCGTATGCTGCGCATCGCTTCGCGCAGGGCGCCCTCGGGATCGGCCGCGCGTCCGCGCAACATGCGCAGGCGCAATCTCAGGCTCGGCCCGGGCAGCTGGCCACAGCCACTGCTGGACATCAGGCTGGCCAGGCTGAGGCAACGCCCGGGCGCCATGCCCGCCATGATCTGAGCGATCATCCCGCCCATGGAAATGCCCACCAGGTGAGCCTGGCGGATCTCCAGGGCGTCCAGCAGGGCCAGCGCATCCTCGGCCATGTCCTGCAGCTGATAGGGCAGGCGTCGCGTCAGGCCGAGATGGCGCGCGGCGGCAATCCGCAGCAGGCGGGGCCGACCATGATGATCGAATTTGCTCGACAGGCCGGCATCGCGGTTGTCGAATCGAATGACCTGGAAGCCCTCGCCGAGCAAGGTTTCGCACAGGGCCTCCGGCCAGCTGATCAGCTGCCCGCCCAATCCCATGATCAGCAGCACGGCAGGACGATCGGGCTGGCCCAGGCGCTGGCAGACTATCTCCACGCCATTCACGCGAAGGCGGATCTGAGGGGCGAGCATTTGCATGCGACCCAGGCTGGGACAGCCGCCGTCATTTTTCTGTCATCGGCCAGCCGCAGCGCCTTCGCCCCTGGCCGAAGCCGCCGGTGCGAACGGGGAAAGGGGCTGCCAGCGGAGGCTGGCAGCCCGAACGGCGAGGCTAGGCGCCGCGTGGCTGGCGCGCGCGGGCGGGCACCTGGCGGGGCGGATCCTGATCACGGCCGTAGAACAGATCGGCGGCGATCTCCGCATCGCTGATCAGTGGCTCGGACACCCAGGCCGGCCTGCGCAGGCCGGCCGCACGGCGCCCCTGACGCGGACGCAGGCTGAAATGCATGGCGCTCATGTCGGTCTCCTCTACAGGCCCAGGGTGGGGCTGGGAATGGCGAGTTCACGCACCTGCTGCATCAGCTCGCGGCGGCGCTGGCGATGGATTTGCGCCGGGCTGAGCTCGGGACCGGCGGCCGGGGCCGGCAGGGCGTCGAACGGGGCGCCGATGTCACCGGGCGGTGGTTCTGTCACAGCGGCGGCGACCGGCGCCGAAGCCGACGACTCGGCGGCTGTGGCCAGCATCGGCCCGCTGAGCAGGGCGAGGCCGAGGAGCAGGGAGGATTGAATCTGGGTCATGGCCGGTTCCTTTTCCGGGGAGGTGGCTACCAGATTATTGAGAATGCCTTGCTGAATAAATTGGGATTGCGGCAGTATTTTGATTCCAATATGGCATGAGTAGATCCACATGGACCGCATCCGCTACATGGTCACCTTCGCCCAGGTGATCCGGGCCGGCAGCTTCGTCGGCGCCGCCGACAAGCTGTCGCTGGCGCCTTCGGTGGTGAGCAAGCACGTGTCCAAACTGGAACGCGAACTCGGGGTGAAGCTGCTCCACCGCACCACGCGCAGCCTCTCGCTGACCGAGGCCGGCGCCGCCTTTCACGCGCACTGCGCCCGGATCATGGAGGAGATCGAGCAGTCGGAGCAGGCCCTGGCCCGGCTGCAGGCCGAACCTCAGGGTCATCTGCGCATCACCACCATGGCCTCGATCTGCAATGCGCTGCTGGCGCCGATGATTCCGAGCTTCATGGCGCGCTATCCCAAGGTCGAGCTGGACATCGTGGTCAGCGATCATGTGGTCAACCTGGTCGAGGAAGGCTATGACCTGGCCCTGCGGGTGACCGCCCAGCCGGCCCAGAACCTGGTCGCCCGCAAGCTCTCCAGCATCCACTTCCAGATCTGCGGCAGTCCAGGCTACTTCGCGCGTCATGGCCGGCCCCAGGCGATCGGGGATCTGGCCCGGCATCACTGCTTCAGCTACCCCAGCATCGAGGCCGGCACCTGGGTCCTGTGGCACCGCCGCGAGCGCCTGGAGGTGCCGGTCCGTACCCCGGTCTGCGTCAACAGCATGGAAACGCTGCGCCAGCTGGTCCTGGCCGGCGCCGGCCTGGCCTTGCTGCCGGCCTACCCCATCACCGCCCATCTGCAGGCCGGCGAGATCGAGATCATCCTGCCCGAGTACCGCGGCATCGGCCGGGCCGATCTGTATGCGGTCACCCTGCCCAACCGCTACGGCTCGCCCAAGCTCAAGGCCTTCCTGGAAGTTTTCGGCCAGCACCTGCGCCAGCTGGGCCTGGCCAGCGAGGGCGCAAGCTGAACTCAATCGGGTTATGCTGTCGGGTCCGAAAGACTGCGGCCGCACGCCGGTGGAGCCCAACATGAGCGCACAAGTAGAACAGCTGTTTCAGAATGACACCCCGGCCATGCTGCGGTCCTGCTTCGACGGCCAGCGGCGGGCCTACCTGGCCGACCCGGTGCCCAGCCTGGCGCAGCGCAAGGACGACCTGACCCGGCTCAAGCAGATTCTCAATGACAATCGCGATGCCATCGTCGAGGCGATCAGCAAGGACTACGGCAACCGCTCACGCCACGAAACCCTGTTCGCCGAGATCATGTCGGTCACCGATGCGATCAATGACACGATCAAGCATCTGAAGAAGTGGGCCAGGCCGCAGAAGCGTCACGTCGACCTGCAGACCTACCCGGGCGGCCGGAATCGGGTGATCCCGCAGCCGCTGGGCGTGGCCGGCATCATCGTGCCCTGGAATTTCCCGGTCAACCTCAGCTTCGTGCCGCTGGCCGCCGCCTTCGCCGCCGGCAACCGGGCCATGGTCAAGATGTCGGAGAACTCCCGCCACCTGTCGCGCCTGCTGATCGAGATCTGCGGCCGCTACTTCCCGGAGGAGAAGCTGGCCTTCTTTGAGGAAACCGGCGGCGTCGGCATCGAGTTCTCGCAGATCCCCTTCGACATCCTGCTGTTCACCGGTTCCGGGCAGACCGGCCGGGCGGTGATGGCCAATGCGGCCAAGAACCTCACCCCGGTGGTGCTGGAGCTGGGCGGCAAGTCCCCGGCGGTGATCGATCCCGACTATCCGCTGGACAAGGCAGTCGGCCGCATCATGTACATCAAGCAGCTGAATGCCGGGCAGATCTGCACCAATGTCGATTACGTCTTCGTCCACGAGGACCAGAAGCAGGCGATGATCGATCTGGCGAAGGAGAACGCGCAGGCCCTGTGCCCCGACATCCAGAGCAGCGATTACACCTCGATCATCGATGAGCGCTCCTTCCAGCGCCTGCTCGACACGCTGGAAGATGCCCGCAGCAAGGGCGCCACCGTGATCAACCTGAACGAGCCCCAGCAACCCGATCCGGCCACCCGCAAGATGCCCCTGCACCTGATCACCGACACCACGCCGGAGATGAGCATCCGTCAGCGCGAGACCTTCGGCCCGCTGCTGATGCTGCTGACCTACCGCGAGCCGCAGGAGGTCATCGACTACATCAATGCCCAGGACCGCCCGCTGGCCTTCTATCCCTTCTCCAACAACCGCAAGCTGGTTGACATGTATCTGGAGCGGGTGATGTCCGGCGGGGTCACGGTGAACGACGCCCTGTTCCACGTGGGTCAGCACGACCTGCCCTTCGGCGGCGTCGGCGCCAGCGGCATGGGCCATTACCACGGCAAGGAAGGCTTCCTCACCTTCTCCAAGCTGCGCCCGGTGTACTACCAGCCCGGCTTCTCGGTGATGACGTTCCTGCGCCCGCCCTACGGCAAGTTCGCCACCTGGGTGTTCAATTTCCTGGTCAAGCTGAAAGCCTGACCGGGGCGCCGGCCGTGCCCCGGCCGCGGGCGCATTGATCCAGGTCAGCACGGCAGGGAGCGCAGGGCTGTAGAAAGGGGGAGCCTCGAGTGAGGCGAGCCGGAGCGTGACCATGCCCCCCAGCCCCCGGAACCTGTGGTTTCCAAGCCCCTTCTCCCCGCCGGTGCGCGTCGCCCGGCGGTCCCGGCGCCCTGCGTCATGAGCGCGGCATCCCCGATGCTGACCGCCGGCATGCGGGCGGCGCTGGACGATGCGGATGTGCCGACCGTCCTGCAGACCCTGGCCCAGGAACTGATCGCGCAGCCGGGGCTGGATTTCGCCTGGTTCGGGGTCGAATCCGGCGCTGGTCGCCACGCCACCCTGGCCTGCGCCGGCAGCGGCCGCCATCGGGCCTGGTTGCAGGAGGCCCTGGCCACGCAGGTGGACAGTTCGCCCATCATTCACCTGCTGCTCCAGGCCCCCGAGCAGAGCGGCGATGTCGGCACGGACTGGGTCGCCAGCCCGCGCAGGCCGGCGTCGCCGGCGGCCGCAGCGGAATCCCTCATGGCCATGGTGGTCATGACCAGCCAGCGGCCCTGGTACCTCGCCCTGCTGGGCCTGCCGCCGCATGCCGACCCGGCGTTCCAGCAGGCGCTGCTGCAGGACATCCGCTGGCTCCTGCAACGCGCGGATCAGCGCACTCGCGAGCGGCAGCTGATCCTGGCGATGGAGCAGGCCGGCAATTCCATGTTCCTGACCCGGGCCGACGGCGAGATCATCTGGCTCAACGCGGCCTTCACCCGGCTGACCGGCTACTCGGAACGCGAGGCGCTGGGCCGCAATCCGCGCATCCTCAAATCCGGCCGCCAGGGCGCACGCTACTACCAGGACCTGTGGCGCACCATCTCCTCCGGGGAGGTCTGGAGCAGCGAAACCGTGGACAAGGACCGCTTCGGCTATCTCTACGCCATCGACCAGACGATCAGCCCGGTCCTGCAGGAGGGTCAGGTCACCCACTATCTGTCGGTGCATGCTGATGTCACGCGCAAGCGGGTGCTGCGCATGGAGGCCGAGCGGGTGCAGAGCCGGGACCCACTGACCGGCCTGCTCAATCCCACCAGCTTCCGCGACGAACTGAACACCCGGCTCAAGCGCTCTGCCGATGGCGCCCCCGACTTTGCGGTGGCCAGCCTGAGCCTGCCGGGCCTGCGCTTTGCGGCCGACAACCGGGATTGCGAACAGCTTGCGCTGGAAGCGGTCGCAGAACGTCTGCGGGCGGTTCTGGCCCGCGACGATCTGGCCGCGAGCATGGGACCCCAGGATTTTGCCCTGCTGCTGAACTCGGCGGGCAGCGCCGCTGCCGTCGAAGCCTGCCGGCAGAAGCTGGAAGCCGGCCTGCGCGAGCCCCTGTCCGTGGGCGCCCAGGCCGTGCAGTTGCTGCCCCGCCTGGCCTTCGCCCTGTATCCGGATGATGGCACCGACGCGGACACGCTCTGGCGCTGTGCCGACGACGCACTGGCCGGCGATGCCCGCTGAAGCGCGATCGGCGAACCCCGCTGCGACGCCCACCGCCGGGCGCCTATACTGGGCCTTTGAGCAGCACCGCTCTGCGGACGACATGGACGACAAGGCCCGGCCGGACAGCGGCCCAGATTATCAGGCGCAATACCAGGCCCTGCTGGCAGCGGCGGTGGATGCGATTGTCGTGATCGACCACCAGGGATGCATGCAGGAAGCCAATCCGGCCGCGATCCGGATGTTCGGCTACAGCCGGGAGGAATTGCTGGGCAGCAACGTGCGCCTGCTCATGCCGGAACGGTACAGCCGCGAGCATGACGGTTACATCCGCCATTTCCTGGACAGCCGGCAGCCCCGCATCATCGGTATCGGCCGCGAGGTCACCGGGCGGCGCAAGAGCGGTGAGGAATTCCCCATGGACCTCGCGGTCGGCGAGTTCCGCCATGGGGAGGTCACCCTGGGTTTTGTCGGTCTGATCCGCGATATCACCGCACGCAAGGCGATGGACGAACAGCTGCGTCAGCAGGAGGTGCTGCACCGCGAGCGCCTGGCCCACGCGGCGCGCCTGGGCACCCTGGGTGAACTGGCCGCAGGCATCGCCCACGAGATCAACCAGCCGCTGGCCGCCATTTCCAGCTACGCCGACGCCACCCGGCGCATGATCCAGAACCGCAGCGGCGACACCGCGGCGCTACTGGATGCGCTGGGCAAGATCGCCGAGCAGGCCGACCGGGCCGGCCAGGTCATCGAAAGAACCCGCCGCTTCATCCGGCAGCGCGACGCCGCGCATGAAAGCCTGGACTGCAATGACATGATTCGTGAAGTTCAGGCCCTGGCGGAGATGGATGTCCTGCGCCATGGCCTGGTCCTGGAACTGCGCCTGTCCACCACGCCGCTGCCGGTCATCGGCGATCCGATCCAGCTGCAGCAGGTGCTGCTCAATCTGCTGCGCAACGGGGTCGATGCCATGGCCGGGGTCCGGCACGACAATACCATCGTGATCGGCAGCGGCCCGCGCGGCCGGGACTGGGTGGAGATCCACGTGGATGACGCCGGCTGCGGCCTGTCCGAGGACGTTCAGTCCCGCCTGTACCAGCCCTTTTCCTCGACCAAGCCGGACGGTCTGGGCCTGGGCCTGTCGATCTGCCGCAGCATCGTGGAAGCCCATGGCGGGGAGTTGCGTCACAGCCCGCGCGAGACCGGCGGCACCCGCTTCAGCCTGGTCCTGCCAAGCGCCCATGACTGAACCCACCGTACACATCGTTGACGACGACTACGCCGTTCGCGACAGCCTGTCGATGCTGATGCGCTCGGTCGGTCTGCAGGTGGCGGTCTACGCCTCGGCTGACGAATTCCTGGCCGCCGAGCACCCTGCCGGGCCGGGCTGCGTGGTGCTGGATGTGCGCATGCCGGGCATGAGCGGTATCAGCCTGTTCAAGACCATGAACCAGCGTGGCCTGAGCTGGCCGGTGCTGTTCATCACCGGACATGGCGATGTGCCGATGGCGGTGGAAGCCATGCGCGAAGGGGCCTTCGATTTCATCCAGAAGCCCTTCCGCGAGGATCAGCTGCTGGAACGGGTGCAACAGGCGATCGCCCAGGATGGTGCCGACCGGGTCCGCGCCGAGGAGGTCGACGCCATTGGCGAGCGCCTGGCCAGCCTGACCGAGCGCGAGCGTGAGGTGCTGGAACGTATCGTCATGGGTCAGGCCAACAAGGTCATCGCCATCGAGCTCGACATCAGCCAGCGCACCGTCGAGCAGCATCGCAATCACGTGATGCAGAAAATGCAGGCCCGCTCGCTGGCGCACCTGATCCGGATGGAAATTGCCGCGCGCGGCGAGGCTCGCCCCTGAGCACCAGCGACGAATCCAGACCGCTCTGGCCGCTGCTGCTCGGGCCGCTGGTGGCGCTGAGCGCGGCCGCGGCGGTCGCCGCCGCGGGCCTGTCCGGCGCCGCCGCCGTGACCGCGGCGGTGACCCTGCTGTGCACGGTCTGGTGGATCACCGAGGCGATTCCCCTGCCGGCCACCGCGCTGGTGCCGGTGGCGGTGTTCCCGCTGAGCGGTGTGCTCAGCCCGGGTCAGGTCGCCGACGCCTATGGCAATCCGCTGATCCTGCTGTTCCTGGGCGGCTTCCTGCTGTCCAAGGCCATGGAGCGTTCCGGCGCCCACCGGCGCATCGCGCTAGAACTGGTCAGCCGGGTGGGCGGCTCACCCCGTCGCCTGGTCCTGGCCTTCATGCTCAGCTCGGCCCTGCTCAGCATGTGGGTCTCCAATACCGCGACCGCCATCATGCTGCTGCCGGTCGCCCTGGCCACCCTGGAGCGCAACAGCGATCGGCGGCTCTCCGTCGCCCTGCTGCTCGGGGTCGCCTATGGCGCCAGCATCGGCGGCCTGGGCACGCCCATCGGATCGCCGCCCAATCTCGTGTTCCTGCGCGTCTACGAGGAGACCACCGGACTGCAGATGTCCTTCCTCGACTGGATGGCCAGCTGCCTGCCGGTGGTCATCGTGTTTCTGCCCCTGGCCGCCCTCTGGCTGACCCGCGGGGTCCGCGCCGACGGGCAGATCACGCTGCCGGCGGTCGAGGCCTGGCGCAGCGAAGAACGCCGCGTGCTCCTGATCTTCGGCCTGGCCGCGCTGGCCTGGGTGCTGCGCAGCGACCCGGCTGGCGGCTGGAGCCGCTGGCTCGGCCTGCCGCAGGCCAGCGATGCCGATGTGGCGCTGCTGGCCGCGCTGGCCCTGTTCATCCTGCCCAACGGCCGCGGCGGCCGGCTGCTGGACTGGGACAGTGCGATGACCATCCCCTGGGGCATGCTCATCCTGTTCGCAGGCGGCATCGCGATTGCCAAGGCCTTCGTCAGTTCCGGCCTCAGCGACAGCATCGGCACGGCCCTGTCCGGCGCCACCACCCTGCCCCTGGTGCTGCTGATTCTCGTCATCAGCCTCAGTGTCACCTTCCTGACCGAAATCAACAGCAACACGGCGACCGCGGTGCTGCTGATGCCGATTCTCGCGGCCGCCGCCGTGGCCGCCGAGATGGACCCGCGTCTGCTGATGATCCCAGCGGCCCTGTCGGCCAGCTGCGCCTTCATGCTGCCGGTCGCCACCCCGCCCAATGCGGTGGTTTTCGGCAGCGGCCAGCTGCCCTTGCGCACCATGGTGCACGAAGGGCTGGCCCTGAACCTGATCGGCGCGCTGATCATCACCGCCTGGTGCAGCTTCCGCTTTTCCTGAGCTCGCCCGGCGCCAGGGCCCGCCTCGCCCGTCCGCCGCTGCGGCCAGCCCGCGGTGGACTAGGTATTTACCCCTATACGCGCGGGCGCAATTGCGAATGGTCCTGGTCCATGCACTGCGCGATGCTGGAATCCCCCCCGCCCCGAGGCATCCCGGATGCTGCTCTCGACCACCTCCAACTGCTCCCAGTGCGCGCTCAAGCCCCAGTGTCTGGCGCGTGACCTGGATACGACCGACGCCGCCCGGCTCGGCAAGATCCTGCGCCGACCCGCCAGCCTGCGCCCCGAGGACCACCTCTACTGGCAGGGGGAGGACATGGATGCCCTGTATCTGGTGCGCAGCGGTTGCCTGAAAACCTATGCCACCGACGCGCAGGGCAACGAGCGCGTACGCGGCTTCCATTTTCCCGGTGACGTCGTCGGCGTGGACGCCCTGCATCTGGGCCGCCATCCGGCCAATGCCCAGGCGCTGACCGAGACCGAAATCTGCGTGCTGCCGCTGCCCGCCTTCCAGGCGCTGGCGGAGCAGATCCCGGCCCTGCACCGCCATCTGATCGAAAGTGCCAGCCGCGAGCTGTCGGCCGCCCTCGCCCTGGCCGGCGACTACAGCGCCGATCAGCGCCTGGCCGCCTTTCTGCTGATCATCGCCGAGCGCACTCCGGACCATCAGCATCTGTCGCTGGAAATGAGCCGTCGCGACATCGCCAATTATCTGCGCCTGGCGGCCGAGTCCGTCAGCCGGGTGCTGGCGCGCTTTCGCGACGATGGCCTGATCGCCGTGAACCGGCGCGCCATCACCCTGCTGGAGCCACAGGCCCTGGCCCGGCTGGCCGCGCCGGTGGATCTGGCCACCGCGGGTTGCTCCGGCCAGCGCAAGGCGGCCTGAGCAGCATGGACGCCGATTCCGCCGCGGCAGGCCGGGGCCCGGATATTCAGGGCTATTACGACCCTGCCACGGGCACGATCAGCTACCTGGTCACCGACCCGGCGAGCGGTCACTGCGCGATCATCGATCCGGTGCTGGACTATGAGCCGGGGGCCGGTCGCATCGCCACCCTGGGACTCACCCGCCTGATCGAGGCGGTACGCCGCGAAGGCCTCACCCTGATCTGGATCCTCGAAACCCACGCCCATGCGGACCACCTGTCCGGAGCCCATCGCCTGCAGCAGGCGCTGGGTGGCCAGACCGTGATCGGCGAACACATCAGCGCCGTCCAGGAGTACTTTGCCGGCGCGCTGAACCTGGGCCCCGAGCTCGCCATCGACGGTCGCCAGTTCGACCGGCTGGTGGCGGATCGAGAGCGCCTGGAGCTCGGCGCGCTGAACATCGATGTGCTGCATACGCCGGGTCACACGCCGGCCTGCGTCAGCTATCTGATCGGCGACGCCGTGTTCGTCGGCGACACCCTGTTCATGCCCGACTACGGCACGGCGCGAGCCGACTTTCCGGGCGGCGACGCGCATCAGCTGTTCCGTTCGATCCGCCGCATCCTGGCCCTGCCACGGTCCACCCGCGTGTTTGTCGGCCACGACTATCCGCCCGGCGGACGGGCCCCGGCCTGGGAAAGCACGGTAGGCGAGCAGCGCGATGCCAACCGCCACGCGCATGACGGCATCGATGAGGCCGCATTCGTCGCCTGGCGCCTGCAACGCGACGCCGAGCTTGCCGCTCCCAGGCTGCTGTGGCCCTCATTGCAGGTGAATATCCGGGCCGGTCAGCTGCCCGCCGTGGAAGACAACGGCACCCGTTACCTCAAGATCCCGCTCAGCGGCGATCTCTAGTCCGGCATGATCCCCCCTGCCCCGCCCCACGCGCGCTGCCGCCAGGCCGCCTGCCCGCGGGAAACCGGCGCAGCCGCGAGCCCGCATGGCCCGGCCCGCCTGTCCGCCAGTTCGGGGCCGCCCCCCGAGCGGCGGCCGTCGGCGCGAGCCCCAAGCGGCTGAGGCCTGACCACGCATGGATGCGGATCTGAAGCTGCTGCACCTGTCCACCGTCGCGATCAGCATCGGCCTGTTCCTGCTGCGCGCGGGCTTGAGCCTGCAGCGTCCCTACGCGGCATTG
>JBFJTN010000100.1:0-12099 GCA_041625325.1 Oceanococcus sp. | reverse complement strand
GGCCGAGCCGACGGTAAAGGCGGGGCGGATGCCGGGAAACAGCCAGAACGGGGTCAGTTCCGAGGACGGGAACATGTTGGGGAAGCGCGGATCGCGTTGCGAGTGCCCGGCAATGGTCTTTTCCTGCACCATGGAGATGTACTGATCCACCGCATTTTCCAGGGTGTTGCCGTTGATGATGACCTCGCTGCTGATATCGGCCGCGTAGCGGGCCACCCCCGGCACGCTGGAGTACAGCGGCGCATAGGCATCGACGCTGATGCCGTTCTCGCTGATCACCCACAGGCCCTCATCGGTGTTGACCACGATGGAGTGGTTGCCCTCGGTATGGCCCGGAGTGTGGATCAGGGCGATCCCGTCACCCAGCATCACGTCGCCCTCGAACTGGATCACCCGCTCCTCGCTCACCCCCTCCAGGCCGTTCGGGCAGTACCAGTCGGCCTGATAGGGGCTGAGATCCAGGGCGCTGGCCCACTCGCGGTGGTGCACCAGCAACTTGGCATTGGGAAAGGCCGACGCCTCGTAATCCGTCCCCAGCCAGCGGCGCAGATCCTGGGTGTGCAGGTGGTCGTAGGTGATGTAGTCGATGTCCTCGGGGCGCAGGCCGATGCGCTCCACCAGCTCCGGCACGCTGGCCTGCCGACGGACGATCAGATGCTGCAGCCAGCCCGGCGTGCGGTCCTGCAGGCGCCGGAAGAAGGGGGTCTCGCCATTGCGCTCGTGGTCGGAGGGTGACACCAGCAGGGTCTTGATCCCCTCGGGGGTGTCGAACTGCACCACGAACAGGCGGTTCTGGATCTGCAGGTACTCGACCCAGCGCTCGTGCTTGTAGGCATTGCGCAGGCCATAGCGGGTCGGATACGGCACCCGTACCAGGTCGAAGGACTCGAAGTAGCGGACCTTCGGGCCGGCCAGCATCTCGCCGCGAAAATCCTGCGCCGCCGCGCGGGTGTCCTCCACACGTTGCATCTGTCCCAGGGCGCGCCGGCATCCTTCGAAACTGGCGATCTGGCGGATATGGCTCATCGGGCTTTTCAATGGGTCAGGGATGGGGGAAAGTATAGGCCGTGGGCCAGCTTGCCGCCGAGCGGCGCCCCGGTCCCGAACCACCTTTCGCACCGCCTGACAACGGAATCACCATGAACAGACTCGCCCTGATTGCCCTGTGTGCCGCCAGCCTGGGCCTCGCCGGTTGCGCCACCACCGACGCCACCACCCTGCCCTTCGATCTGGCCTCCACCACCGGCGATGCGGCGAGTTCCTCGTCCAACTCCAGCAGCGGCGACGGCGGTTCCGACTCCGCCAGCCTGGAGCAGCAGCATTATGTCGCCAGCCAGCTGGACTGGATCGCCCGCGATGCCGCCCGTGGCGAAGGCGAAAGCCTGCAGGCCCTGGCCCAGTTGCTGGGTGAATCCGATCCGGCCGCCTTCGGCCAGTGGACCAAGGACAACTACGATCTGCTGTTCGCCGAACTGAGCGAGCCGCAGGAACTGCTCAGCCGCATCCAGGCCCTGCGCTGATCCGCAGCTGACGGACCCAGGCCGCGGCAACGCGGCTCAGGCCGTCGGACAGGTGCCGCAGCGGCTGCAGCCGCTGCCACAGGCGCTGTCCACGCTGGGCATCAGGCGCCAGCCCAGCCGGTTGAGCCAGCGCGGGCTGGCCGGCGACATCAGGGCCAGCGCCAGCCGGCGCTGCTGACTCGCCCGCAGTTGCGGCGCCAGACGGCCCCACAGCTGCCACAGGGCGAAACCCAGGGCCAGGCTGAGAATCATCGACTGCATGGCGGCGTAAAGCATCAGCCCCCCAGCGCCAGCGCGGTGCGGTAGGTCAGCAGGGCGCCGACATAGGCCAGCGCAAAGAGCAGCGCGGTGGTGCCCAGAGTCACCCGCCAGGAATTGGTCTCCCGGCGGATCACCGCGATGGTCGACAGGCACTGCGGGGCGAACACGAACCAGGCCAGCAGCGAGAACGCGGTGGCCAGCGACCATTGCTCGCTGATCAGCGCCGACAGCCCGGCGACGATCGCATCCTCGCTGCCGGACATCGCATACACCGTGGCCAGCGCGCTCACCGCCACCTCGCGTGCCGCCAGGCCCGGGATCAGCGCGATGCAGATCTGCCAGTTGAAACCGATGGGCGCGAACAGCGGATGCAGCAGGTGGCCCAGCTGCCCGGCATAGCTGTAGTCGATGGCCGGACCGGTGGCGCCGGCCGGCGGCGCGGGGAAACTGGCCAGGAACCACAGCAGGATGGTCAGCGACAGGATGATGCCACCCACCCGGCGGATGAAGATCTTCACCCGCTCCCACAGGCCCAGCAGCACGTTCAGCGGATCCGGCACGCGGTAGGTGGGCAGTTCCAGCAGCAGGGCGTGATCATCCGCTTTCGGGCGCAGCTGCTTCATCACGAAGGCCACGGCCAGGGCGCTGAAGATGCCGGCGAAGTACAGCACGAACAGGGTCAGGCCCTGCAGGTTGAACAGACCGGCCACCTCGCGCTGCGGGATGAAGGCGCCGATCAGCAGGGCGTAGACCGGCAGCCGTGCCGAACAGGTCATCAGCGGGGCGACGATGATGGTGGCCAGGCGGTCGCGGGGATCGGCGATGCTGCGGGTGGCCATGATGCCCGGGATCGCGCAGGCGAAACTGGACAGCAGCGGGATGAAGGAGCGCCCGGTGAGGCCGGCGCCGACCATCAGCCGATCGAGCAGAAAGGCCGCGCGTGGCAGGTAACCGGATTCCTCCAGCACCAGGATGAACAGGAACAGGATGAGAATCTGCGGCAGGAAGACCAGCACCCCGCCCACCCCGGCGATCACGCCGTCGACCAGCAGGCTGCGCAGCAGGCTGTCCGGCATCAGGGCGTTGAGGCCTTCGGACAGGGCCATGGTGCTCCACTCGATGGCGCCCATCAGTGGCTCGGCCCAGGCGTAGACGGCCTGGAACATCAGGAACATGACCCCGGCCAGCGCGGCCAGACCCAGCACCGGGTGCAGCAGCAGGCGGTCCAGGGCATCATCCAGCGGCGCGGTGGCCTGCGGCTGCTCCACGCAGCGCTGCAGGATCTGCCCCACCCGCTGGTGCACGTCCTGGGGCTCGGTCACCGCCGGCGCGTTCGCGGCGAACTCGTTGTCCAGCCAGCCCAGCAATGATGAAATGCCCTGCTTCTTCAGGGCCACGGTCTCGACCACCGGCACCCCGAGTTCCCGGGCCAGCGCCTCGCGGTCGATGCGGATGCCGCGCCGCCGGGCCAGGTCCATCATGTTCAGGGCCAGCAGCAGCGGCCGGCCGGTGGCCAGCAGGTCGAGCACGAAACGCAGGTGCAGGCGCAGATTGGTCGCATCCACCACGCAGACCACCAGGTCCGGTGCGGATTCGCTGGGATGATTGCCGGCGCAGACATCATGGGTGACCTGCTCGTCCGGGCTGGTGGCATGCAGGCTGTAGGTGCCGGGCAGGTCCAGCACCCGCACCTGCCGGCCATTGGCCGTGGTCAGGAAGCCTTCCTTGCGCTCCACCGTCACCCCGGGGTAGTTGGCCACCTTCTGGCGGCTGCCGGTCAGGCGATTGAACAGCGCCGTCTTGCCGCAGTTGGGGTTGCCCACCAGGGCGATGTTCAGGTCCCAGGTCGCAGTGCTCATGCCGGCTCCAGTTCCACGTCCACCCGCTCGGCCTCGGCCCGCCGCAGGGCGAAGCGGGTCATGCCCACCTGGACCAGCAGGGGTTCGCGGCCAAAGGGCCCGAGGGCCTGCAGGCGCACCTGCTCGCCGGGCACGAAACCCAGCTCGCGCAGGCGGCGGGCAATGCTGTCCCCGGGCGTGTGGTCACGAACCTCGACCACGCGGGCGGCCTGCCCGCGCGCCAGCTGCGCCAGATTGGTTAGCAAGGACAACAAGACTCCGGACATGACTCGCGAGAAGCGTGAATCTTAATTGACAATCATTCTCATTAGCAATTCCGTAACCCGCCGGGGCCGCACCGGCCGGCGGGAACGTCGCCCCGCCCGGATGCTTGGTTTAAAGTGGCGCAAATTCCACCCGGACTGCTGCATGTCCCCTCCCGTCTGTCGCCGGCGCCCCCTGTTCGTGGGGCTCATGCTCTGCTTTGCCCTGCCCCTGGCCGCCTGCCTGGACAAGGACGAATCGAAGGACAAGGAAGAGCAGGCGCCCGTGCCGGTCGCGGTGGCCCCGGTGGCCCGCGACAGCATCGCCGCCACCTACAAGGGTACGGCGACCATCGAAGCGCCGCAGGAGGCCACGGTGGTGGCCAAGGTCGGCGGCGTGCTCCAGTCCATCGAGGTGGAAGAAGGTCAGATCGTGGCCGCCGGCGCCGTCCTTGCCCGCCTCGAGGATGAACGCCTGCGCCTGGAACTGGCGCGCGCCCGCGCCCAGTTCAATCGCCTGAGTCGGGAACTGGAGCGCAGTGAGCAGCTGGCCCGGCAGACGCTGATCAGTCCCGACGAGCGGGACCGCAAGCGCTTCGAGCACGCCGCCGCCAAGGCCGAACTGGAACTGGCCGAGCTCAATCTGCGCGAATCCGTGATCCGGGCGCCGATCGGCGGCGTGGTTTCGGCCCGCCAGGTCAAGCTGGGCAACATGGTGCAGGTCCACCAGGCGCTGTTCCGCATCACCGACCTGAGCCGCCTGGAGGCCGAACTGCATGTGCCGGAACGCGAGATGCGCAAGCTGGCGGTGGACCAGCTGGCCGAGCTGGAAGTCGACACCTGGCCGGATGAGCGCTTTGTCGGCCGCGTGCTGCGCCTGAATCCGGTGGTCGATGCCGCCACCGGCACGGTCAAGGTCACCCTGGCCCTGGACAATGCCTCAGGCAAGCTGCGGCCCGGCATGTTCGGCCGCTTCCGGGTCGAATACGACAGCCGCCCGGATGCGCTGCTGATTCCCAAGGACGCCGTGATGATCGAGGACGCCGCCGCCTCGGTCTTCGTCATCCATGATGGCAAGGCGCAGCGGCGCGCCGTCACCCTGGGCTACAGCGACCCCTGGCATTACGAGGTGCTGGAAGGGCTGGACGAGGGCGACCAGGTCGTCACCACCGGCCGCGCCAGCCTCAAGGATGGCACCGCCACGCTGATCGTCGAAACCCGCGGCTCGTGAGGCCGCACTGTCTGACGGGTCAAGGCCATGCTTGAGTTCGTCACCCGCCGCCCCGTGGCCATCAGCATGCTGACCCTGGCCGTGCTGCTGTTCGGCTGGGTCTCCTCCAGCCGCCTGGATGTCACCCTGCTGCCCGACCTGTCCTACCCCACCGCCACCGTGCGCACGGAGTACGCGGGCGCGGCGCCGGCCGAGATCGAGAGCCTGATCAGCAAGCCGATCGAGGAAGCCCTCGGCCTGGTCCGCCAGGTGCGACGCATCGAATCGGTGTCGCGGGCCGGCCAGAGCGACGTGACCCTGGAATTCGACTGGGGCACGCAGATGGATTTCGCGGTGCTGGACATCCGGGAGAAGCTGGATGCGCTGGAGCTGCCCCGCGAAGCCGAGCGACCGATCGTGCTGCGGGTGGATCCCTCCTCTGATCCGATCATGCGCTACGGCCTGAGCAGCACCGCGGAGCAGGACAGTGGTGGCGCCCTGAAGCGGCTGCGCCGCACTGCGGAGGACAGCCTGCAGAAACCGCTGGAGGCGCTGCCCGGCGTGGCCGCGGTGAAGATCAGCGGTGGCCTGGAGGACGAAATTCAGATCGAACTCGACCTGCGCCGCCTCGGGCAGCTGGGCCTGTCCAGCGATGCCGTAATCCAGCGTCTGGCCCAGGAAAACGTCAATCTGTCCGGCGGACGGGTCGACGAGGGCAGCCTGCGCTACCTGGTCCGCACCCGCAATCAGTTCGCCAGCCTGGATGACATGCGTCAGCTGATCCTGCTCAGCGACAATGGCCGGATCCTGCGGCTGGAGGATCTGGCCCGGGTCTATCACGGCCACCACGAGCGTGACGCCATCATTCGCATCGCCGGTCGCGAGGCGGTGGAAATTGCGATCTATCGCGAGGGCGATGGCAACACCGTGGCGGTGGCCGAGGCCGTGGCCCGGAGGATCGCACAGCTGGGCGAAACCCTGCCGGAGGGCATGACCCTGACCCCGCTGTACGATCAGTCTGCCTTCATCCGTCAGGCCATCGGCGGGGTGATGTCCGCCGCCATGCTCGGCGGCCTGCTCGCGGTGCTGGTGCTCTACCTGTTCCTCGCCGAGGCCTGGTCCACGCTGATCATCGCCGTGGCGATCCCGGTATCCGTGATAGCCAGCTTCATCCTGATGTACGCGACCGGCCTGAGCCTGAACATCATGTCCCTGGGCGGCCTGGCCCTGGCAGTCGGCCTGCTCATCGATTCGGCGATCGTGGTCCTGGAAGCCATCGCCCGGCGTCGGGAGGCCGGCGCTGACCGGCTGATCGCCGCCGAACAGGGCACCCGGCAGGTGCTGATGGCGATCGCCGCCAGCACCTTCACCACGGTGGCGGTGTTCTTCCCCATGGTCTTCGTGGAGGGGGTCGCCGGTCAGCTGTTTGCCGATCAGGCGCTGGTGGTGTCCGGCACCCTGCTGATCGCGCTGGTGGTGGCGGTCACGCTGATTCCGATGCTGGCCGCCCGCGAGCGTGAACCCGCAGCCATTCGCCCGGCACGGCCGGTGCGGCGCGACGGCCCGCCCCTGCTGCGCGGGCTCAGCCGGCTCAGGTACCTGCTGCTGGAAAGCCTGCCCGGCGCCCTGCTGTGGCTGCCGGTGCGCCTGTTTCGCCTGCTCGCCTGGCTGCTCGGGCGCAGCCTGCAACCCGCCGCGCAAGGCTTCCGCCGGGCCTTCTCGGGCCTGGAGCGGGCCTATCGACCGGCTCTGGCGCGGGCGCTGGAGCGCCGTGGCCGGGTGATCGCGCTGGCCCTGCTGTTGTTCAGCGTCAGCCTGGCCGGGCTGCCCCTGCTCGGCGCCGAGCTGCTGCCAGCGCTGTCCCAGGGCGAGTTCCAGGCCGAGCTGAAGCTCGATCCCGGCACCCCGCTGGAGCAGACCGATGCGGTGGTCGTCGCCTTGCAGCGGCAGCTGGACTCGCAGCCCCTGCTGCGCACCAGCTATGCGGTGAGCGGCACCGGCAACCGGCTGGACACCGATCCCGAGGCCGCCGGCGAGAACACCGCCCGCCTGTCCCTGGTCATGGCGCGGACCGACCGGGCCAGCGAGGCGGAACTGGTCCGGGCATTGCGCAAGCTGCTGTCGGGCACTCCCGGGCTGGAATACCGGATCAGCCGCCCCACCCTGTTCAGCTTTCAGACCCCGCTCAAGGTCGAGTTCGCCGGCCATGATCTGGAGGCCATGACGCTGGCGGCCCGGGCGCTGGAACGGCGCATGCGCGCCGATTCCCGCTTCGCCGACATCGAGACCAGCGTCGGCAGCGGCCAGCCGGAAATCCAGATCCGCTTCGACCAGCAGCGGGTCAGCGCACTGGGCCTGAAGGTCCCGGATCTGGCCGAGCGTGTGGTGCAGGCGGTCCAGGGCCGGGTCGCCACCCGCTACCGCCTGGCCGACCGGGAAATCGACGTGCTGGTGCGTGCCGAGCCCCGCCTGCGCCAGGACATCGGGGCACTGCGCGACCTGATCATGAATCCGGGCGCCACCGCCCCCGTGCCGCTGGCCGCCGTGGCGGACATCCAGCTGGCCAACGGCCCCAGCGAGATCCGGCGGGTCGACCATCAGCGGGTGGTCACGGTATCGGCCGACCTGCGCGAAGGAGACCTGGCCGGCGCGGTGGCCGCGCTGGAAGGGCAGTTGCGCGCGCTGCCCCCCTTGCGCGGCGTCACCGCCAGCATCACCGGGCAGAGCGAGGAAATGGCCCTGTCCTTCGCCTCGCTGCAGTTCGCCCTGGCGCTGGCCGTGTTCCTGGTCTATCTGGTCATGGCCTCGCAGTTCGAGTCCCTGCTGCACCCCTTCATCATCCTGATGAGCCTGCCGCTGGCCGGCATCGGCGCGATCGCCGCCCTGCTGCTGACCGGCAGCGTGATCAATGTGGTGGTGCTGATCGGCCTGATCGTGCTGGCCGGCATCGTGGTGAACAACGGCATCGTGCTGATCGACCGGATCAACCAGTTGCGTCCCGTGCGGCCGCTGCGCGAAGCCATCCTGGACGCGGCCGGCGAACGCCTGCGCCCCATCCTGATGACCAGCCTGACCACCATCCTCGGCCTGCTGCCGCTGGCCCTGGCCAGCGGCGAAGGCGCGGAGCTGCGCGCCCCGCTGGCGATCACGGTGATCGGGGGCCTGAGCGTGGCCACCGGACTCACCCTGTTCCTGATCCCGGTGCTGTACAGCCTGATCGACCGCGAGCGCCTGGCGGAGCCGGCCCATGCGCCTGACTGAACTGGCACTGCGCCGTCCGGTCACCGTGCTGATGTTTTTCAGCTGCGTGACCGTGATCGGCCTGGCCGGCTCCCAGCGCCTGCCGCTGGAATTCCTGCCCAATATCGAGTTTCCCGGCGTGTTCGTGCAGTTGCCCTACCGCAACTCCTCGCCGGAAGAGGTCGAGCGCAGCATCACCCGGCCGGCCGAGGAAGTGCTGGCCACCCTGACCGGGGTGGAGCGCCTGAACTCGGAGTCGCGCGAGAACGGCAGCGGCCTGTTCATCCAGTTCGGCTGGGAGGAGGACACCACGATCAAGGGGGTCGAAGCCCGTGACAAGATCGAGTCCATCCGCAGCCAGCTGCCGGATGAACTGGGCCGGGTCCGGATCTTCAAGTTCAACCTGTCGGATTCGCCCATCATGACGGTGCGGATCTCGGCCAGCCGCGACCTGTCCCAGGCCCACGACATGCTCGAACGCAACCTCAAGCGGCGCATCGAGCGTATCGCCGGTGTCTCGCGGGTGGTGCTCTACGGCGTCGAACCCAAGGAGGTGCGCATCGAGCTGTCGGCCCAGCGGGTCGCCGCACACGGAGTCGATCTGGCGGAACTGGGCGAGCGCCTGGCCGGCGCCAATTTCGCCCTGGCCGCCGGCACCCTGGAGGACGGTGGCCAGCGCTTCCTGGTCCGCCCGGTGGCCCGCTTCGACAGCCTGGAGGCGATCGGCGATTTCGTCATCAACGAGGCCGGCCTGCGCCTGCGCGACGTGGCCAGCGTGGGCTACCTCGATCCGGTGCCGACCTACGGTCGCCACCTGAACCGGCGCTATGCGGTGGGCCTGGACATATTCAAGGAAACCGGCGCCAACATGGTCGCGATCGCGCAGCAGGTGCACCGGGAGATCGAGCGCATCCGCGAGGTGCCGGAAATGGCCGGCATCAACCTGTTCGTGATGCAGGACCAGGCCCATGACGTGCGCGAATCCCTGCGCGAGCTGATGCAGTCGGGCCTGTTCGGCGCCCTGCTGTCGCTGATCGTGCTGTACGCCTTCCTGCGCGACTGGCGCATGACCCTGATCGTCACCTCCGCAGTGCCGATCTCGCTGCTGATGACCCTGGGCGCCATGTTCTTCCTGGGCTACTCGCTGAACATCCTCAGCCTGATGGGCCTGATGCTGTCGGTAGGCATGCTGGTGGACAACGGGGTGGTGGTGACCGAAAGCATCTACAACGAGCGTCAGCATGGCGAGGTCAGCGCGACCCAGGCCACCCTGCGCGGCACCCGGGCAGTGGGCCTGGCCGTGGCCGCCGGCACCCTGACCACGGCCATCGTGTTCCTGCCCAACATCTTCAGCGTGCAGGATGAGATCGCGGTGTTCATGAGCCATGTGGCGATCACCATCTGCATCTCCCTGTTCGCCTCCCTGCTGGTGGCGCTCACCCTGATCCCCCAGCTGACCTCCCGTCTGGTCATCCGCGATGCGGAAAAGGACCGCAGCACTCATCCCTGGCGCGAACGCTATACCAGGCTGCTGCGCTGGACCCTGCGGCATGGCGGATGGAGCGGTCTGGGCCTGATGCTCATCGTCGGCAGCGTGGCGATCCCGGCCAGCCTGGTGGATGTCGAGATGTTCCCGGGCCAGAACAAGCGGCAACTGTTCCTGCGCTACAACCTGAACGCCCAGTACGCGCTGAGCGAGGTCAAGGCGGCGGTGGAGCGCATCGAGGAATACCTCTACGCCAACGAGCAGCGCTTCGGCATCGAGTCGGTCTACAGCTACTGGGACATCGGCCAGGCCCAGACCACCATCCGGCTGATCGACAAACAGCAGCGCGAGCTGTCGGCCGAGGCGATACAGAAGGCGATCAGCGAGGAGATGCCGAAGATAGCCATCGGCATGCCCAGCTTCGAGCAGCAGCGTGCAGGCAGCCGCGAGAAGCTGGCCGTGCGGGTCTCCGGCGAGCACACCGGCCAGCTGCACGACACCGCCCGGGAAGTGGCCCGGGTCCTGCGCAACATCGAAGGCCTGCGCGACATCCGGGTGGACGCGACCAGCAGCGATCATGAGGTGCGCATCCAGGTGGATCGGGACCGGGTGCAGCGCTACGGCATGAGCAGCCAGGCGGTCGCCGAGGTCATCGCCACGGCCATGCGCGGCCGCGAACTGCGGCCCTACCAGGGACCACAGGGCGAAATCGATCTGCTGCTGCAATTCTCCCGCGAGGATCGCAGCGAACTGGAGCGCCTGCTGCAGTTGCCGATCCGCACCCCGGCCGGCGAACTCATCACCCTGTCATCGCTGGCCAGCATCAGCGAGGCCGAGGTCACCGGGATGATCCGGCGCCAGAATCGCCGCACGGCGCTGCAGGTGGAGCTGTCCCTGGACGAGATCGATCCGCAGGAAGCGCGTCAGCGCATCCGCAGAAATCTGGATGCCCTCGAACTGCCCTCCGGCACCAGCTGGGATTTCGGCGAGGCCTTCGACGAGGATGCCGAGCAGGCGCAGCACATGGTGCAGAACATGCTGCTGGCCATGGCCTGCATCTACATCGTGATGGCGGCCCTGTTCGAGGCCGTGCTCGCCCCGACCGCGATCATCAGCGGGGTGCTGTTCTCCTTCATCGGGGTGTTCTGGTTCTTCCTGCTCAGCGGCACCACCTTCACCTTCATGGCGATGATCGGCCTGCTGATCCTGATGGGCATCGTGGTCAACAACGGCATCGTCATGATCGACCATGTCAGCCAGCTGCGCCGCGCCGGCATCGACCGCGACGAGGCACTGGTGCAGGGCGCGGCCGACCGCATGCGACCGATCCTGATGACCGTGTTCACCACCGTGCTGGGCATGGTGCCGCTGAGCCTGGGTGAGGCGACAGTCGGGGGCAATGGCCCGCCCTACTTCCCGATGGCCCGGGCCATCATCGGCGGGCTGCTCTTTTCCACCGTGGTGTCGCTGCTGATGCTGCCGCGCATCTATGCCTGGATGGACGATCTGGGCCACTGGGGCCGCCGGGTGTTCGGTCGCGCCCGTGGCCTGGCCGCCGCACCGCCGGCCTGATCCTCGCCGGGGGCCGGATCAGGTCGCGATCACGACCCGCAGTGCGTCCAGCTGCAGGCTGGCCAGGGACAGGCGCTCCTCCAGCATCTCGCTGTCCCGGGCATGGGCTTCGAGCTCTTCCGCACGGATCGCCGGATTGACCCGGGACAATGCCTCCAGGCGCTCCTGCTCCACCCGACGCTCCTCCCGCATCGTGGCCAGCGCCTGATCCACCAGGGTCTGCTGACGGCCGGCGGCCTGCTCCTCGATCTGCTCGATGATCTGCTGCAGCACCGGCTTGGCCTGCTTCACCAGGGCGTGGGCGGTGTGCTTGGGCACCCGCTCGCCCAGCTGATTCAGCTGCTCCGTGCTCAGCGCCTCGGACAGGTCGCGGCCCAGGGCATCGCGCAGCAGGCGCACCGGCTCGGCCGGCAGGTAGCGGCTGAGCTGCAGGCCGCGGGGCGCCTGGGCGCCGAGCACGAACAGCGCTTCCACGATCACCGTGCCGGGTGAGATGCCGCCCAGCTTGACGGTGCACAGCGCGGTGTTGCCGCTGTCCCCGGACAGGATCAGGTCCATGGCGCCCTGGACCAGGGGGTGCTCCCAGCTGAGGAACTGCAGGTCCTCGCGGGACATGGCCACCTCGCGCCGGAAGGTGCCGCTCATGCCGTCTTCCGGCAGGCCGGGGAAATGCGGCAGCTGCATGTGGTTGCCGGGCCGGGCGATGATC
>JBFJTN010000099.1:0-12128 GCA_041625325.1 Oceanococcus sp. | reverse complement strand
GCAGCACGCCGTAGCCGTAGTTCTGCACCGGTGCCGGGGTGGTGGCGTGATAGCGCAGGTGATAGGCGCCGACGGTGGTGATGGAGTTCAGCGCGTAGCGCATGCCGAAGCCCCACTGGCCATGATCCGGTGGCACGATATCCCCGGCATACTGAGGGTCGACCCCGCGCGGCGCGCCCTGTTCCTCGGTCAGCGCGCCGATGGGCGGCAGGTAGAGTTCGGCGCCGGCGCCCGGATCGGGCAGGATGCCCACATCCTGCGGCGGCAGCGAGCCGCCGCTGCCGGCGGCCAGCAGGTCGTAGATGACCTGCAGGGTCTGGTTGTAGTCGTTCGGATCCGCCAGGTTCACTTCCGACAGATTGTCCGAATAGAAGGGATTGCGGATGCCATAGATGAATTCGCGCCCGGGACCGACCACGTCCGCCGGGGAGAAGAATTCGCCCACCGGATTGAGTTCGATTTCCTTGAATTCCAGCTTGTACTGGCCCAGCAGGGTCAGCTTGCTGTCCACCGCCAGCTGGAAGGACAGCTGATTGACCGGCAGCAGGATGCTCTTGACGTCGGCGCCGGGCACGGTGGCCTTGGTCGCGTCGGCCGGGGCCTGGGCCAGGGCCACCCCGGAGAAGAACAGGCTCTCGCCCCAGGCCGCGATGTGGCGGCCGGCGCGCAGGTTCAGCACCATGTTGCCCGGCAGGTACCAGGTGCCATAGCCATAGGCGTCGAGCAGGCGGGCACGCTTGCCGGAGAAGAAGCGGTTGTCCTCGGTGAAGCTGTTGAAGGGCTCCTGCGTGGTGCTGATGCTCTCCTCGTTGTCGTTGGAGTTGCGATCGCTGCGGTAGACCAGGTCGTAGAAGGCGTCGCCGCGGATCAGCGCACCGTAGTCGCTGCCGTACTTGAACTGGATTTCGCCGAGCAGGGTGGCGCGGTTGTTGACCGCTTCCCACTGGCGGAAATTGCGATCGCCGTCATCGAAGTTGTTCGACTCCGGCCACTTCAGATACTCAGGGGCCTCGACCACTTCCCGGCCACCGGTGGCGACCACCCCGTGGTGCGGGTTTTCCGTGCGCACGGAGTAGGTGTAGCTGCCCTGCAGCTGCCACTCCGCGTCGATCGGGCCAAGCCCGAAGCTACCGGCCCAGACCGTCAGCGGGCTGCCCAGAATGAACAGCATGGAACTGCGCGCCCAGATGGACGGGCGCAAGGCCTTGATCTCCAGCATCAGTATTCTCCCCCGAATGGCTGCGCACCTGGATCTTTGCCGCGATGGCCTGCGCAGTGTAACCGCTCGTGCAGGCAGCGGTATCACCCAAAATGATGAGCAGTTCCACGCTCGGCGCAGGGCCGCGCCACGCGGTTAGAATGGCCGCAGGCGCAACCAGGGGGACGCTGAGGGATGAAGAAGAGACTGAGTCAGGTGGACGCGGCCTTCCTGCGCATGGAGACGCGTCAGGCGCCCATGCATGTGGGCTGCCTGATGACTTTCCATCTGCCGGCCCGCAAGGGAAAGGCCTTCCTGCCCGAACTGGTGGAACGCCTGCGGGCCGAGCCCTTCATGCCCGAGCCTTTCGGCTACCGGCTGGCGCGCGGGGCGCTGGCGGATCTGGCGCCGGCCTGGGAAGACTGCGAGATGGACATGGAGTACCACGTGCGTCACTCGGCTTTGCCGGCGCCGGGTGGCGAGCGGGAACTGGGCGAGCTCGTCTCCCGCCTGCATTCCAATGCGATCGATTTCGAGCGGCCGCTGTGGGAATGCCACATCATCGAAGGCCTGCAAGGGCGCCGCTTCGGCATCTACTTCAAGGCCCATCACTGCGCCATCGACGGCATGGGCGCCATGCGCCTGACCAAGCTGTGGCTCAGCGATGATCCGGATGACCAGCGCTGGCCCGGGGAGAAACCCCTGCAGCGCACCGGCACCCGGCTCAAGCGCACGGTGGCGACCCGCCTGGCGGATGTGGTCAAGGAGGCGAGCAGTCAGGCCCGTGGTCTGGGCCAGCTGGCCAGCAAGCTGCTGGAGATGAGCCGGGGCGAGGGCAGCACCGTGCGGGCGGCGATGGACACCCCGGCCACCCTGTTCAACGTGCCGGTCAGCCCGCAGCGGCGGCTGGGCACCCAGCGCCTGGAGCTGGCGCGGCTCAAGGCCCTGAGCCAGCGTCTGCAGGTCAGCGTCAATGACATCACCCTGGCGATCTGCTCCGGTGCGGTGCGCCGCTACCTGCTGGAGCATCAGGCGCTGCCCGGCAAATCCCTGAATGCCTCGGTGCCGGTGGGTCTGGCGCGCAACGATGATGGCAGTGGCGGCAATGCGGTGGCCGGCTTTGTCTGTCCGCTGGCGACCCAGGTCGAGGATCCGCTGGAACGGGTGCGCCTGATCCACGCCACCACCACCCGGAGCAAGCAGGAGCTGCTGAGCATGTCGCCCACGGCGCTGGAGCAGTTCACCCTGATGGGGCTGGCCCCGCTGCTGGCCGGTCAGATCACCGGCACCCTGTCCAAGCTGCCGCCCTTCTTCAACTTCGTGCTGTCCAACGTGGTGCTGACCAAGGAGCCGCTGTATCTGCGCGGTGCCCGGCTCGAGGCCATGTATCCCATGTCCATCCTGTTCGACGGCTATGCCCTGAACGTCACCGTGATCGGCTATGCAGGCGATGTCTGCGTCGGCTTCATCGGCTGTCGGGACGCGATTCCGCACCTGCAGCGCCTCGCGGTGTATACCGGCGAGGCGCTGGACGAACTGGAAGCGGCGGCCGCCGCCTCGGGCTAGGCCGGCAGCAGTGCGCTCAGGGGCGTGCTGCTGTCGGCCAGCTGGTCCGGGCTGGCCTGCACCCGCGCCGCCACCAGTTTCTTGGCGACCATGAAGTCCTTGGGGTCGCTCACCGTATCCGCCGCGATGATCACGCCGCCCTTGAGATAGAACAGGGCGAAGTGGCCGCCCTCCATGTCGCCGCGCAGGACGCAGTCGTCATAGCCCTCGGACAGGCCCACCATCTGCAGCTTGAGGTCGTACTGATCCGACCAGAACCAGGGCACGGAATCGTAGGGGGATTCCTCGCCCATGATGGTGGCGGACACGGTGCGAGCCTGTTCCAGCGCGTTGTTCACCGACTCCAGGCGGATGCGCCGGCCATAGAAAGCACTCGGATGGTTGGTGCAGTCGCCCGCGGCCAGGATGTCCGGGTCGCTGCTGCGGCCGAAGGCGTCGACCACGATGCCGTTGTCCACCTCCAGGCCCGCATCGGCGGCGAGCTCGGTGTTCGGAATCAGACCGATGCCGACGATGACGACATCGGCCGGCAACTCCTCGCCGCCGGCCAGCTGCACCCGTTCCACCCGCGGGCTGCCGAGCAGGCCGCTGACCTGTGCGCCGGTGCGCAGGTCGACCCCGTGCCGGCGATGCGCCTGCTCATAGAAGGCCGACATCTGGGGCGCGGTGACCCGGGCCAGCACTCGCGGCAGGCCCTCCAGCACGGTCACCTCCAGGCCCAGCTTGCGCGCGACCGCGGCAGCCTCCAGGCCGATGAAACCGCCGCCGACGATCACCACGCGGCGCGCACTGGCCAGATCCGCGCGGATCGCGTCCACATCGGCCACGGTGCGCAGCAGATGCACGTTCGGCGCATCGGCGCCCGGCAGGGGCAGGGGACGGGCCCGACCGCCGGTGGCCAGGACCAGCTTGTCATAGCCCAGCCGCTCGCCGTTCTCCAGCTCGACCATGCGCTGTGCGCGGTCGATGCGCGCCACCCGGCCGTCGCCGCGATAGCGGATGGCGTTCTTCTCCAGGATTGGCGCCTTCATCTGGTACAGGCTCTCCTCGCTGGCCTCGCCGGCCAGGTAGGCCTTGGACAGCGGCGGCCGCCGGTAGGGCAGCTGGGGCTCGTCGCCCAGGATCGTGATCTCGCCCTCGAAACCACGTTTGCGCAGGTCCTGGGCGACGGTGGCGCCGGCCTGGCCGCCGCCCACGATGATGATCTTGTTCATGCTCTTGCCTTGCTGGGTTGCGCCGGGTCGGCGCGGATGGTGGGGATCAGGGCGCCGCTTCGGTCTCGCCGCGGTAGATGGCCCAGTTCTTCTCGGTCTCCTGCACCTTGACCTCGTGCAGCAGCGGCCCGAAGCGGGCATGCAGCACCTGCCAGAACAGCACGGCGAGATTTTCCGCCGTGGGGTTCACCCCTGCGCACAGCGGTGAATCATGGTTCAGATGGCGCTGGTCGGTGTCTTCGAGGATGAGTTCCTTCAGCGCATCGCGGACTTCGGTGAGATTCACGATCACCCCGGTGCGGGGATCGACCGGACCGCGCAGGGTCACGTCCATGTAGTAGTTGTGCCCGTGGCCGTACTGGCGCGAGCAGGGGCCGTACAGGGCCTGGTTTTCCTCTGCGCTGAGCGCATCCGACCACAGGCGATGGGCGGCGCAGAAATGCTCGCGGCGGGTGAGATAGACGATGGGCCGGCTCGAATCAGTCATTGCAGTGAATTTCTATCGTGGTGCCGGTGATGGGGCCCGATGCCCGCCGGTCGAGCAGAAAGGCGACCGTGGGTGCGACCTGTTCGGGCAGGGTCTCGGGCGTGATGCCCAGTTCCGCCAGCATGGCCGTCCGCATCATGCCGGGCGCAATCGCATTCACCCGCACATCCAGCGCCTTGCCGTCGTGGGCCAGGGCTTCGGTCAGACCGACCACCGCATGCTTGGAGGCCGCGTAGGCGGCAAAACCCGGGAAGGCCTGCATGCCGCGGATGCCGGCCAGCGAGCTGATATTGACGATGTCGCCGCCGCGCCCCTGCTCGCGCCACAGCTGCATCGCGGCATGGCAGCAATGAAAGCAGCCATTGACGTTGATCGCCTGGACCCGGGCAAAATCGGCCGGGCTCAAGTCCTGCGGGGTCGTGCCCTGACCCAGCACGGCCGCCGCATTGACCAGGGCGTCGGGGGAAAAGTCCCGGATCGCTTCGGCGCTGGCGGCAGCATCAGCGACATCCAGCGAGTAGGCCACGCCCTCATGACCAGCCGCCCGCAGCGCGGCCAGGCTCTCGTCCAGGGCCTGCTGACGGCGTCCGGCAATGCCGACCCGCCAGCCGCTTTCGGCCAGCAGCCGGGCGACGGCCGCACCCAGGCCGCTGCCGCCACCGCTGATGAAGACTGCTCGATCCTTGTTGTTCATGCGCTGTCCTGCCCGGTCGCGCGCTGCGCGCCTCAGGCCCGTGGATAGCCCAGGCCCCGCAGGGCCGCGGCGATCTCGTCAAGAATGTTCGGATCGTCAATGGTAGCAGGGACCGGCGGCTGCTCGCCGTCGGCCAGCTTGCGCATGGTGGCGCGCAGGACCTTGCCGGAGCGGGTCTTGGGCAGGCGCGCGACGATGGTCGCCTGACGAAAAGCGGCGACCGCGCCGATCTGCTCGCGCACGGACGCAATCAGCTCCCGGATGATCTCCGACCCGGCGCGCTCGACCCCGGACTTGAGCACGACCAGGCCCAGCGGCAGCTGACCCTTGAGCGGATCGGCCACGCCGATCACGGCGCATTCGGCCACCGCCGGGTGGGCGCAGAGCACCTCCTCCATCGCACCGGTGGACAGGCGGTGACCGGCCACATTGATGATGTCATCGATGCGGGACATGATCGAGACATAGCCGTCGTTGTCGCGAAATCCCGCGTCGCCGGTCAGATAATGGCCCGGATAGCGGCTCAGGTAATGCTCGCGATAGCCCTGCGCATCATCCCACAGCCCGAGCAGGCTGCCGGGGGGCAGGGGCAGGCGCAGGGCGAGGTTGCCGATCTCGCCGTCGGGCAGTTCGGCGCCGGATTCGTCGAGAACCCGCAGGTCGAAGCCCGGCACCGGCAGCGCGGCGGAACCGGGCTTGACCGGCATCGGCTCCAGGCCCATGCAGTTGGCAATCGCCGGCCAGCCCAGTTCGGTCTGCCACCAGTGGTCGATGACCGGCACCCCCAGCTGTTCCTGTGCCCAGGCAATCGTGTCCGGATCGGAACGTTCGCCAGCCAGGAACAGGGTTTTCAGGCTGCTGGTGTCGTACGCCTGGCGCAGTTCGCCGCCGGGATCCTCTTTCTTGATCGCACGAAAGGCGGTGGGTGCGGTGAACAGGGTCTGCACACCATGCTCGGCCACCATCCGCCAGAAGGCGCCGGCGTCCGGCGTGCCCACCGGCTTGCCCTCGTACATCACGGTGGTGCAGCCCAGCATCAGCGGGGCGTAGACAATGTAGGAGTGACCGACCACCCAGCCGACGTCGGAGGCGGCCCAGAACACCTCGCCCGGCTCGACCCCGTAGACCGCCCGCATGGAATAGAGCATGGCCACGGCGTGGCCGCCATTGTCGCGCACCACCCCCTTGGGCTTGCCGGTGGTGCCGGAGGTGTACAGCACATACAGCGGATCGCTGGCTTGGAGGCTGACGCAGTCGGCGGGCTGTGCGTCCTGCATCAGCGCCTCCCAGTCGTGATCCCGGCCGGCGAGCAACTCGGCGCGACACTGCTCGCGCTGCAGGATGATGCAGTCGGTGACGGGATGAGTCGCCAGTTCCAGGGCCTGGTCCAGCAATGGCTTGTATTCGATGAGCCGGCCCGGCTCGATGCCGCAGGAGGCGCTGATCAGCAGCTTCGGCCGCGCCGCGTCGATGCGCTTGGCCAGCTCCGCGGCGGCGAAGCCACCGAACACCACCGAGTGGATCGCGCCGATGCGGGCGCAGGCCAGCATGGCGATGGCGGCTTCCGGCACCATGGGCATGTAGATCACCACACGGTCACCGCGGGCCACGCCGCGCGCCCTGAGCATGCCGGCGCAGCGGGCCACCGTGTCGCGCAGCTCGGCATAGCGGTAGTGGCGCTGCTGGCCGGTGACCGGGGAATCCCAGATCAGCGCCAGCTGATCACTGCGGCCGTTCTCGCAGTGCCGGTCCAGCGCGTTGTAGCAGCTGTTCAGGCGCCCGCCCGCGAACCAGCGGTAGTCGGGCGCGGCCGACTCGTCCAGCACCTGGTCCCAGGGCCGGTCCCAGCTGATCTGCGCGGCCTGCTCGGCCCAGAATCCGGCCGGATCCTGCAGCGAACGCTGGTAGCTCTCGCGATGGCTCATGCGGCGAGATCCGCCTGCCGACCGGCATGTTGCCGGATGAATTCTATGATCTCGTCACGCGCCTGCAGCGCTTCGGGCAGCAGGCGGATGAACAGGGGGAAGGCGTGCGGCAGCACCGGCCAGACCTCGACCCGGGTGTCCACGCCGGCCTCCCGTGCGTGGCGGGCGGTGATCAAAGTGTCGTCGCGCAGCACCTCGGTCTCGCCAACCAGGAAGTACAGCGGCGGCATGCCGCGCATGTCGGCATAGATGGGTGACAGTTCCGGGTTGGTGGCGTCCTGCTCGCCCACGTACAGCTGCAGCATCTTGGCCATGGCATTGACCGGAATCAGCGGATCGACCCGTCGGTTGGTCACCCGCGACAGCGGCATGTGCACCCGGGCCAACTCGCAGACCGGCGAGATCGGCACCGCGCAGGCCGGCATCGGCCAGTCATTGGCGCGAATCCGCTGCAGCAGACCGAGCACCAGATTGCCGCCGGCGGACTCGCCGGCCAGCGCGATGCGCTCGGGCGCGAAACCGGCGTCCAGCAGGCCGCGATAGGCCCGTTCGCAGTCGTCCAGGGCGGCGGGGAACCTGTGCATCGGCGCGAGGCGGTAGTCGGGCATGAAACCGACCGCATCCAGCCGGCGGCACAGACGGGCCAGCAGTTCCAGGTGCACTTCCGGCACCGCCGGGATCAGAAAGCCGCCGCCATGCAGGTAGAGCACCGCGATCTTGTGCCGGTCAGCCAGGTCTCCGACGATCGGCCCCGGTACCCCGTTGACGTAGCGGTCGTAATCGATCGGCAGGTCCTGCAGGCGGATCTTCCAGCGCGCGGCCAGGCGCACGTGATTCTTCACGATGCCGATGACCGAGGTGCTGGAGAACAGGCGGATCATTGGTTTGAGCAGCCAGCGCAGGGCGCCCACCACGATGCGGCTGCGCCGGCTGATGGTGACAGGTTTCAGCGTGTAGTTCATGGCCTCACTGTGGCAGGTCGGGAAGGGGGTGGCCTCGTCCTTTAAGGCGAGCCCGCCCGGCCGGCCAGGGTCATCAGCAGGTGGCTGACCTTTTCCGGCTGGTGGGTCGCCCCGCCATCGTTGCGCAGGGGCTGGGTGATCAGTTCCAGGCCGGCCGGCAGCGATGGAAAATCCCTGCCTTGCGACGGGTCGATCAGCACATGGGTCAGGCCGGCCGGGATCGATGTCCCCAGGCGGGTGAGCAACATGTCCAGGGCGTCGCGCGGGCTGCGGCCGTACAGTTCCGGATCCGGGCCCAGATTCGGCATGTAGACCTTGGGTGCCGGGCAGGCGGCGATGGCGGCGGGAACTCCTTCGGGCAGCAGGTGCACCAGCAGACTGCTGTGAAAGCTGCCGGGGGCGTAGACCAGCAGATCCGCCTGGCGGATCAGCTCGGCGATGTCCTCGCCCAGGCGGCAGCTCACGCGCTGCTCCGGCAGTTCGGGGCGGGCCAGCCAGATGTCCTCGATACGGGCCTGCAGGGGCGCCAGCTCCTTGCCGGTGATCTGATGCTGGCCGCACAGGATGCGGCCATCGGACAGGCGGGCGCTCAGGTGCAGATCATCTTCGACCGTGCAGCGGACCGTGCCGCGCATGTCCAGCCAGGCGCCCACGGTGGCCCCGGCGCGCCGCAGGCTGCGGCCCTGCTGCAGGTAGGCGGCGGTCAGGGCCAGATTGCCCAGGCTGGCGCCGCGCAGATCCAGGCTGCAGCCGCGTGCCAGCAGAACCAGCAGCCCATGCAGTTCGGCCAGGGCGGGCGTTCCCGACAGCACGGGTGTGGCGTCCAGCAGGGCGTCGAGAGCCGGTAGCAGGGCGCGATCCGCCGTCTGCGCGGCCCCTTCGACCGGGAATCGGTGGGCCAGCAGGGCGGCCATGCTGGCGGCGGGCTCGGCGTCACCGGCCAGGGCCAGCATCCGGGCGCGCAGGTCGCCCACGGCGGGCATGGCGAAATGCTGACGCAGGCTGCCGGAGCTGCCCCCCGAATCGAAGGGCGGAACCAGATGGATGCTGCGGGTCGTGAGCCGCTTGAGCGCGCGCGCGATCGGGTTCAGCGCGGTGCCGCCGCCGAAGAACAGGATGCGTGGACCCGCCTCAAGCGCCCGGGTCTGGCGGGGAACGGGGACGCTGTCGGACGGGTCAGAGGACATGCGGTGGAGCCTTGTCTTTCGTTCAGTCGCGGCTGATGCCAAGCTGTGCGCGCCGCCCAGCGACTCCGCTCAGTTTCGCCATTGTAAGGAATGCCTGCATTGAATCGACATCTCATCCTGCTGCGACACGCGGCGGCCAAAGACGATTCCCCTGAAGGCGATCACGGTCGGCCGCTGAAGAGCAAGGGTCTGGCCCAGGCGCGCGACGTGGGCGAGTGGCTGGCGCGGCGCGAGCTGTCGATCGACGCCGTGCTGCTGTCCAGTTCCCGGCGTACCCGGGAGACCGCCCAGGGCGTCGCCGAGGGCATGGGGCGGGCGCTGCCGCGGGCACAGGAGAGCCGCGCGATGTACCTCGCCGAACCGGCGGCGATCCTGACCCTGATTCGTCGTAGCTCCCCGGCAGTCGGCTGCCTGCTGGTGATCGGGCACAATCCCGGCCTGTCCCTGCTCGCCGGCCAGCTGGCGCCTTCGGCATCTGGCCGCGGCCTGGTCAAGGGTGGACTGGCCCTGTTTGAGGTCGAGACAGGCTGGGAGGCTCTGGGGCCGGCCAGCAGTCGTCTTGCAGCCTGGCGCGAGCCCTACGCGGACTGAACTGTGCTGCCGGGCGCGCTAAAATGGCGGTCAGCTCGCACCCGCCCATGCCCCGATGACGAATTCCCTGCGTGACCAGTTGCTGAAAGCCGGCCTGGTCAGCCAGAAACAGTTGCAGAAGAACCGGCCCAGGCCCGCGGCCAAGGGCAAGCAGCGCAAACAGGCCCGCAGCGAGGAAGAACGCCAGCGGGAAGAGGAGTTGCGTGCGCTGAGCGCGCACAAGAAGGCCCGGGACCGCGAGCTGAATGAGCAGCGCAACCGTCAGCGCGAGGCGCAGGAGCAGGCGGAATGGGTGCGCCAGCTGGTCGCGTCACACGCCCAGCCGCGCCAGCCGGCCGCCGAGGGCGCGGCCGCCTTCCATTTCACCCTGGACGGCAAGATTCATCATCTCTACCTGTCCGAGGCCCAGCGTGGCGACCTGAGTGCCGGGCGCAGCGGCATCGTTCGCTACGATGGCCAGTACCATCTGCTGCCGCAGGCCCAGGCACAGAAGATCCACGAGCGCCTGGGCCGGCGGGTCTGGCTGGCCAGCCTGGTCGAGGAGCAGGGCGCGACTGCAGCGGATGATCCGTACGCCGACTACAAGGTGCCCGACGACCTGATGTGGTGAACGGCCTGAAGTGGCCGACAGACGGCGGGCAGGGCCGTTGCCGCACATGCGCAACAGGGGTACTGTTGCGGTCTCGCTTTCCAAGCACTGTGGGAACCCTGGCGACCAATGAGTCCGGATAGCTGACATGGCAAAGCACACGCTGGCTGGCCTGCAAGGGCGAGAGGATCTTCAGAAGCTGTCCGTCAGGGCGGAAGGGGAGTTGCGCGAGATCGTTCACGATCAGGCCACCCGGCTGTTTGGCAGCTATCTGGGTGAGGCCGTAAAGGCGCTGACCAAGGCGGACGACCGCAAGACCCAGGACATGGGGCGCTCCCTCAAGCAGCATGAGCGCGATTGGGTTCAGGCCTATATCGGGCAGCTGGAGAACCGGCTGTTCCTGGCCCGGGCGGATGACGAGGACGAGGCCGCCCAGGATGATCGCGCCAGCGTCGGACTGATTGCCATGGCCAAAGCGCTGCTGCTGGCCGAAACACAGTACTTCAAGGTCATCGCCGAAATCGATGCGCGCCTGAATCGCATCCGCCTGATCATGGATCTGCAGATCAATTCCAAGGCGCTGGCCCCCACCGGGCTGCACCAGGCCATGCTGCGGACGCTGGATCAGATGCGCTGGCCGGCCTCCGGGCGCGATCAGGTCTTCATGAGTTTCGAACGCCACTTCATCAGCAAGCTCGAACCGCTGTATCAGTCGGTGGTGGAGTGCCTGCGTGAGATCGGCTCGGAAGCGGCCAAATTGGTGGTGAACACCGCCATGGAATCGGCCGCGCCGGAAACCCCGGCGGAGCAGCGGGCCAAGGAAAAGTGGATGCAGCCGCCGGATGATCAGCTGGAGGTGGACGACACCACCGCGGCAATGCTCACCCGGCTGGCCCTGGAAGGCGACGGCGACGGCTATACCGATGGCCTGCTGGCGGCCGATTTGCTGGCCCTGATGGACAAACGCCCCTTGCCCGGGATCGCCAAGGAACGCGGCTGGGTACCGGTGCAGCGCACCAGCCTGGCGGGTCACTTCCTGAACGAGGTGAAATCCGATCCCACGGTGCGGAATCACGAGGCGGACAAGCACGAAAGCCTGCGCATGCCGCTGGTCAAGTCCGCCCTGGCGGATTCCTCGGTGTTCACCGATGCCTCGCATCCGCTGGCCAGCCTGATCGACGAACACATGACCAAGGCCGCCCGTCACCGGCTGCAGAATCGGCAGGAATCGGAGCAGATGGCCGATTCCCTGCACGACATCCTGGCCATGTTCGACCTCGCGCCCGACTTCGTTCGCGAATCCATGTCCACGGCCGAGCCGCTGGAGGATGCGCAGATCCAGCGCTTCTACGAGTTGCAGCGCAAGCAGGCGGCGCAGCGACGTGAGTTCGTGATCGGTGAGGCCAAGCGCATCGTCGCCGAGGAAATCGAACGCAGCAGTTTCGCCAGGGATGTGCCCCCGCCGGCGCAACGATTCCTGACCAAGGTCTGGGCTGCCCTGATGACCCAGCGTCTGCTCAAGTTTGGCGCGTCCGACGATCGCTGGAACGACAGCATCGACAAGATGGACCAGCTGATCGACATGCTGGAAAGCCGCAACCCCAAGGACAAGCCGCCGGACGAGTGGGTCAACCTGATCAAGCACATGTGCGATGACCTGACCAAGGGCGGGCTGCCGGCGACCCAGAAGGCGGCGGTGCTCAAGATGCTGGAGG